>CANJOS010000015.1 GCA_947476015.1 Comamonadaceae bacterium | reverse complement strand
GCCGAAGCAGGCGAATGCCATCGGTCACATTTGCAGGCGTCAATCCACCACTCAAAACGAGGTGAGCGTTGACGTTTGGAGGAAGCTGTGACCAATTGAATGTTTTCCCGCCACCACCGTATCCGTCAACATGAGCGTCGAGCAGAATGGCCTTGGCATTTGAATAATCTTGGGTGAATTTTACCAAGTCAAATGAAGCGGTGTTTTCTGTGGGAATTCGGGCTGCTCGCCAGTAGGGGCGATTCACAGCTTGGGCCAAGCGGTCGCATTCGGCGGGAGATTCATCGCCATGAAATTGAAGCATTGCGTTGGGTATGGCGTTGCAGGCGGTTTTGACGTCTTCTAGGCTGGCGTTGACAAACAAGAGAACAGCCTGGGTGCCAGAGGGCAATAACTTGGCTAATACACCAGCGCGCTCAGGTGAAACGTATCGGGCGCTTGGGGGGTACATCACAAAACCAATGGCATTGGCACCCGCATTGACGCAGGCCAAGACATCAACTTCGCGAGTGATGCCGCAAATTTTGATGAAAGTGTTGTGGGCAGTCGTCATGGCAACCAGAAAAACGGTGGGGTGCTGGTTGGCAGGCCCCACTGGGTATCATAAACGGGGCCTAAAAAATACAAGCCATCGGGAGAGAATGTCGGTGAAGCCGCATCTCTGCGCTTGCTTGCAATCACTTCGGCCATCCATTCTGGTGCTTGAAAGCCTTGGCCGATGGTGACCATGCAGCCCATAATATTGCGGATCATGTGATGCAAGAAAGCATTCCCCTCAAATTCAAATCGCCAGTAAGGGCCGTGTTTGTGGACTTCAACCCGGATCAGGGTTTTGATGGGCGACAAAGCCTGGCAACTGCTGGCTCTGAAAGAGGTGAAATCGTGCTCACCTAATAAGTATTGGGCCGCTTGGCGCATGGCTTCTTCATTCAAGGCGCGGTAAACCCAGCCTACACGACCATGTTCCAAGCTCGGACGAACAGGAGACTCCAGAACGATGTAAGCATAGCGGCGCGATAAAGCGCTGCCGCGTGCATGAAATTCAGGAGCAACCTCATGAGCCCATTGGACTGAAATGTCATCTGGCAAATAGCGATTGGTGCCGCGCATCCAAGAGGCCATGTCGCGCTCAAGGGGCGTGTCAAAGTGAACCACTTGCATCAAACCATGCACACCCGCATCGGTTCGGCCTGCGCAGAGGGTGGTGACTTTTTGAGTGGTGAATTCTTTGAGGGCCTTTTCCAATTTGTCTTGAATGGTAAGGCCCGTGCTTTGGCTTTGCCAACCTTGATAGGACTGACCGTTGTAGGTGATGCCCAAAGCGATTCTCACTGACGTGTCTCAGTGTGGCTGGGAGAGCGGAAACTTTTTTGAAATTCGGTAGGGTGTGAATTGATTCCTAAATTCAAATTCAAGGCCGTAATTTCAGCAGGCAATTCAAGTTTGTCATTTCGATCGGCGAGGGTCATACCGGAATTCAAGGCCGTTGGAATGAGGGTGCTCAGAGCTTGATTCGCTTTGCGACTCTGAATTTTAAGGCCCGCCCATACCGTTAAAACACCCAGCAGGGTCAATGCAGCCCAAAGGTAAGCGTTTCGATTTTGAGAATCTAACAATCTGTTCAAATTTAACCAGCCTGGCGCCAAGTCTGATGATTGCGATTGGGCCTTGATCTGAGTCTGAGTTTGAATGGGCAGTGCCGGTGTCGGCGAAGTTAATTTGACCAGCTGGTTGACATTGCTCTGCAAAGCTTCTAGTTGCTTTTGAGCCTCTTGCAGTGCACGTTGCGCTGCCAGTCGAGTTTCTGCATTTTGCTTTTCAATTTTTGCCTGCGTGAGTCTCAGTTGATCGGTGGTGACGTCGGTTTCTTTGGGCGCACTGTCCTCGAGGCCCACTTTTCCAGAAATCTGTCGCGTCGAATGTTGGCCTTTGATGAGGCTGGTGTTTTGAGCTGTTGCTTGCGAATAGGCTAAAAACTCTTTTTGCTGGGCGACCAAAAATAGACGCGCATCTTCTGGGTGAATGGCACGAACCGCTGTGGATGTTGGGGCCTTGAGAGTGGCGCCAGCGCGCAACAAGTTGACATTCCCTTCAATGAAGGCGTCAGGCTGATTTTTTAAGAGCGCCACCAGCATCTGCTGAGTGCTCATATCCTCTTTGAGCCATTGCTGAATGATTTGGCTTGCATTCTCACCGCGTTGCACAATGTGTTCGGCGGGGGAGGGTATCGTGATCTTGAGTTGTGAAGCCGCAGAAATGGGAAGCTGAGCCGTGACTTGAGTTTGAGTGGGTGGATCCTTCAGCATCAAGGTAAAAGCTTTGACCCATGTGCTAGAAGGCGTTTGCGCCTCAAGGAGCAAGTCGACAAAGTTATCTGAAAAGTTTTGAGGGCCAGAAATTTGAATGCGTTTGAGGCCCTGTGGTGTTTCAATGAGTCTTGCGTTCAATTGACCCACAGCGGGTGTGTAAATCAAGCCCAATTGAGTGAACCGTTCCGCTGCGGCAATCTTCACTGAGAGTTCAGACCATTCTTCAGCTGAGGTTTGAATCACACTGATTTCGGCGCGAAGAGCTTCTCCCTTGAATGATTTCACTTCAATGCCCGCCAATGTCAGGGCATGCGCGCTAAGGCTAAAACCGATGAGGCAAAAGCAGCTGGCAATGGAGGAAAGGCGAGGGGACATGGGGCCAGCGTGTGTGAATCAGGCGTCCAACAAAATACGCAGCATGCGGCGCAAAGGTTCTGCAGCGCCCCACAGCAATTGATCGCCAATGGTGAAGGCTCCCACATAGTCTGGCCCCATGGCTAATTTGCGAATGCGGCCCACCGGAATGGTCATGGTACCGGTCACCGCCACAGGTGTCAGGTCTTGCAAGGTGGCTTCACGTGTGTTGGGAACTACTTTAACCCACTGATTGTCTGCAGCGATCATGGCTTCGATGTCGGCCACAGGCACGTCTTTTTTGAGCTTGAAGGTAAGGGCTTGACTGTGGCAACGCATGGCACCGACGCGCACACAAAATCCGTCCACAGGAATAGGAGCAGCGCTGAAGCCTTCGCCTAGGCCTAAAATTTTGTTGGTTTCAGCCATGCCTTTCCACTCTTCTTTCGACATGCCATTGCCCAGGTCTTTGTCAATCCAAGGAATGAGGGAGCCGCCCAGTGGCACGCCAAAATGGGTGGTTTCAGCGCCCGAAAGGTGACGTTGCTTGGCGATCACTTTGCGATCGATTTCCAAAATAGCGCTTTGGGGGTCGTCAAGCAAGGCTTTGACTTCAGCATTCAGAGTGCCGTATTGAGTGAGCAATTCACGCATGTGTTGCGCACCGCCACCGGAGGCCGCTTGGTAAGTCTGAGTGCTCATCCATTCAACCAAACCCGCTTTGTACAAAGCGCCAACGCCCATCAACATGCAGCTGACTGTGCAATTGCCACCAATCCAATTTCTACCGCCTTTTTTCAACGCAGTTTGAATGACGGACATGTTGACCGGATCCAAAATGATGATGGCGTCTTTGTCCATGCGCAAGGTGGAGGCGGCGTCAATCCAATGACCATTCCAGCCTGCCGCTCGGAGCTTAGGAAATACTTCGGTGGTGTAGTCGCCGCCTTGGGCGGTGATGATGATGTCGCAACGTTTCAGTGCAGCAATATTGAAGGCATCTTGCAGGGCTGTTTCATTTTTGGCCATGGCGGGAGCTTTTCCGCCAGAGTTGGAGGTTGAGAAGAACACCGGTTCGATCAAACCAAAGTCGCCCTCGGCTTGCATGCGGTCCATCAAAACGGAACCGACCATGCCACGCCAACCCACAAGTCCTACCAATTTCATGTCATCACCCTTTCAATTTAATTTTGAGATTCCGACTCGTCGAGCCGGAAGGGCATGACGAGTATGAGCTTTCAGCTCTTTGTCGATTTCGTGATGGCTTTCACGACGGCCTCGCCCATTTCGCGGGTGCTGACCTTTTGAGTGCCTTCAGACCAGATGTCGACCGTGCGCAAACCTGAAGCCAAAACAGACTTCACCGCTGTCTCAATGCGATCGGCGGATGCCGCTTGATTCAATGAAAAACGAAGCATCATGGCAGCAGACAGTATTGTAGCCAATGGGTTGGCTATGCCCTTGCCCGCAATGTCGGGCGCGCTGCCATGACTTGGCTCGTACAAGCCTTGGTTGTTGCTGTTCAAACTGGCCGATGGCAGCATGCCGATAGAGCCAGTGAGCATGGAGGCTTCGTCGGACAAAATGTCGCCAAACATGTTGCCTGTGACCACCACGTCGAATTTTTTGGGCTCTTTCACCAGTTGCATGGCGGCGTTGTCGACATACATGTGATCGAGTGCAACGTCGGGGTATTCTTTGTGGACTTCCGTGACCACATCTTTCCAGAACTGGAAAGTCTCAAGCACATTGGACTTGTCAACGCTGGTTACTTTTTTGCTGCGCTTGCGGGCAGCTTGGAAGGCCACATGGGCAATGCGCTCAATTTCAGGGCGTGAGTAACGCATGGTGTCGAAGGCTTCTTCAGCCCCAGGGAAGTGACCATCGGTGGCCACTCGGCGACCTCGTGGCTGGCCAAAGTAAATGTCACCTGTGAGTTCTCGAATGATGAGAATGTCGAGGCCAGAAATAAGTTCTGGCTTGAGACTAGAGGCACCTACCAATTGCTCGTAGCAAATGGCCGGGCGAAAGTTGGCAAACAAGCCTAAGTTTTTGCGCAAGCCCAAAATGGCTTGTTCTGGGCGCAAAGGACGGTCGAGTTTGTCGTACTTCCAATCACCCACCGCACCAAACAAAATAGCGTCTGATGCCTTGGCAAGTTTCAAAGTGGATTCAGGCAGGGGGTGACCATGTGCTTCGTAAGCGGCGCCGCCCACCAGAGCTTCTTCCATTTCGAACTTCAAGTCGAGCGCATGCAAGACCTTGACGGCTTCTGCAACGATTTCGGTACCAATGCCGTCACCCGGCAGAACTGCAATTTTCATGGTGTGTTTTCTTTGATAACTTTGAATGGCTTAAATAAAATGAAAGCAAGCGAAGATTTCGAATTAAGCAACGTGCGCTAACCAAGGCTTGGTGGTCAAGCGCTCAGCTTCGAATGCTTTGATTTTTTCTGCGTAACGCAGAGTTAAGCCGATATCGTCCAAGCCATTGATCAAACAGTATTTGCGGAACGCTTGAACCTCAAAAGGAATTTCATCTCCTTGAGCGCGCACCACCACTTGACGATCTAGATCGATGGTGAGTTGATAGCCTGGAAAGGCGGCCACTTCATCAAACAGTTTTGCAACAATGTTTTCCGGCAAAACAATGGGCAGCAAACCATTTTTAAAACAATTGTTAAAGAAGATGTCAGCGTAGCTGGGTGCAATCACGGCCCGAAAGCCGTATTGGTCAATGGCCCAAGGCGCGTGTTCGCGGGATGAACCACAGCCAAAGTTTTTGCGGGCCAACAATATAGAGGCGCCCTGATAACGTGATTGGTTCAGCACGAAGTCGGGGTTGGGCTTGCGACTGTGAGGGTCTTGGCCTGGATAGCCAGCATCTAAGTAGCGCCACTCGTCAAACAAGTTAGGGCCAAAGCCTGTTTTGTGGATGGACTTTAGAAATTGCTTCGGAATGATGGCGTCTGTATCGACGTTCTCGCGGTCCATCGGGGCCACAAGACCTTTGTGAACATTGAATTTTTGCATGTGTGTTCCTTGATCGTTCGTTTCAAGATGTGCGTGTTAGCCGCCTTCAGGCAAACTGGCGAACGTCCACAAAGTGACCATGAATGGCAGCCGCTGCAGCCATGGCGGGGCTGACCAGATGGGTGCGGCCACCTGCACCCTGCCGGCCTTCAAAGTTTCGATTGCTGGTACTGGCACAACGTTCACCGGGTTCAAGACGGTCGGCGTTCATGGCCAAGCACATCGAGCAACCTGGTTCCCGCCATTCAAATCCTGCAGCCTTGAAAACTTCGTGCAAACCTTCGCGCTCTGCTTGTTCTTTGACCAAGCCTGAACCCGGCACCACCATGGCAAGCTTCACTGTTTTTGAAACTTTTCGGCCCAATTTTTTGACCACGGCAGCCGCCTCGCGGATGTCTTCGATACGGCTGTTGGTGCAGGAACCAATGAAAACTTTGTCAACAAAAATGTCGTTGAGTGCTTTGCCAGGTTCAAGTCCCATGTAGGTCAGTGCGCGCTCAATTGCGCCGCGTTTGTTGGCATCTTTTTCTTTGTCAGGATCTGGCACGATGGCATTGATGCCCAAGACCATTTCGGGTGAGGTGCCCCAGGTGACTTGCGGCACGATGTCGGCGGCATTGATTTCAACAACAGCGTCGAAATGCGCGGTGGCATCAGATTGCAAAGTTTTCCAGTAAGTCACCGCGTGTTCCCATTCCACGCCGGTGGGGGACAGCAATCTGCCCTTGACGTATTCAATGGTTTTTTCGTCCACCGCCACCAAACCGGCGCGCGCGCCAGCTTCAATGGCCATGTTGCAAACGGTCATTCGACCTTCCATCGACAAAGCCCGAATGGCGGCACCACCAAATTCAATGGTGTAGCCCGTACCACCCGCGGTGCCAATTTTGCCAATGATGGCCAACACAATGTCTTTGCCCGTAATGCCCCTGGCGACATTGCCATCGACCTTGATGAGCATGTTCTTGGCTTTTTTGGCGAGCAAAGTTTGGGTGGCCATGACATGCTCAACTTCACTGGTGCCAATGCCATGCGCCAAGGCGCCAAAAGCTCCGTGGGTGGAGGTGTGAGAGTCGCCGCAGACGACCGTCATGCCTGGCAAAGTGGCGCCGTTTTCTGGGCCAATGACGTGAACGATGCCTTGTCGCTTTGACATGAATGGAAAAAAGGCTGCCGAGCCAAATTCAGCAATGTTGTTGTCAAGCGTGGTAATTTGCTCTTTGCTGATGGGGTCGGTAATGCCGTCGTAGCCCAACTCCCAGCCTGTGGTGGGCGTGTTGTGGTCTGCGGTGGCAACGATGGAGCTGACGCGCCAGACTTTTCGCCCAGCCTGACGCAAACCTTCAAAGGCTTGGGGACTGGTGACTTCGTGGACCAAGTGACGGTCAATGTACAAGACGGATGTGCCGTCTTCTTCAGTGTGGACGACGTGTTCGTCCCAAATTTTGTCGTAAAGCGTACGTGACATGGTGCTTCCTAGAGTCAAGCTTTGCATTTTAAGCTGAATGCATGAAAAAAGCCCGCGGATCGCGCGGGCTCTTAAAGGCGGCGAAAAGATTATTTCGCGCCGGGAACGTTACGGCGGGGTGAGCCCGTAAACAATTGACGGGGACGCCCGATTTTGTACTCGGGGTCACCAATCATTTCATTCAGCTGTGCAATCCAGCCCACAGTTCGGGCCAAAGCAAATACACCAGTGAAAAGGTTCACTGGAATGCCAATGGCGCGTTGCACGATGCCGGAGTAAAAGTCGACGTTGGGGTACAACTTGCGTGATACGAAATAGTCGTCTTCCAGTGCGATTTTTTCAACTTGCTTGGCCAATTTGAACAAGGGGTCGTTTTCCAAGCCCAGTTCAGCCAATACTTCGTTGCAGGTCTCTTGCATCAGTTTGGCACGCGGGTCGTAGTTTTTGTAAACACGGTGACCAAAGCCCATGAGTTTGACGCCAGAATTTTTGTCTTTGACCTGTTCCATGAACTCTCCCACTTTGGAGATGCCGCCCATTTTTTGGATGTCGTCCAGCATGTTCAAGCAAGCTTCGTTCGCGCCACCGTGAGCAGGGCCCCACAAGCAAGCCACGCCCGCTGCAATCGCAGCAAAGGGGTTGGTACCGGAGGAGCCACACAAACGGACTGTGGACGTGGATGCGTTTTGCTCGTGGTCTGCGTGCAAGATGAAGATTCGGTCAAGTGCGCGCTCAAGCACGGGGTTGACGACGTAGTCTTCGCAAGGGACACCAAACATCATTCTCAAGAAATTGCCTGAGTAGGAAAGACTGTTTTGTGGGTACATGAAGGGCTGGCCCACACCGTATTTGTAAGACATCGCTACCAAAGTTGGCAATTTGGCAATCAAGCGGATGGCAGAAATTTCGCGGTGCTCTGGATTGTTGATGTCTGTACTGTCGTGATAAAAAGCAGACAAGGCGCCGACCAAGCCGGTCAATACGGCCATGGGGTGTGCATCACGGCGAAAGCCACGCAAGAAAAATTGCATTTGCTCGTTCACCATGGTGTGATTGTTCACCAACTTGTGGAAATCAAAACTTTGCTTGGCGTCTGGCAAGTCACCGTTCAAGAGCAAGTAGCAAGTGTCCAGGTAGTCACCATGGTTGGCCAATTGTTCGATAGGGTAGCCGCGATACAGTAGTTCTCCTTTGTCCCCATCGATGAAAGTAATGGCCGATTGGCAAGAGGCTGTTGACAAAAAGCCAGGGTCATAAGTGAACATGCCACTTTGGCCGTAGAGCTTGCGTATGTCGATCACATCGGGCCCGATATTGCCGCTGTAAACGGGCATTTCAATGCTGGGACTGCCGTTACTGAACGACAGTGTTGCTTTGTTGTCAGCAAGTTTCATGATTCATTTTCCTCTTGTAAACGGTCAATTCAAAAATCGGTTTGTTTGAAAAATTTATTTGGCAATCTTCATGCCATCAGCATGCTCAGCACTTCGCTGACTTCTTCAGTTTCAATTTCAGACCCAAGGGGCTTGCGCTTCATGAACAAGTCCATCAGATCGTTGTCTGACAGGTCCATCAGAACATACATGCCTCGTGCTTGCCCAACTGTCATAAGGGATGCATGGCGGTTGAAAAATCGTTCAATGAAAAGATCGTTTTCCAACAAGCCACGCCGGCAGCGCCAACGAAGTTTGCTTAGAGCGCGCTCACCCAAAGGTGCATCGCGATCTAATCCATCAAGCAGTTCGTCTCCCATAAAATTCAGATTTTTCAGGGCCTTCAAATTAGATGACGCGTTGCATCATCATTTCTTTGATCTTACCAATTGCTTTGGTGGGGTTGAGGTTCTTTGGGCACACGTCGACACAGTTCATGATGGTATGGCATCGGAACAAGCGGTAGGGGTCTTCCAAATTGTCGAGGCGTTCAGCAGCGCCTTGATCTCGGCTGTCAGCCAAGAACCGATAGGCTTGAAGCAAGCCGGCGGGTCCCACGAACTTATCGGGGTTCCACCAGAAACTGGGGCAGCTGGTTGAGCAGCTGGCGCACAAGATGCACTCGTACAAGCCGTTCAGTTCATCGCGCTCTTCAGGGCTTTGCAGACGCTCTTTTTCTGGCGGGATGGTGTCGTTAATCAAGTAGGGCTTGATGGAATTGTATTGCTTGAAAAACTGCGTCATGTCGACTATCAAGTCACGAACAACAGGCAGTCCAGGCAGTGGTTTCAGAACAATTTTCCCGGGCAAGGTCAACATGTTGGTCAAGCAGGCCAGACCGTTTTTGCCGTTGATGTTCATGGCGTCGGAGCCGCATACGCCCTCACGACAGGATCGGCGAAAGGACAAAGTGGGGTCTACTTTTTTCAATTTCATCAAGGCGTCTAAAAGCATGCGCTCATGACCGTCCAACTCTACCTCGATGCTTTGCATGTAAGGCTTGGCATCCTTGTCGGGATCGTAGCGATAAATTTCAAAAGTACGTTTAGTCATTTTTCAACCTTAAGGAATTTAGAAAGTCCGAACTTTGGGTGGCACAGAGGCCACTGTCAGGGGTTTCAAGTTGACGGGTTTGTAGGACATGCTGTTGGTATTGCTGTGCCACAGAGAGTGCTTCATCCAGTTGGCATCGTCGCGACCCAAAGGCGCGATGGGATCATCTGCTGGGCGCTCGTAGTCACTCACGGTATGGGCGCCACGGCATTCTCTGCGTGCTGCTGCAGAAACCATTGTGGCCTGAGCACACTCAATGAGGTTTTCAACTTCAAGCGCTTCAATGCGTGCCGTGTTGAAGACCTTGGAGGTGTCGGTCAGGGCAATGGCGTTCACGCGCTCACGAATATCAGCAATCTTTTGAACGCCTTCGTCCATGCTCTCTTGTGTGCGGAACACGGCCGCATGTTTTTGCATGGATGCCCGCATGTCGTTGGCAACGTCTTGGGCGTACTCGCCTTTGCGTCCCTCCAGACGGTTGAGACGTGCCAGCGTGAGCTCGGCGGCATCTTTCGGCAGGTCTTTGTGTGATTTGGTTTTGCTGGCGAAATCAACAATGTGATTGCCTGCTGCGCGGCCAAACACCAACAAGTCGAGCAAAGAATTGGTGCCCAAACGGTTGGCGCCGTGAACGCTGACACATGAGCACTCACCCACGGCATACAAGCCGTTGACGACTGCATTGTGGCTGCTGGCTGTTTGCGTGACCACTTGGCCATGAACGTTGGTGGGAATGCCGCCCATTTGGTAGTGGATTGTGGGGACCACTGGAATAGGCTCTTTGGTGATGTCGACGTTGGCGAAGTTGACGCCAATTTCATAGACTGAAGGCAGGCGCTTGTGAATGGTTTCTGCGCCCAAATGGTCCAGTTTCAAAAGGACATAGTCTTTGTTAGGGCCGCAGCCGCGGCCTTCTTTGATCTCTTGGTCCATCGAGCGCGACACGAAGTCGCGAGGCGCCAAGTCTTTCAATGTGGGGGCGTAGCGCTCCATGAAGCGTTCCCCGTTGCTGTTGAGCAAAATAGCGCCTTCCCCACGGCATCCTTCTGTCAGTAACACGCCAGCACCTGCCACGCCAGTGGGGTGGAATTGCCAAAATTCCATGTCTTCCAAAGGAATGCCGGCGCGTGCGGCCATGCCTAAACCATCGCCGGTGTTGATGAAGGCATTGGTAGATGCTGCAAAAATACGACCTGCACCACCTGTCGCCAACAGAACAGTCTTGGCATGCAAAATGTGCAGATCGCCAGTTTCCATCTCGAGCGCAGTCACGCCCATCACATCGCCTTCAGAATCTCGAATCAGGTCGAGCGCCATCCATTCCACGAAGAAGCTGGTTTTGGCTTTGATATTTTGTTGGTACAAAGTGTGGAGCATGGCGTGACCGGTACGGTCAGCTGCAGCGCAAGCCCGTTGAACAGGCTTCTCGCCATAGTTGGCAGTGTGACCACCAAACGGGCGTTGGTAAATGGTGCCATCGGGGTTGCGATCGAATGGCATGCCCATGTGCTCCAAGTCATAAACAACTTTGGGCGCTTCACGGCACATGAATTCAATGGCGTCTTGATCGCCTAGCCAGTCAGAGCCCTTGATGGTGTCGTAGAAGTGGTAGTGCCAGTTGTCGTCGGACATGTTGCCCAGTGAGGCGCCAATGCCGCCTTGTGCGGCGACAGTGTGTGAGCGTGTTGGGAACACTTTGGAGAGCACAGCCACATTCAATCCGGCACGTGCCAGTTGCAATGAAGCTCGCATGCCGGAGCCACCGGCGCCGACAATCACGACGTCAAATTTACGTGTGGCGATCTTGTCTTTGGTGTAAGTCATTGTGTGTGAGATCTTGTTTGAGAGAAGGAGGGTTCAGAGACTGCAAAAACGTTTCTTCTGAACAGAATCAAAGACGCCACAGGGCTTGTATGGCCCAACCGGCACAGCCGATCAACCATACCAAGGAAGCGACGTGCAACGCCAGTCGCAGGCCCACGGGCTTGATGTAGTCCATCCAAATGTCACGAATACCAATCCATGCGTGATAGAGCAATGCAATGATGGTGGTGAAAGTTAGAAACTTCATCCACTGCGCCGCAAAAATACCGGCCCACTCTTCATAACCAATGGGCCCGCTGGTGAAAATGACGTGCGCTAAAACCACCAAAGTGAATGCGGCCATGAGCGATGCGGTGACTCGTTGTGCCAACCAGTCGCGAATGCCGTAGTGAGCGCCAACAACGACGCGTTTGGAACCGTAATTAACTGACATATTTTGGTGTCCTGATTAGTAAAGGCCAAACAATTTGGCACCCAGCACAACTGTGAGACTCAGGCTGAGGGTCAGGGTCAAGATGGCCGATGATTTGCCAAATTCTTTGGTCACGGCATGCATAGCATCCATGTAGAGATGGCGAACACCGGCAATGAAGTGGTGTAAGTAAGCCCAAATGATGGCCAAGGCCACCAATTTCATGAACCAGCCAGGAACAAAGCCAATCCCGACGTTGAAAGCCGCGGTAAAACTGGCAAATGAAATTTCGGAAGTGATGGAGTTGTCGAACATCCAAATGATGAAAGGCATCAGCACAAACATCAGGGCACCGCTGACGCGGTGAAGAATGGAAACCCAGCCGGCAGCGGGAAGGCGGTAGGTCGGTAAATCGCTGATGGCGTTGATGTTTCGAAATTCGGGCCTTTGTCGGGCGGTTTCGGTCATTTTTAATTCCTCTTAGGTAACAGCACTGTCTTTTTTGACTGCAGTGAGGCGAATTCTATTGCAACGCAACAAACTGACATGAGAATTTCAAGAAGAATTCGCAATTCTGAATACTCAGGTCATCAGGACAGTCGCTTCAGCGTCAATTCAGGTCGTTGTGATAGTGGTGTGACGTTGTGAGATAAAAACCTCTTCTAAGCTCCATCGGGGTATCGTTGTAGGTGTAGGCGACTCTTTCTACACTCAAAAGGGGGGTCTGGGGCTTGATTTCCAGCAGTTTGCATTGGGCCGCATCTGGAACAACTGCTTTGATTTTTTCTTCGGCTCTGACCATCCGTACCCCAAATTCAGTTTCAAACAGGGCGTACATGGGGCCGTCATATTCACTCAGTCTTTCTGCGGTCAATCCTTTGAATGGGGCGCCGGGTAGCCATAAGTCCTCCAAAATGGTTGGGGCTCCTGCGAAAGACAGGACCCGCCGCACTTGCAAAACAGCATCGCCAGCCCTCAAAGCTAAGACGCGCCCAATGTCGGCACTGGCCCTCAGCCTTTTGCAGTCAATGATTTTGCGTTGCGCAGGGACTTCACTTTTAGGGTTGCCAAGGTCGGGCATGAGTTTGAGAAAACGATACTGAACCTGATGTGCGGCGTGAGTGGCTACAAACGTACCTTTGCCTTGACGGCGGATGAGGAGGTTGTCGCTGGACAGTTCGTCGATGGCTTTTCGAACGGTGCCTTGGCTGACACGGTATCTTGCGGCCAGATCCATTTCACTGGGAATACCTTCGCCTGGTTTCCACTCGCCAGATTGCAAACTTTGGAGAATCAAACCTTTGATTTGTTGGTACAAAGGGCTGAACGCAGGCGCCGAAGTGGAATCGGGCAATCCGTTGGCATCTAAAGAAAAAGCTTGGGATGTCATGTCAGGGGCCCCTTGGAGGGGAAGGCACAAGGTGAGGCAATGATATCTTATATAAGACATAAGACAAATTGACTTTTCAGAGTTTTCGCGAGTAAACTCCAAAGCTGTTTGCCCGTACGCATCGCATGTGTACCTGTCTGGAAATTCCAGATGACCCGGTCGGCAGTGAATGTCGGGATGTGGTCGGCGAGGTCCGTTTTCTTATCACTATCTGGAGTTCACACCATGAGCAAAAAACCCGTTCGCGTCACCATCACAGGCGCCGCTGGTCAAATTGGATACGCACTGTTGTTCCGCATCGCATCCGGCGAAATGTTGGGCAAAGATCAGCCAGTCGTCTTGCAATTGCTTGAAATTCCCGACGAAAAAGCCCAAAAAGCTTTGAAGGGTGTGATGATGGAGTTGGACGACTGCGCATTCCCCTTGCTCGCGGGCATGGAAGCTCATTCTGACCCCATGACAGCCTTCAAAGACACAGACTACGCGTTGTTGGTGGGCTCACGTCCCCGCGGCCCGGGTATGGAACGCGCAGAATTGTTGGCCATCAACGGCGCCATCTTCACAGCACAAGGCAAGGCCCTGAACGCTGTGGCATCACGCAATGTGAAGGTTTTGGTGGTCGGTAACCCTGCCAATACCAATGCCTACATCGCCATGAAGAGTGCGCCTGATTTGAAGCCTTCTAATTTCACTGCCATGCTGCGTTTGGACCACAATCGCGCTGCTTCACAAATAGCGGCCAAAACTGGCAAGGCTGTTGCAGACATTCAGAAATTGTGCGTTTGGGGCAACCACTCACCCACCATGTACGCCGATTACCGTTTTGCCACGATCAATGGTGAATCTGTCAAGACCATGATCAACGACCAAGAGTGGAATGCCAACGTGTTCTTGCCCACCGTGGGCAAGCGAGGCGCAGCCATCATTGAGGCACGTGGTTTGTCGTCAGCAGCCTCTGCTGCCAACGCCGCGATTGACCACATGCGCGATTGGGCCTTAGGCACCAACGGTCATTGGGTCACCATGGGCATTCCCTCACAAGGTTGGTACGGCATTCCCAAAGACGTCATGTTCGGTTTTCCCGTCACATGCGCCAACGGCGAATACAAAGTGGTTGAAGGTTTGGAAATTGACTCCTTCAGCCAAACTTGCATCGATAAAACTTTGAAAGAGTTGACAGACGAGCAAGCTGGTGTGGCTCACTTGGTCTAATCAGCAGACAATTTTGTGAAGCATCCGCGCGACATTCTCTTGGGGTCACAAGCAGCAGGCATGATTTTGCCTGTCTGCGATCACTACAGCGGTGTCGAAGTGCGGATGCGCAAAAGCTTGCAACTGCAGGCTGAAATGACCCAAGAGTTCGGTGCCTGCGTCTTTGATGTGACCTTGGACTGTGAAGATGGCGCACCTGTTGGCGGCGAAATCGAGCATGCTCATTTGGTCAAAGAAATGGCTTTGAGTTCAGCACCTGAGGCCAGAGTAGCCGTTCGAATTCATCCCGTCGATCACTCTTCATTTGCTGATGATGTCCAACTGATTGTTCGCCCATGTCACTCAAAGTTGAAGCACGTCATGGTGCCCAAAGTTGAAGGACTGCAAGACGTTCAAGCCGCTGTGAAAGCGCTGGACTTTGCTGGCGCTCATCATCTGCCACTGCATGTTTTGATTGAGTCTCCGACTGCTGTTCACCATGCTTTTGAAATTGCAGCACATCCGCGCGTTCAATCATTGAGTTTTGGTTTGATGGATTTTGTCTCCTCACACGGTGGTGCGATTCCTTCAACGGGTATGGGCATTCAGGGTCAATTTACGCACCCCTTGGTTCTTCGTGCCAAATTGGAAATTGCCAGTGCGTGTCATGCGCATGGCAAAGTGCCATCGCATTGTGTGGTGACAGAATTCAGTGATTTACAAGCCATCAAAACTGCTGCAAGCGCAGCAGCCAGAGAGTTGGGCTACACCCGCATGTGGAGCATTCATCCAAGTCAAATACGGCCTGTTGTAGAGGCCATGGCGCCTACAGTCCATGAAGTTGAACAGGCCGCCAGTTTGATTGACGCTGCAATCCACGCTGATTGGGCGCCTGTAAGTCATGGCGGGCAGTTGCATGATCGGGCCAGCTATCGATTTTTCTGGCACGTTTTAGAACGCGCTTTTCAAACCGGCCGCCATCTGCCTGATTCTGTGCAAATGTTTTTTGGGGAACGTCATGCATAGTCTGAAGGATGCTCGTTTTGCGCTGTTGTGTTTGAGCCTGTTTTTTGTCATGGTGGGCAGTGAAGCGCAGCAAAATGCGAAGACACAGCCTAGATCAAATGCCAAAGCTGAAAAGCCTTTGGCGTCCCACGAATTGAGCATTGCTGAACGTGTACATGTTGGAAACATGCCATGCGAGTTGGGGGCTTCAGTCCGAATGACAGCTGATGCGAATGCACCTGGCTATTTCAATTTACAAGGCAAGGGCTACAAATATCGCATGCGACCTGTGGCCACAAGCACAGGTGCGATTCGATTGGAAGATGAAAAAGCGGGTGCAGTCTGGTTGCAGCTTGCCAATAAATCGATGCTCATGGATCAGAAAAAAGGTCGTCGCTTGGCGGACGAGTGTGCGCATCCCGACCAAGTGGCCGTTGCCAAAGAGATGAAGCTTAATCCGCCACCTGCATTGATCGATGTGAGCAACCTCGGGTCGGCAAGGCAACGCTGAGTTGTTTGATTTGAGAAATTTTGATTTTTAAATTCATTTAGTTAGACAGGAGAAAATATGTTGAAAGCCTACCGTGAACATACTGCCGAGCGCGCCGCTCTTGGAATTCCACCATTGCCATTGGATGCAACTCAAACTGCAGAATTGATTGAACTCATTAAAAATCCACCCAAAGGTGAGGACGCCTTCTTGTTGGATTTGTTAACCCACCGTGTACCGCCTGGTGTTGACGATGCAGCCAAGGTCAAAGCGTCTTTTTTAACAGCTGTTGCGCATGGCGATGTGAAAATTGCCTTGCTCGATAAAGCCAAGGCAACCCAATTGTTGGGCACCATGGTGGGTGGCTACAACGTGAAGCCCTTGATTGACTTGCTCGATGACAAAGAGGTAGCTTCGGTGGCGGCTGAGGGCTTGAAGAAAACATTGCTGATGTTTGATTTTTTCCATGACGTGGCTGAAAAAGCCAAAGCTGGCAACGCCAGTGCCAGTTCAGTGATTAAGAGCTGGGCCGATGCTGAATGGTTCACTTCAAGGCCCGAAGTGGCGAAGAAAATCACGGTCTCTGTGTTCAAGGTCCCTGGTGAAACCAACACCGACGATTTGTCACCCGCACCAGATGCTTGGAGCCGTCCTGATATTCCACTGCATTACTTGGCAATGCTGAAAAACACACGCCCTGATGCAGCCTTCAAGCCCGAAGAAGATGGCAAGCGCGGCCCAATGGCCTTCATTGAAGTGTTGAAGAAAAAAGGTCACTTGGTAGCTTATGTGGGTGACGTGGTGGGCACAGGCTCTTCCCGCAAATCTGCCACCAATAGCATCATTTGGGGCTTTGGCGAGGACATCCCATTTGTGCCCAATAAGCGTTTTGGCGGTGTCACATTGGGCGGCAAAATTGCACCGATCTTCTTCAACACGCAAGAAGATTCTGGCGCTTTGCCCATCGAAGTGGATGTGTCCAAATTGGAAATGGGGGATGTGATTGATGTCTTGCCCTACGAGGGCAAGATTGTGAAGAACGGTGAAACCATCTCTACATTCGAACTTAAAAGCGAAGTGTTGTTTGATGAAGTGCGTGCCGGGGGCCGTATCAATTTGATCATTGGGCGTTCTCTAACAGTCAAGGCGCGTGAGTTCTTAGGCTTGCCGACATCCACACTCTTCCGCTTGCCAAAGGTGCCTGTCAGCACCAAGGCGGGTTTCACGTTGGCACAAAAAATGGTGGGCCGCGCCTGCGGTTTGCCAGAAGGTCAGGGCGTTCGTCCAGGCGTGTATTGCGAACCCAAGATGACCACGGTGGGTTCACAAGACACCACAGGCCCCATGACGCGTGATGAGTTGAAAGACTTGGCGTGTTTGGGCTTTTCAGCGGACATGGTGATGCAATCCTTCTGCCACACTGCGGCCTATCCCAAAAAAGTGGACGTGAAAATGCACCACGAATTACCGGCCTTCATCAGCAATCGGGGTGGCGTGTCGTTGAACCCGGGTGATGGTGTGATCCACAGTTGGTTGAACCGGCTGTTGTTGCCCGATACCGTGGGCACCGGCGGCGATTCACACACCCGTTTCCCGATTGGCATTTCTTTCCCTGCTGGCTCAGGTTTGGTGGCCTTTGGTGCAGCCACTGGCGTGATGCCTTTGGACATGCCTGAGTCTATCTTGGTGCGCTTCAAAGGCAAGATGCAAGCTGGCATCACCTTGCGCGACTTGGTTCACGCCATTCCCTACTACGCCATCAAAGCGGGTTTGTTGACCGTTGCCAAATCCGGCAAAATCAATGAATTCTCTGGCCGTATTTTGGAAATTGAAGGCTTGCCCGATTTGAAAGTGGAACAAGCTTTTGAACTCTCAGATGCTTCTGCAGAGCGCTCGGCAGCGGGTTGCACCGTGAAGCTCAATCCTGAGCCTGTCAAAGAATATTTGAACTCCAACATTGTGTTGATGAAAAACATGATTGCGCAGGGTTACAACGACAAGCGCGCGTTAGAGCGTCGAATCAAGGCAGTTGAAGCGTGGTTGGCCAATCCCAATTTGCTGGAAGCAGACAAAGACGCTGAGTACGCACATGTGCTTGAAATTGACATGAGCCAACTCACAGAGCCCGTCTTGTGCTGCCCTAACGATCCCGATGATGCCAAGTTGTTGTCTGAAGTCGCGGGTACCAAAATTGACGAAGTGTTCATTGGCTCTTGCATGACCAACATCGGTCACTTCCGCGCTGCCTCTAAGTTGCTCGAAGGCCGCCGCGATATTCCTGTGAAGTTGTGGGTTGCACCCCCCACCAAAATGGATGCGGCAGAGTTGACCAAAGAAGGTCACTATGGCGTATTTGGCGCTGCTGGTGCTCGCACTGAAATGCCAGGTTGCTCCTTGTGCATGGGTAACCAAGCCCAGGTGCGCGAAGGTGCGACGGTGGTCTCTACCTCCACGCGCAACTTCCCAAATCGTTTGGGTAAAAATGCCAATGTGTACTTGGCATCCGCTGAAGTAGCCGCCATCAGCTCTAAGTTGGGTCGTATTCCAAGCGCGGAGGAGTATCAGTCCAGCATGACCGAAATTAACAAAGACGGCAGCCAGATCTACAAGTACTTGAACTTCGACAAGATTGAAGAGTATGCAGAGGTCGCCAGAGGCGTGGCCGCTTAAATTTCTGTCAGGTGCATTCGACCCAAGCCCAAAAGATCTCTGTCTTTTGGGCTTTTTTGATGTAACTCATGTTTTCTTGTGAGCTTCAATGCAAAATTCACCCGTGGAAAAATCTTTGTTAATCGCAGGCGGTGGCATTGGCGGCTTGGCTGCAGCATTGGCCTGCGCCGCTCAAGGTGCAAAGCCCCTAGTGATTGAGCGCGCCAAAGTTTTCAGCGAGCTGGGCGCTGGCATTCAGATGGGCCCCAATGTCACTCGGACGCTGTTTGCCTGGGGGCTTGAAAAAGAGATTGAAGCGCTTGCCTTTGCTCCCAAGAAATTGGAGCTCAGAGATTCTCAATCTGGCCAGACTTTGGGTGCGCTTCGATTGGCCGACAGAGCCATGCAAGCCTATGGCGCTCCCTATTTGACCATTCATCGAGCCGACCTTCATCAGCTCTTGCTTCAAAAAGTATCAAGTTCAGGTGCTGCTGAACTTCAGTTGCACAGAGAAATTGAGGTGATCAAGGAAGATGACCAAGGTGTTACCGTGAATGGCAGAAGCTTGCCTGAAGGATTTTTCGAAACACACATGACTGAGGCTGTGGTGGGTGCTGATGGTTTGTGGAGTGACATGCGTCAGTATGTGGTCGCACCCACATTGCCCCGTGCGACTGGTTTACTGGCCTACCGGGCACTTTTACCCATGGAGAAATTGTCCGAGAAGTTACGTACGCAAAATGTCACGGTGTGGGTAGGGCCTTGCGTTCATGTGGTGTTGTACCCCGTGAAAGGTGGGGGCTTTCTGAATTTGGTGGTGGTGGTCAAAGGGCAATCGCCCGAATCGCTTGAAAAATGGGACCATGCCGCAAACAAGCGCGATTTAGATTTGGCCATGGGGCCTGTTCATGCGGAGTTGAAGGAGGTTTTGAATGCTGTGCCCGCATGGCGTCTGTGGCCGTTGTGTGATAGACCGCCGCTCCAAGGACCGGAAGAGATGGCCAAGGGAAGGATTGCCTTGTTGGGAGATGCGGCACATCCGATGCGTCCCTTCTTGGCGCAGGGTGCCGGTATGGCCATTGAGGATGCTGCAGTCTTGGCGACTTGCTGGGCACGCTCAGATTTACCGGTTTCACAAAGGTGGAAGTTGTATGCCAAAGTTCGTTGGGCTCGGAATGCCAAAGTACAGCAAGCATCTGTTCGCAATGGTCATATCTTTCACTTGCAAGGCCCACTGCGATGGGGCCGTAACTTGGTCATGCGTGCATTGGGGGAGCCATTGATTGATGTGCCGTGGCTTTACGCAGGGCCTTAAACTTTTCCAAGCAACAAAAACTCCATGAGGGCTTTTTGTGCGTGCATCCGATTTTCTGCTTCGTCCCACACCACTGACTGGGGGCCATCGATGACCTCGGCACTCACTTCTTCACCCCGATGGGCTGGCAGACAATGCATGAAAAGAGCATCTGGCTTGGCAACCTTCATCATGTCTTCATCGACACACCAATCTGCAAATGCTTTTTTGCGTTCGTCGTTTTCAGCCTCATAGCCCATGCTGGTCCACACGTCGGTGGTGACCAAGTCGGCGCCTTCACAGGCTTGCATGGGATCATTGAAAAATTGCGTACTGGCCGGCGTTCTAACACCTACCACGGCAGGGTCTACTTCGTAGCCGCTTGGCGTGCTGAGGTTGACTTTGAAGCCCAGCAAGTCTGCTGCTTGGAGCCATGTGTTGGCCATGTTGTTGCCATCCCCTACCCAAGCGACGGTTTTGCCCTGAATGGAGCCTCGATGCTCAATGAAAGTGAAGATGTCGGCCAAGATTTGGCAGGGGTGAAATTCGTTGGTTAAGCCGTTGATCACCGGGACGCGTGAGTGCGCTGCAAACTTTTCAATTTTGTCTTGACCATAGGTTCGAATCATCACCAAGTCAACCATGCGGCTGATGACGCGTGCACTGTCTTCAATCGGTTCTGCACGTCCCAATTGGCTATCGCCTGTGGTGAGGTGCACCACTGAGCCTCCCAATTGATACATGCCCGCTTCAAAACTCACGCGCGTGCGAGTCGAGGCCTTTTCAAAAATCATCGCCAAGGTGCGGTCGGTCAAGGGTTGGAATTTTTCGTAGTTTTTGAACTTGGCTTTAATGAAAGCAGCGCGTTTGAAAACATGCGCATATTCTTCCGCAGTGAGATCGGTGAATTGCAAATAATGCCGAAGTTGCTTGGCAAGTGGATGAGTGCTCATCAAGACTACTCCGTTAAAAAGGTGTGGATCAAGGGCAATAAAATATCTGCAACTTCATCGGCCTCAGCTTGCGTCATGATCAAGGGCGGCACCATGCGAATCACGGTGTCAGCCGTGACGCTGATCAGCAGGCCTGCATCAGCAGCCCGCTGGGTGAGTGCGCTGCAGGGCTTTGTGAGCTCAATGCCCAGCATGAGTCCGTGGCCTCGAATTTCCTTCACGCCTTCTGCGCCAGTCAGCCCCTTTTCCAAGCGAGATTTGAGGTGGGCACCCACACGCGCCGCATTTTCAAGGAGGCCATCTTTTTCCATGATGCGAATGGTTTCAATGCCCGCTCGCATGGCCAATGGATTGCCGCCAAAAGTGGTGCCGTGATTGCCAGGTTGGAAGATGTGGGCAGCTTTGGGGCCGGCCACAACGGCCGCAATGGGCACGCCTGAACCCAGTCCTTTGGCGAGTGGCATCACGTCTGCTTTGATGCCTGCCCATTGGTGTGCAAACCATTTACCAGTTCTGCCCATTCCACATTGAACTTCGTCAATCATCATGAGCCAATCTTTTTCATCGCACAGTGCGCGGACATCACGCAAGTAATCCATGTGCATGGGGTTCACTCCCCCTTCACCCTGTATGGTTTCAAAAAAGACAGCGACCACATTGGAATTGTTTTCTGTTGCTTGTTTCAAGCTGGCAATGTCGTTCACGGGGACGCGCAGAAAACCTTCAACCAAAGGACCAAAGCCTTCCTGAATTTTAGTATTGCCTGTCGCGCTTAAAGTTGCAATGCTGCGCCCATGAAACGCCTTTTCGTAAACCACAATTTCTGGCTTTTCAATGCCCTTGTTGTGTCCGAATTTGCGTGCCAGTTTGATGGCGGCTTCGTTGGCTTCCAAACCCGTGCAACAAAAAAATACATTGGTCATGCCAGAAAGTTCGACCAACTTGGCGGCCAATTTTTCTTGGTTCGGTACGTGGTAATAATTGCAACTGTGAATGATCTTGCTGATTTGATCTTGCAGGGCAGGCACCAATTCAGGGTGATTGTGCCCCAAGGTGTTGACAGCAATGCCACCGAGTGCATCCAAATAGACCTTGCCATTGACATCCCACAAGCGGCAACCTTGACCATGGCTCATTGCAATTGGCAATCGGCCATAAGTGTTCATGGTGTGCGGCGAAGTGGCTTCGATGAAGGCGGGCATACTGAGAATTCCTGTCAAAAGAAATTGGCCCAACGAAAGGGCCGCTGAGGTGAGATTTTAGAGCTAGAAAATAAGAGTCAACTCTTATATAAGATACAATACTTGTGCAATGCAGCATCTAGGCGATCCCTGATGCGTGCCCTCGAATTTTCACAACCTCTGATCGATGGTTTCCAACAACGCCAAAGAAGTCTTGATTCAAGGAATCACCTTGGATGGCCGCACTTTCAGACCCAGTGACTGGGCTGAACGTTTGGCTGGTGTGATGGGCCAGTTTAGGCCCGGTGGCGCCACACCGGGTAGCCATTTGAGTTATTCCCCTTGGTGCATCCCTCAAACTTTGGGCGGTATCAAGTGCGTGGTTGTGAACACGGATCTCAGAGGGTATGAACCCATGGCTTGGGATTTCCTCATGAGCTTTGCCAAAGACAATGATCTGCAAGTCTCGGAAGCCTGCCTTTTACCCGATCAAACCGCAGCGTCTTCATGTGGGACCTGATGGACCTTGAAGCGGTAAGCGCCCACAAAAAAGCCGTCCTAAGACGGCTTTTTGCTTTTCTTTGCTGACAGCGCACCCGTTTCAAACGGCGGCAACCCCAGAGGGTGCCGGGCTGATGATCAATTGATCAGGCGAGGGCCAAGGTTTTGACCTTGGTTGACAAGCGGCTCTTGTCGCGAGCTGCTTTGTTCTTGTGAAAGATGCCTTTGTCGGCAATGGTGTCCACAACGGCTTGCATTTTTGCAAACAGTTCAGTTGCTTTGGTTTTGTCGCCGGCAAGAACAGCTTTCTCAACGTTCTTGACAGCGGTGCGGTATTTAGAGCGCAGTGAGGTGTTCGCTGCGTTCAGTTTCACGTCTTGACGTGCGCGTTTGCGACCTGATGCCAGGCGCGGGTTCTTTTTCTTGGGTTTTCCAGAAGCCATTTTAAGTATCCTTGTTGTCTGAGGATGTTGTCAGCAAAGCCGACTATTGTATCAGTCAAAATGAGGCAGTGACAAGGGGCCTGACAGGCCCTTCTTCGAGTCGCTACACTCTGGGCGTGAGCTTATTTAAATCAGCATCCACCGTCTCGCTTTGGACTCTGGCTTCCCGCATCACGGGACTGGTCAGGGAGCTCTTGATTGCGTCTGCATTTGGCGCCAGCGCATTGACAGATGCCTTCAATGTAGCCTTTCGTATTCCAAATTTATTCAGAAGATTGTTTGCAGAAGGCGCTTTCAGCCAAGCCTTTGTGCCAGTTTTAGCGGCGAGTCGGGCCCAACACGGTGAGGCGGCCACCAAAAAAGCCATTGACCATGTTGCTACCTTATTGGCGTGGGCAGTGTTGATTCTCAGTCTTTTGGGCGTTTTGGCCGCCCCATTTTTGGTTTGGGCAATGGCCAGCGGTTTGCAACAGCAACCAGAAGCCTACGGTGCAGCAGTCAAGATGACCCGTTGGATGTTTCCCTACATTGGGTTCATGTCGATGGTGGCGCTTTCTGCGGGCATATTGAACACTTGGAAAAGGTTTGCCATCCCGGCAGCAACACCCGTCTTGCTGAATTTGGCCATGGTTCTTGCGGCTTGGTTGTTGGCGCCTTGGTTGAAAAATCAAGGCATTGAAGCCATTTATGCGCTTCCCTTGGGCGTTATGGCGGGCGGCATTCTTCAACTCAGTCTGCAAGTTCCTGCTTTGTCCCGAATTGGACTGCTTCCAAAGGTAGGCCTGACATGGTCGCGGCTTCAGGAGGCGGCGGCAGACCCCGCATCAAAACAAATTGCCAGTTTGATGCTGCCCGCATTGTTGGGTGTGGGCGTGGCCCAAATCTCATTGCTGATTAACACGCAAATTGCTTCTCACTTGGCGCCTGGCAGTGTCAGTTGGTTGACCTATGCAGACAGATTGATGGAGTTTCCCACGGCCATTTTGGGTGTTGCCTTGGGCGCTGTGCTCATGCCTCAATTGGCTGCAGCCAAAGCCAAAGGCGATCACCTTGAATATGCGGCCATGTTGGATTGGGGTTTGCGCTTGGTGGTTGTGCTGGCGCTGCCATGTGCTGCAGCTTTGTTGGTCTTTTCTCAACCCTTGGTCTCTGTTTTGTACCACTACGGCGCGTTCACCGACAAAGATGTTCAGCAAACGACCATGGCCCTCACGGGTTACGGTGTAGGCTTGGTGGGGTTGGTGGCCATCAAAGTATTGGCGCCTGGTTATTACGCCAGTCAAGACATCAAAACACCCGTCAAAATTGCGGTGTTTGTTTTGTTGTTCACGCAAGTCATGAATTTAATCTTGGTGCCCTACCTTGCACATGCCGGATTGGCCTTGTCTATTGGCTTGGGGGCATTGTTGAATGCTGCTTGGCTTTTTGTTGGCCTGTATCGAAGGGGTGTGATCAAGCCATTGCCCGGATGGGGCGTGTTTTTGCTTCAAGTCTTGTTTGCCACGGTGTTACTTTCCGGTGGCTTGTACTATGTTGGCCTGAAGTTTGAATGGTTGGCATGGCGGCATCAGGTGCTTTGGCGCTTGGGCGCCATGGCCTTGGTGCTGCTTGCTTCCGCTGTGGTTTATTTTGCTTGTTTAAGATTAGCGGGCTTGCGTTTGAAAACCTTTTTGCGTCGATGACCTAAAGACAAAGCCATGAATTTTTCTTTTGACACCGTGACACCCCTCAGTTATTTCAAAAGTTTGGTTGAAACTGACGAAGAATTTCCTTTGCTAGAGGCGGCTGCTTGCATTGCACAAGATGAGGAGCCGAACTTAGACGTGCAGGACGTTTTGGCAACCTGCGATGCTTTGTTGGTTCGACTCAAGCGCCGCATCAAGCGTCATGCGGAACCCATCCAAAAATTATCTGTGTTGAATCAGTTCTTCTACAACGAACTTGGTTTTTCGGGCAACAGCAATAATTTTTATGCCCCCGAAAATAGCTATCTCAGCGAAGTTTTTAAAACACGCCGCGGCATACCTATTTCAATTGCCGTCATTTGGCTTGAGCTTGCGCAAGCCTTGGACATTCATGCCGAAGGTGTTTCTTTCCCAGGTCACTTTCTTGTCAAGGTCACTTTGCCTGATGGCTTGGTCGTGATGGACCCCTTGACTGGGGATTCCTTGGGTTTGGATCACTTGGCAGAACGCCTGGCCCCCTTTAGACCTCACATGGGAACATCAGGGGACATGGACACACCGCTTGGACTGTTCTTACAAGCAGCGCCTCCCAAAGAGATCTTGGGAAGGATGCTGAGAAATCTCAAAGAAATATTTGGTAGCCAAGAAGATTGGCTTCGTCTGATCGGTGTTTTGGACCGGTTGATTGTTTTGAATCCTGATGCCCTCATTGAGTGGCGAGACCGAGGCTTGGTGTACATAGAACTGGGCCGACATGATCAAGCTCGTTCAGATTTACTTCATTATTTAGAGAGTTCACCGAGCGCAAGCGATGCACCCAGTATCAAGCTGCGATTGGCCTCAATTCAAAGCGAGTAGGCGACAGACTTTAATGCACGACCACTTGCGCACCGTTGCCTTGTGAAGCAATGAGGCCAATGTGGTAAACCTTTTCACCCGCTTCGAGAAGAGTTTGCGCGCAAGCTTGAGCGTGGCCTGGATCAAGGACCACCACCATGCCGATCCCGTTGTTGAAAGTTCGGTTCATCTCTGAGTCATCGATGCCTGCAGTTTTTTGCAACCATGCAAAAAGCTCGGACTGAGGCCAGCTGCCTTTTTGTAAGTGCGCTGCGGTTCCTTGGGGCAACACCCGCGGAATATTTTCCAACAAACCACCGCCTGTGATGTGGGCCAGTGCTTTGATGGGGTGGAGCGTCAGGGCATGAAGAACAGATTTCACGTAAAGCCGTGTAGGCGCCATGATGGCTTTTTTGAAGGGTACGCCGTCTAAAGTCTTTGGCAATTGACCTGCCGCACGCTCAATGCATTTGCGCACGAGGCTGAAACCATTGGAATGCGCGCCACTCGACCCAAGGCCAAGCACGATGTCGCCAGGTTTGACGTCAAGGCCTGTGAGGATTTTTGATTTTTCAACAGCGCCAACAGCAAATCCTGCAAGATCATATTCACCTGCTGGGTACATGCCGGGCATCTCGGCAGTTTCTCCACCAATGAGCGCACAGCCCGACATTTCACAGCCATTGGCAATGCCACCCACCACGGCGGCAGCCGTCTCGACGTCTAACTTGCCGCAGGCGAAATAGTCTAAGAAAAACAAAGGTTCTGCGCCCTGAACCAAAACGTCATTGACGCTCATGGCCACCAAATCAATGCCGACGGTGTCATGCATCTGCCATTCAAATGCCAGCTTGAGCTTGGTTCCCACCCCATCAGTACCTGAAACCAAAACAGGTTCTTTGTACCGTTTGGGAACCTCAAATAAAGCACCAAATCCGCCAATGCCAGCCAAAACGCCCTCTCGCATGGTCTTTTTGGCCAAAGGCTTGATACGTTCGACCAAAGCGTCGCCAGCAACGATGTCGACGCCAGCGTCTTTGTAGGAAAGGGGAGTTGAGCTCATGAGGAAAATGAAGGGAATTGTGAGGAAGGTGTGAGGGGGGACTAAAATCAAGCTTATTTTAAGGCGGGGCAATGACTGATGTTGCCCCAATTGGCCATTTACTCCATATTCTTTTCAGACCCATCGCCACATGCTTATGAACACACCCTCCAAACGCCTGTCCATAGGATTGGGTGCTGCTGCCTTGGTGGCCCTGCTTTTGTGGTTGTTGGGGCCCGTTCTCGTGCCTTTTGCTGTGGCAGCTGTTCTTGCCTATGCATTGCATCCACAGGTGTTGCAACTCAGAAAATGGCTGCCTTTCTTGCCTCACTGGCTATCGGTGGTTTGCGTGGAATTTGTTGCTTTGTTGGGTGTGTTTGGCTTGTTGCTGTTGCTGGTGCCCATTTTGACCCAAGAAATTCCGTTGCTGCAGCAGCAATTACCGGTTTTGCTGGATCGATTGGCAGCCAACTTAAACCCTTGGTTAGACAGGTTGGGTGTGGGGCTGACGCTGGATGTCAGTTTGCTCAAAAGTCAGACCGTGAAGTACCTGAGTTCAAATCGTGAAGATTGGGTGGAGCCTCTGATTTCGTCTCTCAAGATGGGCGGAAATTTTGCACTCGCCGCGATGGGTAACTTGATTTTGATACCTGTGGTGTTGTTTTATTTGTTAGCCGATTGGGACCGTTGGGTGACTCTAACTTTAGCTTGGGTGCCTCTGAAATGGCGGCCAAGCTTTGACAGCTTCATGCAAGAGTGTGATGCAGTGTTGGGTCAATATTTGCGCGGACAACTGTGGGTGATGATGGCATTGGCTGTTTTTTATGCGGCGGGGTTGACGCTCTTTGGACTTGAATTGGCTTTGCCGATTGGGGTCTTCACGGGGCTGGCTGTGTGTGTGCCTTATTTGGGTTTCAGCATGGGATTGATGCTGGCACTTCTGGCTGGTTTGCTCCAATTCGCTTCCATCAAAGCGGTGCTGATGGTGGCCATTGTGTTTGGCGCAGGACAGTTGCTCGAAAGTTTTTGGTTAACACCCAAGTGGGTGGGGCAACGAATTGGTTTGCACCCCTTGGCCGTGATCTTTGCGCTTTTGGCATTAGGACAATTGTTTGGCTTCGTGGGTGTTTTGGTGGCCTTGCCTGCAAGTGCTGTGATCTTGGTGGCACTGCGTCGATTGCAGGCTCAATTTTTTGAAAGCGATTTGTACAAAGGTACTGACGCATGAAGCAAATGGCCTTGGACATTGGTGTCCACACGCTTCAAAGCCTGGACAGTTTTTTTGCTGGGCCCAATATGGCAGCCCTTCAGCATCTCAGGTTGTGGACATCCAGCATTCGGCCCAGTCCTGTTCCCACCTATCTGTGGGGAGACAGCGGCTCAGGAAAAACACATTTACTTTCTGCTGTGTTTGCCTCACTGAAAAAACAAGGGCTGTCAGTCGGTTGGATGGATGCCAGCAAACGAGCCCATTTGAATTTTGATGAATCTTGGAATGCGGTGTTAATGGACGATGTTCATCTTTACAACCTTGAGCAACAGCAGACAGCCTTCAACTGGTTTGTCAACGCCTTGACCCCCAAATCGGGGGAGCCTAGGTGGGTCTTGGCGGCGGGTGGTTTGCCCCCCGCTGATTTGAAATTGAGGGATGACTTGCGATCAAGATTGGGTTGGGGGCATGTCTATTCGCTTCAAGTTTTAACTGATCCTGAACGGCGGTCTGTGTTGCGACAAGAAGCAGATTCGCGCGGTTTATTTTTAAGTGATGAGGTCATGTCTTACATGCTGACTCGATTTTCTCGTGATTTAAGCAGTTTGATGACACTCCTTGATCATCTGGACCAGTATGCTTTGCAAACCCAAAGAGCTATCACCATTCCGCTGATCAAGGCCATGTTGGAGAACACATGAAACTGGCCCTTTTTGATCTAGACCAAACTTTGTTGCCCATTGATTCAGATTACGCCTGGGGTGAATTTACAAACCAAATAGGCTGGACTGAACCAGTTACTTTCAAAGAGAGAAACGATCAGTTTTTTTCAGATTATCAAGCAGGCGTTTTGGATATTCATGACTATGTTCGTTTCGCCACAGAAGCCGTTCGATTGCGAGGAGCAGAGCAAGCGAAAATTGCCCATGATCAGTTCATGCGAGAAATCATCTTGCCGCAAATTCGCAAACCAGCGCTTGATCTGGTGAAGCAACATCAGGATGCAGGAGATCGGGTGATGATCGTGACCGCAACCAATGAATTTGTAACCCGCCCCATTGCAAAAGCATTTGGCATTTCGGAATTGATTGCTGTTCAACTTGCGCGAGACAAGTCAGGATGGATCACAGGTGAAATAGAAGGAACGCCGTCTTTTAAAGCGGGTAAGGTGCTCAGGGTTGCACAGTGGCTCCAGGCACAAAAGAAAACTTGGTCAGATGTTCAAATGACTTTTTATTCTGATTCAATGAACGATCTGCCTTTGCTTGAACAAGCACAGAACCCGGTAGCGACCAACCCGGATGCGCGTTTGCGCCAACTTGCGACCGATCGAGGCTGGCGCATACTTCAACTTTTCTCATGATCAAAAAATTCATTCAAAAAATATTAGGCAAGCCGCAGTCCTCTATTGCTACAACAAATTTCGGTCGACGGGTAGAAATTCCCGCCGCTGTCCACGGCATCAACCCGGCACTTGTCGATGAGCGTGCTATCAATGTGGTGAGAACATTGCAGGATGCTGGTTTCGAGGCCTATGTGGTGGGCGGTGCTGTCAGAGATCTGCTTTTGGGCTTGAGTCCGAAGGATTTTGATGTGGCCACTGATGCAACGCCAGAGGAGGTTAAAGGCCTGTTTCGAAGAGCATTCATCATTGGTCGTCGATTTCGCATTGTTCATGTGGTTTACGGCCGAGGACGTGAGCACGAAGTGATTGAGGTTTCAACTTTCCGCGCACATCTTGACAACCGTGCTGCAGAACAAGTGAAGGGCAACGAGCGAACCAGTAAATCCGAATTGGCTGGAATGAAGCATGCGGTGGATTCGAGTGGACGTGTCCTGCGCGACAACGTTTGGGGGCCGCAAGATGAGGATGCAACACGGCGTGACTTCACGGTCAACGCCATGTACTACGATCCCGAGTCACAGTATTTGGTTGACTATCACGGTGGTATGCAAGACGCAAAGAAAAAGATTTTGCGCATGATTGGCGATCCAGTAGCACGTTACCGCGAGGATCCTGTGCGCATCATTCGTGCAGTGCGGTTTGCAGCCAAATTAAGTCAGCTGGGATTTAAGTTAGAAGGCAAAACGGCCAAGCCCTTAAGTGGAATGTTGCGTCTGCTTGAAGATGTTCCGCAAAGTCGCCTTTTTGACGAAATGCTCAAGTTGTTGCAAACAGGTCATGCTTTGGCCTCGGTCGCACAATTGCAACAGTTGGGATTACAGCATGGCATTTATCCATTGTTGGATGTGGTTGTCGAAAGGGTCGAGACACCTTTTGTGAAAGCTGCATTGGCTGATACGGACCGCCGCGTCAGTGAGGGAAAGCCAGTAGCGCCCAGTTTCTTGCTGGCCTGTGTGCTGTGGGCTGATGTCAAAGTTGGATGGGATTCACGCTTGAGCAAGCGAGTTCCCCCATTTCCCGCTTTGCAGGAGTCGATTGACGAGGTATTTGAGGCCCGTATTGGTGATGTCTCGGGTCGGGGTAAGTTAGCTGCTGACATGCGTGAAATTTGGATGATGCAGCCACGTTTTGAAAAACGCATTGGCAGCACCCCTTTCAGCTTGGTTGAGCAGGCTCGCTTCCGGGCTGGTTTTGATTTCCTTCGTCTTCGCGCTGAAGTGGGTGAAGTTGAACTCACCCTGGCCGATTGGTGGCAAGAGTTCAGTTTGGCCGATGACGCTGCCCGAGAAGACTTGATTCAGCAAGCGAAGTCTGAAAAGCCACTGTCATCATCGCCAAACGCTGCCAAAGCACGTAGAGCGCCGCGAAGGCGAAAGCCCACCGCCACGGGTGACTCGCCACCTGTTGATGCTAATTAAGGTGAGCAGAATTTGATGCCAGAGCGCGAAATGGTTTCGGTCTTCTTGGGGCTGGGTGCTAATTTAGGGGACGCTCGAAAAGCCCTTGAGGATGCTGTGACATCGCTTGGCAGTTTGCCGCAAACACAGCTTGATGCTTGTTCCTCTTTTTATCGATCCGAGCCCTTGGACGCCAAGGGGCCTGACTTCATCAATGCCGTCCTGCATGTCAAAACTCGGCTGAACGCATTTGATCTTCTTATCGCATGTCAGGCCATCGAAAATCTAGCCGGCCGTGTGCGCCCCTATCAAAACGCGCCACGAACTTTGGACATTGATGTCTTGCTTTATGGTGACGCCCAGATTGACAGCAATTTTTTGACGGTACCGCATCCTCGGATGCGTGAAAGAGCCTTTGTTTTAATGCCCTTGAGTGAATTGGCCCCGCATCTGGTGAGCCCAAGTGAATTGATTCATGTCAGGTCGCAGACCGTTCAAAAAATTCCCTATCGCTGAGGTTGAGTGCCTTGGCTAATGGCCCTAGCCTCCTCAATTTGGTGCTCGAAATAGCGTTGAAAACTAAAAACAATACTGGCCATGAGCACTGTGGTACCTAGGAGCAATGCCGTGGCAACGCCGAAGATGGTAAGCCAACCGGTGGCCCCATTAGTTTCGTTGTCAGAGCTGCTCGGATTGAAATTTGCATTCCATTTTTCAACTGGCATCAGGCCATAAATGATGGCATTCAATGCGCAACCTGCAATGGTGAAACCAAGAAGAGGAATCAGCAACCAGCTGGTGGGGTCGTCTTGCCCTAATTCGAGCGCTCTTTGGATGCCATACCAACCCATTGCTGTCGGGATGGGTAGCAGCCAGCCAAAAATGTCGGTGAAACCTCGCAGATAGAATCGATGCAGTCCCAATGGTCCGCCAAACAAAGTAAGCCAAACGGCCAATGTTTTATTTTTCATGGTGCTCATTATTCAGGAGAAAGGGCTTGGCCGTGACCCAAAGCTTTTTCCATCATGACAATGTCCAACCATCGATCAAACTTCCAGCCACATCCGCTCACAATGCCAACGTGCTGAAAGCCAACCGACGCGTGGACGCCGATTGAGCGAGCGTTGGCGGAATCGCCGATGACGGCAATCAATTTTCGAATGCCCGCCGATTCTGCGGCACGACACAATTCAGCCAAAAGCAGCCGCCCCCAGCCCTTTCCGAACGTCTCTGGTGCGAGGTAAATGGAGTTTTCTGCCGAAAACCGGTAGGCGGGTCGAGCTTTGAACCAGTTGCAATATGAAAATCCAAGTACTTTCCCACCCGCTTCGATGACCAAATAAGGGAATCCCTTGCTGAGTACATCGTCCCGTCGGGCGCTCATCTCCTCGAGGGAGGGGGCTGAAATTTCGAAAGTTCCCGTGCCATACAGGACGTGATGTTGGTAAATGGCGGTCAGGGCGGCCATGTCTGAGGATTCGCTTGGGCGTATGGTGGGCATTCCTAAACTCCGGGTTATAATCAGCGGCTTTTCAGTGTGTCACTGGCCGGGTGGCCAGTTGCGTGTCTCAAACGCTGAAAGAATTTGTGAGGTGGCAATGTTTGCTACTTCGACACCACCCTAGGATAAATCATGGTTGTCATTCGTCTTTCTCGTGGCGGTTCTAAAGCCCGTCCATTTTTTAACATTGTTGTGGCAGACAAGCGTGTTCGCCGCGATGGTCGCTTCATTGAACGCATTGGCTTTTACAACCCAATCGCAAAAGACACCGAAGAAGGCCTTCGCGTTGTCCAAGACCGTTTGACTTACTGGACCAGCGTAGGCGCACAAGTGTCACCTACCGTTCAGCGTTTGGTCAAGCAAGCTGCAGCCAAAGCCGCTTAATTGGTTTTTGGCACAGCCAAAGGCTTCGCAGTGCTACCCCAGTTAGAGTTTGCCGATATGCCGGCAGACGCCATCGAAGTGGGGCGCATTGCAGATGCTTGGGGCATCAAAGGCTGGTTTAAAGTCTTGCCCCACAGCGCCTCACCCGAGGCGCTTTTTTCTTCTAAGCGTTGGTATTTGTTGCCATCCGATCGAAATGTGGGTGGCAACAAATCGCCCAGCCAAAAGTTCGCAGCTGCAAACGCTGCCCTAACAGACAAACCCGTGATTTTGAAAATCACCGAAGCCAAGGACCACGCTGACACCGTGGTGGCTTGTTCATTGGACATCTCCGACAGAAATCAGGCTGAAGCCTTAAAGGGCGCGCGTATTTTTGTACCTCGTTCCAGCTTTCCAACGGCGGGCACCGATGAATACTATTGGGTTGACTTGCTGGGCTTAAATGTCTTCAACAGAGAAGGCGTGGCCCTGGGTCAAGTGAAGGACTTAATGTCTACCGGACCACAAACTGTTTTGGTCCTTGCTCAAACTTCTGAGCAAGAAGGACAGCCCCCTGTTGAGCGCATGATTCCTTTTGTTTCAGCGTTCGTAGACAACGTTGACCTGCCTGGCCGCAAGATCACCGTTGATTGGCAGCTGGACTATTGAGCAGGAGTGGGTAGGCCATGCGCTTTGACGTTATCACCCTGTTCCCTGAACTGTTCGCGCCTTTTTTAACGTCAGGCATCAACAGGCGAGCCTTTGAAACAGGCGCCGTCGAGTTGAAACTGTGGCAACTGCGTGATTTTGCCGACGGTGCTTACCGCCGTGTTGACGATCGACCCTTTGGAGGTGGACCTGGGATGGTCATGTTGGCGGAGCCGCTCGAAAAATGTTTGGTTGCCATTCGTCAAGACAGGTCACTTAAGAATCATTCTGAAAAATTGGTGCCTGTGGTGCTCTTTTCGCCCATTGGCCAGCCGCTGAACCATGCGGGCGTGGAAGAATGGTCTCAAAGCTTGGGTGCCATTTTGATCTGTGGTCGCTATGAGGGCTTGGATCAGCGCTTTGTTCATGCGTATGTCGATGTTCAGGTCAGTCTGGGCGACTTTGTCTTGTCTGGGGGAGAGATTGCTGCCATTGCACTGTTGGATGCCGTTGCGCGTTTGCAACCTGGTGTGCTGAACGATGAGGGCAGTCATCAAATGGACAGCTTCAACCCCGCACTCGATGGCTTGTTGGATTGCGGCCATTACACCCGTCCTGAAATTTGGAATGAGGTGTCAGTTCCGCCAGTTCTGTTGTCGGGCCATCACGCTGACATTGGGAAATGGCGACGAGAGCAAAGTTTGGTCCTGTCCCAAAAATACCGTCCGGATCTTATCGTTGCAGCGAGGGCTGCAGGCAAATTAAGCCCCAAAGATGAACACTTTTTAGCTAATATTTTTGTCTCTGTTCAGCCTGAATCTAAGCCAGACTGAGTGGCGGTGCTGGGGTAGATTGCGGCTTCAATCACGCCCAAAACAAAGATATAATCAAAGGCTTTTCGATCCTCTTCCCGCCGCGGTTGTTGCTGGTTTATTTTTTTAACCCAAGCATAGAAGCCGCCTTTAGTGCAGCGTTGTGTACGATCGACAATTGAAAGAGCTCAAAATGAATTTGATTCAAACTCTCGAGCAGGAAGAAATTGCCCGTTTGGGTAAAACGATTCCTGACTTCATGCCGGGTGACACCGTGATCGTTAGCGTCAACGTGGTTGAAGGGACACGCAAGCGTGTTCAGGCTTATGAAGGTGTTGTGATTGCTAAGCGCAATCGAGGCTTGAACAGTGGTTTCACCGTTCGCAAAATTTCAAGTGGTGAAGGTGTGGAGCGTACATTCCAAACCTACAGCCCCTTGATTGCCAGCATTGAAGTTAAACGTCGTGGTGATGTTCGCCGCGCCAAGCTTTACTATTTGCGTGATCGCAGCGGCAAGTCTGCACGTATCAAAGAAAAGTTACCTCAACGCGCTGTCAAAAAAGCAGCTGTTGCAGCGTAAAGCAACCCAAGAGGTCCTTCTGGGGCCCTCATAAAAAAACCGCCAAGGCTTTCGCCAAGGCGGTTTTTTTACGCCCCTGGTTCAGCAGGGGCGTGGCGTACGAGAATTAACCGCGTGTGATTTTCAACACTTTGGCGCCGGTGCGCTTGGGTGCTGCATGACCGCCCGCATTGTGTGGCTTGAAGTTG
>CANJOS010000014.1 GCA_947476015.1 Comamonadaceae bacterium | reverse complement strand
CTTTCACGATCAGTTTGCCACTCAGCGATCCGCGGCGGCCATTTTTGATCATGTCACCGGTTTGTCGGACGGAGGTGGGCTCGCCAACAATGCAATAGTCTGGCGTCTGCTGACGCTGTTCTAGCATTTCGCACACTCGCACTGTTCCGTCTATGGCAGGACCTTCTTCATCGCTGGTGATTAAAAATGCAATGCCCAGCGCAGGGCGAGGATTCTCCAGTAAAAACTCTTGAGTTGCCACTACCATGGCAGCCAATGAGGTTTTCATGTCGCTGCTGCCGCGGCCAAATAACTTGCCATCTCGGTGCGTGGGTGTGAAGGGGTCGCTGGTCCATTTCGACAAAGGGCCTGTGGGCACCACGTCAACATGACCGGCAAAGGCCAGAGTTTGATTCGAAGTGCCTGTCCGTTTGGCCCATAAATTGCGCACACGAAAATTTTCAGGGCCAAGATCAATGACTTCGCAAGCGAAGCCCAAGGGTTCAAGGTGTGAACTGATAAGGGGTGTGCAGCCGCCATCTTCTGGTGTCACGGAAGCCATGGCAATCAGTTGCTCTGCTAGGCGAAGGGTGGCGCTCATGAGTTTCGACCTTTGCGAATGAAATGGGCAATGCGATGAGCGGCTTCTAAACACTCGGCAGTTTCGGCCACCAAAGCCATGCGCACCCGACCTTCTCCAGGGTTTCGCCCATGGGCTGTTCTGGCAATAAAACTACCCGGTAAGACCGTCACGTGTTCTGCGGCAAAAAGCTCTCGTGCAAAGTCTGTATCACTGTTGTTCCAAGCGGAGGGGACGCCTGCCCACAAATAAAAACTGGCGTCGGGTAGTTTGACGTCCATCACCTCCGACAACACGGGCGTCACCTCTGAGAATTTGGTTCGATAGAGATTTCTGTTCTCAATCACGTGCGCTTCGTCATTCCACGCAGCAATGCTTGCAGCTTGAACGACACCGCTCATGGCGCATCCATGGTAGGTTCTGTAGAGCAAAAAGTCTTTGATGATGGCGGCATCGCCAGCCACAAAGCCACTGCGCAGGCCAGGCACATTGCTTCTCTTGGACAAACTGGTGAACGCAATCAAGCGTTTGAATTCTTTGTAGCCTAAAAGGCTGGCGGCCTCGAGTCCACCCAGTGGGGGTTCATCACGGAAATAAATCTCGCTGTAGCACTCGTCTGATGCAATGACGAAGCCGTACTTTTCGCTCAATTCAAAGAGTTTTTGCCATTCAGCCAAGGGCATCACTTTGCCAGTGGGGTTGCCAGGGGAGCACACAAAGACCAATTGGGTGGCTTGCCAAATGTCATCAGGAACCGAATCCCATTCAGCCGTAAAGTCATTTTCGGCTTCATTGCCGACGTAATAGGGTTGTGCGCCGCCCAAAAGGGTGGCGCCTTCGTAAATTTGATAGAAGGGGTTCGGACTGATGACGCGAGCGCCAGGCTTCGCAGGGTCTAGCACGGCTTGGGTCAGTGAAAACAGCGCTTCGCGTGATCCATTGACGGGCAGTATTTGAGTGACAGCGTTGACTTGGATGTTGTAACGACGCAAAAGCCAATTCGAACAGGCCTCCCGCATGCGGATTTCTCCCGCAGTAGCGGGATACCCAGACAATGCTGTAGGGAGAGAACTGACGAGTGCGGTCTTGATGAACTCAGGGGTGGCATGCTTGGGTTCGCCGATGCCCAAACTGATGTGAGTCAGTGCGCTGGGAGGGGTCAGACCCGCGAACAACTGCCGAAGACGCTCAAAAGGGTAGGGCTGGAGGGAGGCCAATAGGGGATTCATGCCCCAATTATCAGGGCTAGTTGGGATGTTTTCAGGGGCTAAGTCAGAGATTTCAAGCCCTGATTCAGGGTTCTGGTCGGTTAATATGGAGGCTTCGGGCACGCGTTGTGCCTTTTGACCCAATTTCAGACTCCTGTGCGCCTTAATTCCATTAAATTATCCGGATTCAAATCCTTCGCAGAACCCACTAACTTCGTACTTCCAGGTCAGTTGGTTGGTGTGGTTGGTCCAAATGGCTGCGGTAAGTCCAACATCATGGACGCTTGCCGTTGGGTTTTAGGTGAATCTAAAGCCTCCGAATTGCGGGGTGAGTCTATGCAAGATGTCATTTTTAATGGCACCAACACCCGTAAACCTGCCAGTCGCGCCAGCGTTGAGTTGATTTTTGACAACGCTGACCACCGCGCCGGTGGTCAGTGGGGTCAGTTTGCAGAAATTGCGGTGAAGCGCGTTCTGACACGGGACGGTAACAGCAGTTACTTCATCAATAATCAGCCAGTCCGCCGGCGCGATGTTCAAGACGTGTTCTTGGGGACCGGTTTGGGCCCCCGCGCATACGCCATCATCGGGCAGGGCACCATCAGTCGCATCATTGAGTCTCGACCTGAAGAGCTTCGTTTGTTTCTGGAAGAGGCCGCAGGGGTTTCTAAATACAAAGAGCGTCGTCGTGAAACTGAAAATCGATTGTCTGACACCCGCGAAAACTTAACGCGTGTAGAAGATATTTTGCGTGAACTGAATGCCAATTTGGAAAAGCTTGAAAAGCAAGCTGAAGTTGCGCAGCGTTTCAACGATTTCAAAGCCGACAGCACGCTGAAACAACAGCAACTTTGGTTTTTCAAGCGTGTAGATGCAGAGTCAGATCAAGTCAAAATCAAGGCTGATGTCGACAAAGCTGTAATTGATCTAGAGGCTCGCATTGCTGACTTACGCCATGTCGAGTCTGATCTTGAAACAGTTCGTCAGGCGCATTACGCCGCGGGTGATCAAGTCAATCAGGCCCAAGGCTTACTTTATGAGGCCAGCGCTGAGGTGGGCCGATTGGAGGCCGAAATCAGATTTGTGGTGGAAGGTCGCCAACGCGCTGAGCAACGCTTGGCGCAATTGCAAGAACAAACAGCGGATTGGTCAGATCGTCAAATTCAAGCGACAACTGAACTGGAATCTCTTGCAGAACAAGCCCTGCAAGCCGAAGATCGAAGCTTGACTTTGGCCGCTCAGGTGGAGGATCAAGCGCAGGTCTTGCCTGATTTAGAAGAGGCTCTTCGACAGGCGCAAGCAAAAGCCAATGAGCAACGCGGCAGTGTTGTTCAGGTTCAACAACAAATTCAAGTCTTGGCTGCAGACCAAAGGAACATAGAAGACCAAACACGCCAGTTGACACTGCGTCGTGAGCGACTTGTGACCGATCGCAACGCGCTCGATGCCCCCGATCTGCAAAAGTTATCGAATTTGCAAGTTCAGTTGGCTCAGGCTGAAACCTTGTCCAAGGCGTGCAACGAACAACTTGCTGGATTGGAAGAACAAGCGCCTCGCTTGGACCAAGATCGCCGCGACAAGCAGCAAGCTGTGAACGATGAGTCGGCCAAGTTGGCAGATCTTTCAGCCAAAATTGAAGCACTCAAATCGCTCCAAGAGAAAGTAAAAACCGATGGCAAACTCAAACCCTGGTTGAACAAACATGGATTGGAGAATCTCCAAGGCTTGTGGAGCAAAATCCACATGGCTTCGGGTTGGGAAAATGCGATGGAATCGGCGCTTCGCGAGCGCTTGTCATCTTTGGAAGTCTCTCGCCTGGAGATGGTGAAGGCCTTCGCCAGCGATGCGCCCCCAGCCAAACTCTCTTTCTATTCTCCGCCCAATGGCAGCGTGACCGCTGCACGCAAGGGCTTGCCTTCTGCATGCCGGCCTCTTGCAGAATTGCTGCGTTTGTCCGATGCGGGCTTGTCAGCCTTGCTCACCGATTGGTTGCAGGGTTATTTCACAGCACCTTCCCTCGAAGATGCAATGGCTTGGCGAGATCAGTTGCAAGGCAATGAATGCTTTGTCACACAAGCGGGCCATGCCATTGGTCAACACAGCGTGAGTTTTTACGCGCCAGATTCCGAACAAGCTGGGTTATTGGCTCGGGCGCAAGACATCGAAAATTTTGAAAAGCAACAACGCGCGCAAACGCTGATTGCTGAGGAAACTCGCAGCGCTTCTGTGCGAGCTGAGGCCGCATATTCTGAAACTGCGCAACGTCTTGTGACAGTTCGTCAGGATACTTCAGAGGCGCAATCTAAAGCGCATGAACTGCAGGTAGAAACATTGCAACTGACGCAGTGGGCAGAACAAACTCGTGCGCGCAGTGAACAAATCGCAAACGACATGTCAGAGCTTGACCTTGGCTTGGAAGATTTGCAAGAACGTCGGATGACGGCTGAAGGTCGATTTGAAGAACTGGACATGCAGTTGGCTGACAATCAGGAGCGACATGCGCAATTGGACGAGCGAGTGATTGATGCCGATCGCAAGTTGTCAGAATGTCGTGAGCAGCAGCGCACTTTAGAGCGGTTGGCGCAAGAGGCCACATTCTCCCAGCGAAGCTTGGAAGCCAGGCGCTCTGAATTGCAGCGTGGCTTAGAAACAGCGGGTCAACAAATTCAGGCCATCACAGCGGAACAGGAGCGTGCCAGGGAAGAATTGTCACGCCTCACCGATGCCGCAGCCCAGGCGGGTTTGCAAAATGCTTTGGCCATGAAAATGGAGCGTGAGCAAGTCTTAGGCGCCAAACGCAGCGAATATGACGATTTAACAGCCCGACTTCGCGCCAGCGACGAACGTCGCATGAGTTTTGAGCGTGAACTCGATCCATTGCGACAGCGCATCACTGAATTGCAATTGAAAGAGCAAGCTTCGCGCTTGGGTTTAGAACAGTACACCCAACTTTTAATCGACGCTGAAGCTGATCTTGAGCTTGTTGCCAAATCAATCGAAGATGGCAATGTGCGGTTGACAGGACTGCAGTCTGAGATCGATCGATTGAACCGAGAAATTGCAGCTTTGGGTGCTGTTAATCTGGCCGCATTGGATGAACTCAGTGTTTCCCGCGAGCGAAAGATTTTCTTAGATGCCCAAACCGCCGACTTGACGGAGGCCATGACCACCCTAGAAGACGCCATCAAAAAAATTGACGCCGAAACTCGCGACTTGTTGAGCGGTACATTTAAAATCGTGAATGAGCACTTCGGGCGAATGTTTCCTGAACTGTTCGGTGGCGGCAATGCACGATTGGTGATGACTGGCGATGAAATTCTAGATTCTGGCGTTCAAGTGATGGCCCAGCCCCCTGGGAAAAAGAACCAAACCATTCATTTGTTGTCGGGCGGCGAAAAAGCATTGACAGCAATTGCCTTGGTTTTTGCAATTTTCCAACTCAACCCTGCACCATTCTGTTTGCTTGACGAGGTGGATGCGCCTTTAGACGATACAAACACAGAGCGTTACACCAAGTTGGTGAAAAGCATGGGCAAAGAAACTCAGTTCTTATTCATCAGTCACAATAAGATCGCCATGGAAATGGCAGAGCAACTCATTGGCGTCACCATGCAAGAGCAGGGCGTATCACGCATTGTGGCGGTAGACATGGAAGCTGCAGTGACCATGGCTGAATTGACCTGATACTTTTCATTCAATCAACACCTTAGCGCAGGCACACATGAGCTCATTGCAAAATAGTTTGGCACTTGTGGGTGGCGTCACCTTGATTTGCGTGGTTTTGTACAACTTGTGGACAGCGCGACAAAACGCACCAAGGCAAGCGGCTCCGGACAATGCCGAAAATGGCAAAGAGCCCGTGATGGACGATGTTGCAAAAGGCGCGGCCGACCTGCAAGATCGCCATTTACTTGACGATGCCTTGGACATCTTGCCATTACCCGACAAAAAACCGCCCTTGGATCCCCTCATCGATGTGATTGCGCCTATCGAAGTTGACTTTCAGGTATCTGGTGATGCAGCACTTGCCGCGCTGCCTACTACGCGTCGCGTGGGAACCAAACCCTTTGCTGTAGAAGGTTTGAACGATACGACCGGTGAATGGGAAATGCCGATTGCGGGACGTCGTTATCACGCATTTCAAGCGGGTGTTCAACTGGCCAATCGCATGGGAGCATTGAACGAGATTGAGTTTTCAGAATTTGTCATCAAAGCCCAAGCATTTGCTGATGCAATCAATGGATCGCCAGAATTTCCCGACATGTTGGAAGAGGTGGCACATGGACGCGAGCTTGATCAATTTGCCAGCGAACACGACGCACAGTTGAGTTTCACGGTGTGCGCTACAGCGGCTGCTTGGAGCCCAGGTTATATTCACCAACATGCTGCACGCTGGGGATTTGTGGCAGGGGTCATTCCAGGGCGCATGGTTTTGTCCGCGCCTGTGCAAGGCTTGCCTCCTATCCTGTCCCTGTCGTTTGATACACAGGCCGCCATGGCCGATGATCCTGCCTTGTCTGCGATTCGCGAATTCACACTCAGTTTGGACGTCCCGCAAGTGGGTCGAGATGAACATGCGTTTGCACGCTTAAGAGAAGCCGCCAGAATTTTGGGCAAGGAGATGGACGGCTTGATTACCGATGGCGCAGGTCATGCATTGACTGAGTCTGATCTGAACGCCATTGCGGCTGATTTGGAGCAACTCTACGACGCCCTTGACAAGCGGGAACTTTCCGCCGGCTCACCTCAGGCTCGGCGTTTGTTCTCCTAATTGCTTGACGTCGTATTTTCGAATTTCGAATTGATTTCGCTGTGAATTTAGACCTGTTTACAAATTCTGGTGAAGACAGCTCACAGGATGCGTCAGCAATTTCAAAAGAGTCTGCCCGTGCATCCCAGCTGCGACAAGCTCTTCACCATCATGCGCATTGCTATTACACCTTGGATCTGCCTGAAGTTCCTGATGCCGAATACGATCGCCTATTTCGTGAATTACAAGACATCGAGACTCGTTATCCTGCCTTGAAGACTGCAGACTCCCCCACCCAACGCGTGGGCGGTGCTGTCCTCCCTGAGTTTCAAACGGTTCGACATCAAGTACCAATGCTCAGCATTCGGACCGAGACCGACAATGAGTCAAGTGGCGCCAGTGCATTTGATGACCGAGTCCGCCGTGAACTGGGTTTCAAGGAAGATGCGCCAGATGTGATCTATGTGGCTGAGTTGAAATTTGATGGATTGGCCATGAGTTTGCGTTATGAGCATGGCACCCTGGTTCAAGCGGCAACCCGTGGCGATGGAGAATTTGGAGAGGATGTCACGCACAATGTCCGAACAATTGGTCAAATCCCATTGCAGTTAGCACCTGGGGTCCCAGCTGTCTTGGAAGTTCGGGGTGAGGTCTACATGCGCAGAGATGACTTTGACGCCTTGAATATGCGACAGTTGCGCAAAATTGAGGATGGTGCCAAGTCGGAGAAAACCTTTGTCAATCCTCGCAATGCTGCGGCAGGCGCAGTCAGACAATTGGACTCCAACATTGCAGCACAGCGTCCCTTGAGTTTTTTTGCCTATGGATTGGGTGAGGTGTTTGGCTGGCCACTCAATGTGCAAGCTTTCAAAACTCATTTTGATCTTCTTCAGACTTTGAAGCGCTGGGGTTTTCCGGTGGCCGAGCAAACTCGGTGTGTCGATGGCGCAAAAGGGCTGATTGCTTTTCATGAACAGATTGCAAGTGAACGTGATAGATTGCCTTACGACATCGATGGGGTGGTTTACAAAGTCAATGATCTGTCATTGCAAGCGCAGTTGGGGTTTGTCACTCGCGAACCGCGCTGGGCAGTCGCGCATAAATTCCCGGCGCAAGAAGAACTCACGACAGTTTTAGGCATTGATGTGCAAGTGGGCCGCACTGGAAAACTCACGCCTGTTGCAAAGCTGGCCCCTGTCTTTGTGGGAGGGGTTACCGTGACCAACGCCACGCTTCACAACGAAGACGAAGCACGTCGAAAAGATGTTCGCGTTGGCGATACAGTGATTGTTCGACGCGCAGGGGATGTCATTCCAGAGGTGGTCAGTGTGGTTCTGGCAAAACGCCAACTTCACTCTGAAATTTTCACCATGCCACATATTTGTCCTGTGTGTGGCAGTCCTGCAATTCGAGATGAAGCTGAAGCTGATTACCGATGCACGGGGGGCCTGTTTTGCATCGCCCAACGCAAACAAGCCTTTTTGCATTTTGCACAAAGACGCGCTGTTGAGGTGGACGGTTTAGGGGAAAAATTAATTGATCAGATGGTCGACTCAGGCATCGTCCAGTCCCTTCCCGATCTTTACAAATTGGGGCTTGCAGCCTTGGTTCAGCTGGACCGCATGGCTGAAAAATCAGCACTCAATATCCTGACGGCTTTAGAAGCATCTAAAACAACCACCTTGCCGAGGTTCATCTATGGCTTGGGTATTCGGCATGTGGGAGAAGCAACGGCCAAAGAATTTGCGAGACATTTTGGTGAGCTGAACGCATTCATGAATGCCAGTGAAGAAGAATTGCTTGAGGTTTGTGATGTCGGCCCTGTTGTGGCGCAAAGTGTGAAAACCTTCTTTGCGCAAGCCCATCACCAAGAAATTGTGGCTCAATTGCGGGCCTGTGGCGTCCATTGGCCAGAGGGCCCGCCAGCCGAGCGAGTCGCAAAAACTCTTTCGGGCAAGACGGTTGTCCTCACTGGGACTTTGCCAAATTTAAGTCGAGAAGATGCCAAAGCCTTGCTCGAGGCTGCAGGCGCTAAGGTGGCGGGCTCTGTGAGCGCCAAAACCAGTTACCTGGTGGCAGGCGCTGAAGCAGGAAGTAAGTTAGAAAAAGCAAAGCAGTTGGGCGTTCCGGTGCTCGACGAGCAAGGCTTGCTTCAATTGGTTGAAGGAAATTCAAATGGCAATTCGTGAAATTTTAAAAATGGGTGACACCCGACTTCTGCGCCAAGCAGAGCCTGTGCTTGATTTCAATTCGCAGGCCTTGTTGTCTGGCATTGCCGACATGAAGGAGACCATGCTGGCTGCAAATGGCGCAGGTTTGGCTGCGCCTCAGATTGGTTGGAATGTTCAAGTGCTTATTTTTGGAACAGGTCTTGTCATTCCTCGCTATCCAGATGCTGCACCTGTTCCACAAACGGTCTTGATCAATCCCCAGATCACACCTCTAGGCGAAGAGGAGCAAAACGATTGGGAAGGGTGCTTGTCGGTCCCGGGTTTACGCGCCGTGGTGCCCCGATGGCAAAGTATTCGCTATACAGGCTTTGATGAGTTTGGAAATACCATCGACCGAACGGCAGATGGTTTTCATGCCAAAGTGGTTCAGCACGAATGTGATCACCTGATGGGCATTCTGTACCCTATGCGAGTGCGTGACTTTGGTAAATTTGGCTTCAACGCTGTGTTGTTTCCAGAACTTCAACCCGAGACTGACGATTAAAGTCTTGACAACCGTTCAATGGCAGCTTGCAAGGTTTTATCTTGTTTGGCAAAACAAAACCGAATCACATGCTGGTCAAAGCCAGCGCCATAGAAAGCTGACATGGGAATGGCTGTGACGCCCACCTCTTTGGTCAGCCATTTGCAAAATTCAGCTTCCCCCAAATTTTTCTCAGGGACTGAAAGATCTGAGATGTCTGCACATTGGAAGTAAGTGCCTTCCCCAGGTAACAACTTGAATTTGGTTTGCGCGAGACCTTGACGGAAAAAATCCCTTTTGCGTTGGTAGAACGCTGGCAAATCTAAATAAGGCTGGGGATCGGCCATGTAACGGGCAAAGCCATGTTGCATAGGCGTGTTGACTGTGAAAACGTTGAACTGGTGAACTTTGCGAAACTCTGCAGTCAATGAGGCGGGGGCGGCCACAGTTCCTATTTTCCATCCCGTGACATGGTAGGTCTTCCCAAAACTAGACACCACAAAAGCACGTGAAACGAGGCCTGGATAGCTGGAGGCGCTCAGGTGTTTCAGCGGTGCGTAAACCATGTGCTCATAAACTTCGTCGCTGATCAAAACAATCTCAGTGGGTGACAAGATATCTTGCAATTTCAGCATGTCTTCATGACGCCAGACCATCCCGCTGGGGTTGTGCGGTGAGTTAATCAAGAGGGCTCTCGTCTTGGGGGTGATGGCTGCTTGAATCTTGTCAAAATCAGGCCGAAATGTGCCCGGGGTCAGTGGCACCCTGATTACAACGCCGCCGGCCATGTCAATGTTAGGTACATAACTGTCGTAGCAAGGCTCCAAAACAATCACCTCATCGCCCGGATGGACCACCGCCAACATGATGGTGAGGATGGCTTGCGTAGCGCCTGCAGTCACAGTGATTTCAGTTTGCGAGTTGTAGGTGTGGCCATACAAACTCTGAATTTTTTGTGAAACAGCCTCACGCAAGGGTGCAACCCCTGTCATGGGAGGGTACTGATTCAAGCCTTCTTGCATGGCTTGAGAAACTGACTGGACCAAGGCAGGGTCGCAGTCAAAATCTGGAAATCCCTGTCCTAAATTCACTGCGCCCGATTCAACAGCCAAGGCAGACATGACGGTAAAAATATTGGTCCCCATGTTGGGGTGTTTGGACTCAAGTTGAGGCGTTTGCATGTTCATTATTTGACTTTCACAATTCGTAATCATTGACGTGGCCTGTCATGGCTTTCATGACCAAGCTGGCAGTCAATCGATCGCTGAGAAGTTCCGCAAATTGGTAGACAAAATTTCGAAGATAAGCGCCGCGTTTGAAGGCAACGCGTGCCACATTCTTCCCAAGCATGTCGCCGAGTGGCCTGGCCACCAGGTCGGCAATGGGGTCATCTTTGACGGCCATTTCGGCAACAATGCCCACGCCAAGACCCAATCGGACATAGGTTTTGATCACGTCGGAGTCTATCGCCTCGAGTGCAATTCGGGGGTGTAATTTTTTGCTTGCAAAGGCCGCATCAATCCGAGTTCGCCCTGTGAAAGAGGGGTGGTAAGTGATCAGTGGTTCTTTGGCAATGTCTTCTAAATGCAGGTGTTTTTTCCGCGCCAAGGGATGATCTGGCGCTACGACCAACATGTGTTGCCATTCATAACAGGGTAGCGTCACCAAGTCTTCGTAATTTGCCAAGGATTCAGTCGCCATGCCAATTTCAGCGGTATCGTCCAACAGCATGCGCGCCACTTGATCGGGTGAGCCTTGATGGAGGCTGATGTTCACCTGCGGATATTGTTCTCGGAGCTTGGAAACAGGCACTGGCAACACGTATCTGGCTTGTGTGTGCGTGGTGGCAATTGACAAGGTGCCGTTGTGCTGCGAACTGTATTCTTCTCCAATGCGCTTGAGATTGCCAATTTCTCTCATGATGACTTCGATGCTTTTCAGGACATGAAGACCTGGCTCGGTGATGCGCTTGAGACGCTTTCCGTGACGGGCAAAGATGTCAATACCAAGTTCTTGTTCTAATTCAATGATGGCTTTCGAAACGCCCGGTTGCGAGGTGTGCAGGGCTTTCGCTGCTTCTGTGAGATTCAAATTTCGCCGAGAAGCTTCCTGAACAAACCGAAATTGATGTAAGTTCATACCAATAAACCCTGTTAAGTAAGGTTCATTATGCCTTACGAGTCTATAGGCTTAAGGCTTTAAGGCAATGTCAGCCATGGCTTTTGTGAGCTCAGGCTCTTCGCCAATGGCGGTGCGCAATTCAAAAGTAACAAGCGGATGGGCAACTCGGAGCTGTTCGATTAAATCGGGCAAATCTTCACGTGCATGTTTGCCCACGCCTAAGAACATAGGAACAATGCGAATGTGAGCCACTTCGTTTTGCAACATTTGTGCAACGACCGTGCTCAAGTCTGGCTTTGTGAGTTCAAGGTAAGCACATTCAACTTGAGCATGCGGCGCGGACTGACGGACTTGCTGTGCCACGGCTTCTATGGGCAAACGCCAAAGGGGATCCCGTGAGCCATGGGCAAACAAAATAAAACCTTGAGGTGGTGGGAGGTGATTCATCGCTTGAAGATTACTGCCGTAAGACCAGCCAGCCAAAAGTGGCCAACGAGATCAGACTGTAAATCATGGCTGGCGCTGCTGCAGTCAGCCAAGGCTGCCAATTTTGAAGATTGCCCATGAAGCCAAAAACGTTGTTCAAAAGGTAAAAACTGATCCCGGCCATGACCCCTCCAAAAACATAGCCTGCAATGTTGCCAGATCTGAAATGCAGGTAAGCAAAAGGAAGTGCGAGGGTGAGCATCACCCAGCAACTTAAAGGGTAAAAAACTTTTCGCCAGAATTCAATTTCATAGCGCTGAGCATTCTGCCCGTTGGCCGCTAAATGACGGATGTATTGGAAAAGATCGACAGTTTTCATGCGATCTGGACTTAACAAAGCGGCACTGACCATCTCAGACGTGATTTCAGTTTGCCATCGCCACTCAGACAAATTGAGGACTTCCATGCGAGAGTTTGAATTGGCACTGAAGTGAAAGACGCGACGATCAACCGGCTTGAGCAACCATGAGCCATCTGCCATGAATTCGGCGTGAGGTGAGACCGTCATTGATTGGATTCGCCCTTCACCGTCAAACTCGCTGATGCGAATATTTTCGAGTTGCCCCGAGCTGCTCATGGATCTGACATTCACTGCAAATTGAGAGCGCGCTTGCTTCTCCCTCAACCACGCACCTGTTTGGCCCACCGTAATTTGTCCTTGGTAGTGCGCTTTCAGAAGTTGCGCCTGTCGGTCGGACCACGGAGAAATGTAGTCACCAAATAAAAAGGTGACAGCCACAAACAACAGGCCCAGCTGAAACAAGGTTTGAAGAGCTCGCCATGGCCCCAAGCCACCTGTTCGCAGGATGGTGAATTCAGAGCTTTGAGCAAACCTGGCCATGACAAAAATACTGCCAATCAAAACGGAAATTGGCAACAACTCATACAAATGATTGGGCATGAGCAAGGCCACGTACATGAGCGCATGTTGCAATTGATAGCCTTGAAATTTATTTTTACTGAGGTTTTGAAGTTGATCAACCAAATCAAAAAAGACAAAAAGCGCTAAGAATCCCAAGGCAACAAAACTGACCGCCCGGATAATTTCACCGTGAATTAAACGTCGGATGGTTTTCATGCGCTAGGTCGCCCGGTCATAATTTGCGATGTGGGCAAAAGGCTTCGCCAAGTTAAATTGAAATGGCGAATGCTGAGCCAAAAAAGAGCCAAGAAAGCAGCGCCGCCATGCAATGTGAGCATGAAAAAAGGCAATGTGGTTCTGCCTGATGCAATCCAGTTTTGACCCACATTGACCATGTTGTAGTAAGCAACAAAACAAAATAATGCGACGGCCAAGTGATAGCTTTTGCCAACTCTGGGGTTCACACTGGCCACAGCCAGACCCATGATCATCAAGTTAAAGGCTGCAAAAGCCAAGCCAATTCGCCATGACAATTCGCCCAAATTCACATTGCTAGGGTCTTTCAGCAAGCCCAGTGTGCTGATCATTCGACTTTGTGTGTCGGTTGTAACCAACTTGGCATTGGGGTCAATCAGCAATTGATAATCTTTGAATTCGGTGATCCGAACGCCGCCAGTTTCGTGGTTCCTCAGCATTTGCTGGCCCTGTTGAAGACTCAGAAAGCGCTCCCCTTTTTGCCATTCAATTTGTCCTTGTTGGGCCGTGGTGACCGTTTCGATGGATCCCTCCAAACTTGACACAAAAACATGCCGGCCTGTTTGCTTGTCGGGACTGTCTTTGTCGATGAAAAATACCCGCTTGCCCCCAGCTGATTCTTGAAATTGACCAGGTGCCACGCGTTCAATGTCGTTGCGTTGGTCGAATCGATCTTTTAATTCTTGAATTTGTTGATTGCTCCAAGGCCATACAAACAGGGCCAGCAGGGCGATTCCCAACAAAATGGGCCATGCGAATCGGAACAGAGGTTGGCTGAAGGACATCAGACCATTTCCGCTGGAAAACCAGATGACCATTTCACTGTCCGCGTACATGCGTGACAGTGTTGAGACCACAGCGATGAATAAACTCAATGTCAAAATGGTGGTCAGGTGCCCAATCACGGTCAAGCCCATCACCAACATCACTTCTGAGGGATTGACAGACCCTCTGGTGGCCTGGCCTAAAGTTCGGATCAAAATGATGGTCATCACAATTGTGGCCAAAACCACGACTGTGGCGCCGAAACTTCGAGCCAAGTCTTTTCGAATGGAAGAATGGAATAACATTGTTAGCAGGAAAACCTCAATTATGAACTTCGAATTTAAATCACTTTCACTCACTGCGGCAGCAAAGTCTCCCTCAGACCACTTGATTGTCCTCATTTCTGACCAATTTCAAGCTGGCAAAGACCCCATTTCTCTTTTGTTTGAGAAGGCTTTGAAGGCCAAAGATTTCTCCAGCAAAGCCGGCAAGACCTTGCATGCCTACGCTCTTTCAGGCGTAAGCGCTTCAAAACTCAGCTTGGTGGGCATTGGAGAAGGCCGTGCGGCTGATGTGAAGATTGGACTGGCAGGGGTGGTGGCTTCGATGAAAGCAGCTGGCACCACCAAATCAACGCTGGTATTCGCTGGTCTCACCAGCCGACAGTCCGTCCAAGCTGCGGTCATGGCCATGGCCGATGGCACCTATGCCTATGCAACGACCCTTTCAAAGCCTAATCCACGCAAGCTCACGCAAGTGACATTGGGTGTTCAAAATGTCAACGCCGAATTGAAGAGTGCCTTCACGGCAGCAACAGCCATGGCTCAGGGCATAGAGTTCGCCAAGGAGTGGGCCAACCGGCCAGCCAATCACGCCACGCCCACCCTGTTGGGTAAAGCCGCGCAAAGCTTGGCCAAAAGCCAAAAAATCACCTGTGATATTTTAGGCCCCAAAGACGTGGCCAAGTTAGGAATGGGCTCTTTCATGTCTGTTGCACAAGGTTCTGCGGAACCTTTGCGTTTCATTGTTTTGAAGTACCAAGGTGCCCCCAAAACAGAAGCCCCCATCGTCTTGGTGGGCAAGGGCATCACGTTTGATACTGGCGGTATTTCCATCAAACCAGCCTCAGAAATGGATGAAATGAAGTTTGACATGGGGGGTGCTGCCAGCGTCTTGGGCGTCTTCAAATCATTGAGTGTGTTGCAACCCAAGGTCAATGTGGTGGGTTTGATTCCCTCTTGTGAAAACATGCCCGATGGCATGGCCGTCAAACCGGGTGATGTGGTCACCAGCATGAGTGGTCAAACCATCGAAATTTTGAACACCGATGCCGAGGGACGACTTATTTTGTGTGATGCATTGACGTATGCGGAGCGCTTTAAGCCTAAGGCTGTGATCGACATTGCCACGCTCACGGGCGCCTGCGTCATTGCGTTGGGTGCCATTCGCTCTGGCATGTTTGCCACAGAGGATGGATTGGCTTCGGCACTGAGTCAAGCGGGTGAGGAAGCCATGGATCTGTGCTGGCGGATGCCGCTCGACGAAGATTACGCGGAGTCACTCAAAAGCAATTTTGCCGATGTGGCCAATGTGGGAGGGCGAGCTGGCGGTGCCATCACCGCTGCTAAGTTCTTGCACCGATTTGCCAAAAAATACCCTTGGGCACATTTGGACATTGCGGGCACTGCTTGGAAAGGTGGGGCTGCCAAAGGGTCCACAGGCAGACCTGTAGGTTTGCTGTTGCACTATTTGTTGTCCCAACAAGTTTCACCCAGTTCAAAGACTGCAGCTCAGAAAATCGGAAAATAAACCTGCTGATGACCATGCTTCAAGTCGACTTTCATTTCAACTCACCCGACAAAGACACTTACCTTTGTCGTTTGCTCCGAAAGGCCAGTGCTCAGGGCAAAAGGGTGGGTGTTTGGGGGCCTGAAGAGCTGATCAACAAATTAGGCCAGACTTTGTGGCAGCTCAATCCTTCCGATTTCGTTTCCCATTGTCAGCTTTCAGACCCTCCCCATCTGGTGAAACTTTCGAGTGTTTTGCTGTCCCCTGAATGGGCAGAACTCACAGCCACACCCAAACTTGACGCAATTTTGAGTTTGAGCGAGTTACCCCCTCCCGATTTCAAGGGTGTGGCTCGCTTGATTGAGGTGGTGGGGCCTCAAGAACCAGACAAAGCCAGCGCTAGACAACGATGGAAACATTACACACAATTGGGTTTCACCATTCACAGACACGACCTGTCGGTTCCTGCCGCTGTGCTTCTAAAAAGCTGACACAACTGATGATCAACCCCGAAGGATCAAAAGGATTCGCCAACTTGCCCTTGAAAGCTTTAGGGCTCGTTTGCGCGTTGTTCCTCTTATTTGTCCAATTCACGGGGGTCCATGCCGAGACGCATGTCAAGCTGAATCCGGCCGATCCTGACAAGGTTTTGCGCATTGCATTCCCGGCGCCTGAGACAGGCTTCGACCCTGTCCGAGTGAATGACCTTTACTCCAACACCATCACCGCGGCCATTTTCCAGCCCTTGATCACGTATGACTGGATGGCCATGCCAACACGCTTGGTTCCTGATGCTGCGCAAGATCTTCCAGAAATTTCCAAGGATGGCAAGACCTACACCTTCAAGATCAAAAAGGGTATTTATTTCACCCCGGATGAGGTCTTCAAAGGCCTCCGCAGAGAACTCACAGCTGCTGATTTTGTTTACACCTTGCTGCGCCATGCGGATCCCAAAAATCGCAGTCCCCAGGTTTCTGATCTGGATGACAAAATTTTAGGCTTCGCAGACGCTCGGAAAAAAGCCGCAGCCAGTGGTCGATTTGATTACGATCAAAAACACCCCGGTATTTACGCTTCGGACAGATACACCTTGGTCATTCATCTCAATCAAGCCGATCGTAATTTTTTGTCTCTGCTCACCAATCCTTATGCGGCAGGCATGGCGCGCGAACTTGTTGAGCATTATGGGTTTGAAGGCATCATGGGACGTCCTGTTGGGACCGGACCCTACATCTTGGACAAATGGGTCAGAGGTTCCAAAATCATCCTGAAAGCCAACCCCGAGTTTCCCGGCTTTGTTTGGTCATTCAAGCCATCGTCCAACAGCCTGACGGAGTTGCGCATTGCCAATCTCATGGAAGGCAGAAAAATGCCTCAAATCGGTCGCGTGGAAGTGAGCATCATTGAGGAGCCGCAATCCATGTGGCTGGCTTTCAGCGGCAAAGAAATTGATGCGGTGGCCGTACCGCCATCCTTCATTGAAAAAGCGCTGAATGCTAAAAATGAATTGCTGTCATCTTGGATCGCACAGGGTGTGCGAATGTACCGCAGTGTGGAACCCGACATTCGCTATCAATTTTTCAATATGAAAGACCCCGTCATTGGCGGTTATACACCTGAGAAAATTGCTTTGCGACGCGCCATCATCATGGGCTTTGATGTGGATGAAGAAATCAGGGTCATCCGCAAAGGACAAGCCATCAAAGCTCAACAAATGGTCTCTCCCGTGATTGCGGGACATGATCCAGAGTACAAAAGCAGTGTTCGATTCAGCCCCCTCTCCGCGAATGCTTTGTTAGATCAGTTTGGCTACAAAAAAGACATCAAAGGTTTTCGCACGCACCCCGATGGCAAGCCCTTGGTCTTGACGATCTATTCTTCGACATCGTCGCTTGATCGCGAACGCGATGAACTTTGGAAAAAATCAATGGACCGATTGGGCATTCGTTTGAAAGTGAAAAAAGACAAGTTTCCTGAGATGCTCAAACAGGGCAAACAATGCGCCATCCCCTCATGGTCGCTGGGTTGGACGCGATCATCAGAAGCTGAATTTGTGATGAAGTTGCTTTATTCTAAAACCATTGGTCAAAACAATTACGCATGTTTTGAAAATGCAGAATACGACGCCTATTTTGAACAGTTAAAACGATTGCCCGATGGCCCTGAGCGCACACGCGTGTTGCACAACATGTACCGCATCATGGAGGTCAATGGTGTTTTGGGGCTCAGTTCGACCGGCATTGCAACACGACTAAGTCATCAGCGTTTGGAAGGTTACCGCAAACATCCTCTTATTTTGGGCGACTGGATTTACTATGACATTCAGAAACCATAAGGGAAGGGCAATACTGTGAGTGCTTATATCCTGCGCCGTCTTTGGCAAATGATTCCCACGCTTGCGGGTGTGATTTTGCTGGTGTTTGTACTTTTCAATTGGATCGGTGGTGATCCTGCCTATGTTTTGGCGGGTCTGTTTTCAAATCAAGAGCAGATTGACAGTATTCGCTCCGAGCTGGGCCTTGATCAGTCCATCACAGTTCAGCTCTGGATTTTTGTCAAACAGGTGCTGACGTTTAATTTTGGCAACAGTTGGACCACAGGTGAATCGGTCGGCCATATTTTTGCTACACGCTTGCCGGCGTCCCTCACATTGATGGCACCTTTGTTGGTGATTGAAACTCTGATTGCTCTGGTACTGGCCATTGGTTTGGCTTGGTTAAGGGGGACCTCGATTGACCGATGGGTCATGGTGATTTTTACGGGACTCATGTCTGTCAGTATTTTGGTCTTCATTATTTTGGGCCAATATGTATTGGCTTACCGAATGGGATTGTTTCCTGTTCAAGGTTGGAGCGAGGATTTCTGGAAAAACATCAGCACCTATGCGCCGCTGCCTATTTTGCTAGGTTTGTTGGTTAGCATTGCACCCCACACGCGCTTGTTCAGGAGTTTTGTGCTGGATGAAGTAGATCAAGACTATGTGAGGACGGCGCGCGCCAAAGGTTTGTCAGAAGCCCGGGTGATGTTTGTTCATGTGCTGCGCAATGCCTTGATTCCAGTGATCACATTTGTCATCTCCAATTTGCCAGGCTTGCTGTTGGGCGCTTTTTTATTGGAGCGTTTTTTTGGTATACCTGGCATTGGTCGCGAGATCATTTTGGCCGTTGAGCGAAGTGACTTTCCAGTCATCAAGGCTGCCACGGTGTATGTGGCCATTGCCACCATGGTGTTTAATTTAATCGGTGATGTACTTTATCGCTTCACGGATCCAAGGATTCAATTGAAATGACAAACGATACGGCTTGGTCGTTGGCGTGGCGTCGATTCAAATCGGACCGGGTCGGTGTTGTCAGTGCACTGCTTGTCATGCTGAGCTTATTGCTGGTTTTGACTACACTGGCGGGAAATTTGGCCCGTGATTGGGAGAAGGAAATGGCAGTGGGCCATGCGCCCCCTTCGTGGGCTTTAGAGCATCCACCTTCAAGTGGTATTGATGCACCACGTCCAGAACTGGTGTTGTATGAACCTACGCCCACGGATGTGCTTGACCCCATCGGTGCGCAGTGGGAATTGGCACAAAAAGCGGTGAAGCCTGCGGGCGAAAAAATCAATGCATTGGCAACTCACTTGCCCATGGGCGCAGACAAATGGGGCAGGGATGTGTTGGCGAAAACCATCAAGGGTGCAGAAACCAGTATCTTGGTTGGACTGGCCGCCGCTTCGATGGCCATTTTGATTGGTGCAAGTCTCGGTGCTGTCTCGGGTTGGTATGGTGGTTGGATCGATGATTTAACCAATTGGGTCTACAACGTTTTTCATGCCATCCCTAGCATCCTGTTGATCTTGGCCATTGCGGCAGTTCTGAACACCAAAGGAACGGTGGCGGTTGTGCTCATTTTGGGTGCAACAGGATGGACGGGGACCTACCGTTTAATGCGCGGTGAATACCTCAAGCATCGAGATCGCGATTATGTTCGTGCAGCCGATGCCATTGGGGCCTCAGACACCCGGCGCATGTTCGTGCACATTTTGCCCAACGTGAGTCACGTCATCTTGGTTCAATTTTCTTTGCTGACAGTTTCTTGTATCAAGGCGGAAGTGATATTGTCATTTTTAGGCTTTGGTGTGCCTGTCGATGGTGTCTCTTGGGGCACCATGTTGACCGAGGCGCAAAATGATTTATTGGTGGGAAAATGGTGGCAGTTATTGTCGGCCACGGTGGCCATGTCAGTGTTTGTCACGGCCTTGTCACTGCTCACAGATTCATTGCGTGATGCGCTCGATCCGAAAGTGATTCACTGATGGCTTCTCGCAGATACCCACCGCCCATTGCCAGCATTTCGGACAATTTGCTGGAAGTGAAGAACCTCACCGTAGATTTCATCAGTGCTTCAAAAGCCCCTGTTCGCGCGGTTGAGGAAGTCTCCTTTGTCATTCCGCGAGAACGCACAGTGGCCTTGGTTGGTGAGTCAGGGAGCGGAAAATCCGTCAGCGCCTTGGCCATCATGGGATTGCTACCCTCTCAAAGTGCCAAGCTTGCCTTGCACTCAAAAATTGAATACGACAACCGATCCTTACTGACACTGTCTGGTCCTGAGTGGCAGTTGATTCGCGGTTCGCGCATTGCAATGATTTTTCAGGACCCCATGAGCTCCCTGAACCCAGTGTACAGCGCGGGTTTTCAATTGGCAGAAATGCTGCGAGTTCATCGCAAACTCAATCGAAAAGCCGCGTGGGTCAGGGCCATTGAATTGCTAGAAGAAGTGGGTATTCCAGAACCTCACAAACGAGTGAATGCCTATCCGCATGAATTGTCGGGTGGGCAGCAACAACGCGTCATGATTGCCATGGCATTGGCTTGCGAACCTGAGTTGCTGATTGCTGACGAACCGACCACCGCGCTGGATGTGACGGTTCAACGTCAAATCATGTTGCTCTTGGCCGAACTCAAAGAACGCAGACGCATGGCGATGCTGTTCATCACGCACGATTTGGGTCTGGTCAGTGAAGTGGCTGACCATGCCGTTGTGATGCGAAATGGTCGTGTTCGAGAAGCCGGCCCTGTGAGAGCGATTTTCAACCAGCCTCAAGACCCTTACACCAAAGCCCTGCTCAGTTGCAGACCCAGTCAGGCGCGCCTTGGCAAGCGTTTGTTAACCATCGAGGATTGGATGCTCAAGCACGGTCAGAATGATCCACAAATTGCGGCTGAGACGACTTCTATGGATCGACTGAAAGGCCCTTCTGCCATTCAAAGCGCTGGCCATGCGCTGCTTGAAGTTCAGGGATTGCGCAAAGTTTTTCCCCGAATGGGTTTTGGTTTCAAAAAGGATGACTTTGTCGCGGTAGACGATGTCAACTTCAAGCTTGAACGGGGTCAAACAGTTGGCTTGGTGGGTGAATCTGGTTCTGGTAAAACCACGGTCGGATTGTGTCTCTTGCGTCTGCATGCGGCGACCGCAGGCAAAGTGTTTTTTGAGGGTCAAAATTTACTGGCCTTGAGCCAGAAGGAATTTGCCAAGTACAAACGGCGCATTCAAATTGTGTTTCAAAATCCCTACGCCTCTTTGAATCCTCGTTTTACCGTGGGTGAAATTTTGATGGAGCCTTTGCAACTCCATGGTATTGGAACCAATAAAGCCGCCAGAGAAAAATTAGCCTTGGCACTCTTGGACAAAGTCGGTATGCCCTCTTCGGCTTTGAAACGCTACTCCTTCGAATTTTCTGGAGGTCAAAGGCAGCGCATTGCCATTGCCCGTGCCTTGTCTTTGTCACCCGATCTCATGGTACTGGATGAAGCGGTCTCGGCCTTGGATGTCTCCGTACAGGCACAAGTTTTGAACTTGCTTCAAGATTTACAAAAAGATTTAGGCTTGAGTTATTTGTTCATCTCACACGATCTCGAGGTGGTGCGTTACATGGCCGACACTTTGCTCGTCATGCATCAAGGTCAGGTGGTGGAGCAGGGGGATTCTGCAAGTCTTTATGCGAATCCGAAACACGCTTATACCCAAACCCTTTTAGCTGCCGTGCCTCAATTTCATTCAGAACTGAAGAGTTAATTGGAGTTCATCAACTGGGCTTCATTTCAGGAAGTTTTCGAAGCGCTTTTAAATAGGGTCTTCTGTAAGCCACAAAGGCCACGCACAAGGTGCCAATGCCTGCACTCAGCAAGGGGCTTCGCATTCCCCAATGCTCGGCCATCCATCCGCCCAGCAGGGCGCCAGGTCCGGCTGGCAACAAGATGAGCCAACGCATGGTGGTGGTCATTCGTCCCAGCAAATCAGTCGGCGTGAAGGACTGTCTCAATGATAAAAAATTGACAAACAACAAGGTGGCGCCCCAACTGAAACAAATCAGCATCCAAGAAAACAAAACAATGCCGGGCAACAAGCCCTCCAATGCCAGCAAACTGACCCAGCCGATGCCTGTGATGGCAATCCCCAATATCATGGCTTGACCTAGACCGATTCGTTTTGAAATCTTGGGACCCGCCAATCCGCCCAAAACTGATCCCAACCCCAATGCCACAAAACTCAGGGCGACGCTTGTTTCATTGAGCCCCAAGTCCTTGACAGCAAAAATGATTTGAACCGTCAACGCCAGTTGGGCAAAGAACTGCCAAGCCCCGACCGTTGCCGCCATTTCAAGCAACATTTTTTGAGATTTGACGAAGTTCAGGCCTTTCATCAAGTCCTCGCGAAAGGAACGATCTTTCCAAGTTGACCGCGGTGGAACGACCTCGTGAATGTGAATGCCTTTGAGCATCAACACGGAGCCAATGAGCAGGAAGGCATTCATCACCAAGGCCAAAGGCGCTCCGAACAAACGAATGAGAAGACCCGCCATGCCAGGCCCCAAAACTTCGGCGAGTGACCCAGCAATGGCGTTTTGCGAATAGGCTTGCACCAATTTGTCTCGGCCTACAAGTTGTGTCAGCACGATTTGGGAGGCTGATCCGGCCAGGGTGTGAACAGTGCCCAAAGCAAAGCTGACGACATACATGAGGGGCATGCTTAGCAGCCCCAAGGCCCAAGCCAGTGGAATGGTCAGCAATGTGCACCCCATGACTATTTCACCAGCAATGTAGAGGGGCAGTTTTTGCATCCGATCGATCAACACACCGCCAGGCAAGCTCAGAATTACAAAGGGCGCAATCTCCATGGCAGTGAGCAAGCCCATTTGGGTAGGGGTGGCATCTAACAAAAAAACCGCAGTGAGAGGCAAAGCCAGCAGGGAAATTTGGCCCCCTAGGTTGCTGAACAAAATGGACAGCCACATGCGCCGATAACCGGGTATTTGAAACAGTGGGCTGCTGAAATGGCTCATCTCAATGGAATCCTAGGCGCCGAAGGGATGGCATTCTGAAATGGAAAACCCCGCTAAAACAAGGCTCTAGCGGGGTTTTGAATTTGGCGGAGCAGGCGGGATTCGAACCCGCGGTGGGGATAAACCCACACACGCTTTCCAGGCGTGCGACTTAAACCACTCATCCACCGCTCCGAGCCAGAAAGTATAGCATCGGGTCGTTAGATTCTTCAGGCGTGACCGGTAAATTGTCATGAATATTCATTACACTTCGCCCTTGTTTCCTTTTTATTTGACCCAAGGTCGGCCTTATGAAATTCCGTTTTCCAATTGTCATCATCGACGAAGACTACCGCTCTGAAAACACCTCGGGCTTGGGTATCCGTGCATTGGCGCAAGCCATTGAAACTGAAGGTTTTGAGGTTTTGGGGGTCACCAGTTATGGCGACCTCTCTCAGTTTGCGCAACAACAGTCTCGCGCCAGCGCCTTCATTTTGTCGATTGACGATGAAGAGTTCACGCCTGGTCCCGATCTTGATCCTGCCGTGTTGAGTTTGCGTGCCTTCATTGAGGAGGTTCGTCGCAAGAATGCCGATGTCCCTATTTACATTTACGGTGAAACCAAAACCTCACGCCATATTCCGAACGATATTTTGCGCGAGCTCCATGGCTTCATACACATGTTTGAAGACACGCCTGAGTTTGTGGCACGTCACATCATTCGAGAAGCCAAGAGTTATTTAGAGGGTGTTCAACCGCCATTCTTCAAAGCCTTGTTGGACTACGCTGAAGATGGTTCTTACTCATGGCATTGCCCCGGACATTCAGGTGGCGTTGCTTTCTTAAAGAGCCCAGTGGGTCAGATGTACCACCAGTTTTATGGCGAAAACATGTTGCGTGCCGACGTCTGCAATGCGGTGGAAGAATTGGGTCAATTGTTGGACCACAACGGCGCCATCGGGGAAAGTGAAAGAAATGCAGCGCGCATTTTCAATGCTGACCATTGTTTCTTTGTGACCAACGGAACCAGCACATCCAACAAAATGGTTTGGCACCATACCGTTGCACCAGGGGATGTGGTGGTGGTCGATCGCAACTGCCACAAATCGATATTGCACGCCATCATCATGACGGGTGCAATTCCAGTTTTCCTGAAGCCAACCCGCAACCACTACGGCATCATTGGCCCAATTCCTCAAAGTGAGTTTGAAGTCGCGAATATTCAGGCCAAGATCAGGGCCAACCCTTTGTTGAAAGGTGTTGATGCGAAGAAGGTCAAGCCGCGTGTCATGACGCTGACGCAGTCTACTTACGACGGTGTTTTGTACAACACTGAAACCATCAAGGGCATGCTTGACGGCTATGTAGAAAATCTGCATTTTGACGAGGCATGGTTGCCTCACGCTGCGTTCCATCCTTTCTATGGCACCTATCACGCCATGGGGAAAAAAAGGGCACGCCCCAAACATTCCGTGGTGTACGCCACCCAATCCATTCACAAGTTGTTGGCTGGCATCAGCCAAGCCAGCCACGTGCTCATCCAGGATTCGCAAAATACCAAGCTTGACCGGCACCTGTTCAATGAAGCTTATTTGATGCACACCAGCACCAGCCCGCAGTACAGCATTATTGCGAGCTGCGATGTGGCTGCCGCCATGATGGAGCCGCCAGGAGGCACTGCCTTGGTGGAAGAAAGTATTGCAGAGGCTCTGGACTTCCGACGTGCGATGCGCAAGGTGGATGCCGAATATGGCAAGGATTGGTGGTTCAAGGTTTGGGGCCCCGAAAACTTGGTGGAAGAGGGCATTGGCCGGGCCGAAGATTGGATCATTCGCAGCGACTCACGCAAAAAGGGCAGCAAGTGGCATGGCTTCGGTCAAATGGCCGATGGCTTCAACATGCTCGACCCCATCAAAGCGACCCTTGTGACGCCAGGTTTGAATTTGGACGGAAAGTTTGACAAGGAAGGCATACCGGCCTCAGTGCTCACCAAGTTTCTCACTGAACATGGTGTGGTGGTAGAAAAAACGGGTCTCTACAGTTTCTTTATCATGTTCACCATTGGCATAACCAAAGGTCGATGGAACTCATTGCTGACCGCACTCCAACAATTCAAAGACGACTACGACCGCAACCAGCCGATGTGGCGCATCATGCCCGAGTTCTGTCAAAAACAGCCAAAGTATGAGCGAATGGGCTTGCGTGATTTGTGTCAGCACATTCACACGCTGTATGCCAAATACGACATTGCACGACTCACCACAGACATGTATTTGTCAGACCTCACGCCCGCAATGACGCCGGCCGATGCATATGCGCAAATTGCTCGCCGCAAAACAGAGCGTGTGCCTATCGACAATTTGGAAGGGCGCATCACTGTTGGTTTGGTCACGCCTTATCCGCCCGGCATCCCCTTGCTAGTGCCTGGTGAAGTGTTCAATAAGAAAATTGTGGACTACCTCAAATTTTCTCGGGAATTCAACATGCAATGCCCAGGTTTTGAAACCGACATTCATGGCTTGGTAGAAGAGAAGGGGGAGGATGGCGTAACACGTTATTACGCTGATTGCGTTCAGTCCTGAGTTCCTCCGCAGGGGGCTGGAGCTTCAAGCCTCAGCAATGCCGCCCACTACATGACTGAAACCACCGTCGACATAAACAATTTCGGCTGAAATGCCGGACGAAAGATTGCTCAATAGAAAGGCAGCTGTATTGCCTACATCTTCGATGGTGACGTTACGGCGAATGGGCGATGCCGATGCGACGGCACTCAAAATTTTACCAAAGTCTTTGATGCCGCTGGCGGCCAGGGTTTTGATTGGGCCTGCGCTGATGCCGTTGACGCGAATTTTCTTGTAACCTAAAGAGTCGGCCAAATATCTGACAGACGCTTCCAATGAAGCCTTGGCCAGTCCCATGGTGTTGTAGTTGGGGACAACCTTGAGGGCACCCAGGTAGGTGAGCGTTAAGAGCGCTGAGTCTTCGCGCAGATAAGGCAAGGCTGCTTTGGCCATGGCTGGAAAACTGTAGGCACTGATGTCGTGGGCAATTTTGAAGCCTTCTCTGCTAAGGCCTTCAATGAAATCGCCTGCAATGGCTTCTCTCGGTGCGTAACCAATGCTGTGGACGAAGCCATCAAACTGAGGCCAATGCACCGACAAATCTTTGAACAGTTTGTCAATTTGATCATCGTCGCCGACATCGCAATCAAAGATGAGATTTGAATTGAAATCTGCAGCGAATTCTGTGATGCGATCTTTGAATCTCTCTCCAACGTAACTGAAGGCCAGTTCAGCGCCTTGCGCATGACATGCCTTGGCAATGCCATAGGCAATCGATCGGTTAGACAAAACGCCTGTGATGAGGATTTTTTTACCTTGAAGAAAGCTCATGTTCTTGGATTTAGAAATGTGGATCGGATGTTGAAGCCTCAATTATGACTTGCCCTTCAACCTCCCACAAATCAAGCGCTTCAAAAAAGCCCGCAGAAGCGGGCTTTTTTGAGACGGAAGAAAGTTCAATTGAACTTGTATTTCGCACCAATTCGGATGTAGCGCCCCAATGCGCCCATCATGGCATAACTTGGGTTGAAGCCTGTTGCGCCATAGGAGGCCACGCTGTCAAAGGGTGCAACTCGGTCAAACAAGTTTTGAATGGAAGCTGTTAACTCCAAGCTCTTGTCATATTGATAGCGTCCGAACAAGTCGATGGTTGAAAAAGCTGGGACTCGGCAACTGCCATAAAAACTTGTACCGTCGGCATAGTGAGACAAGCATCCTGGGTCTTCTAAGCTTTCAATTTGCTTGATGCCGCTGGTGTAGTTCAAGCGACCCGTTAAAGAAAAGTCTCCTTTTTGAGCAGTCAAATCAAGGACTGCACGTGACTTGGGCATTCCAGCTGAACTAGACAGCGCCGTTGGGCCATAAGTGCCTGCATAGTTATAAAGCGTGCCATCGGGGTTCAAACGCGAGAATGAGTTGATGTAGGAGAGGTCAAAACGACCGAACAGTTTCACACCATTTTCCATGGCTGGAAAACGATAGCGCATGTCAATGTCAACGCCATTGGTCTTGGTCTTTGGGCCATTGTCATACGGGGCCATGACGGCCAAGAGAGCGCCAGAATTTGCAAGGCCTGGAAGAGCAGTTGACGCATCGCGAATGATTTCTGCGGTTGGATAGCCTGCAGGATTGTTCAATACAGATTGAGGATCGACGCCTAGAATTTCATTGGTTCTGGTGATTTGCCAGAAATCAACAGAGACGTTCAGTTCTTTGCTGGCTTCTAAGACCATGCCCAAGTTCCAGCTTTGTGATTTTTCGGGTTTGATGTTTGGATTGCCCGATGAGAAGGCCACAATTTGGTTGTTGCAATCGACCGGTAAAGCGCCATCCAAGGGAACTGATCCACCAGGGCAACGCACGGGATCGGCGACATAGGTGTAGGCAGAAACACGGCTCTTGCCGCTTTCACCTGCGCCAGGGGCGCGATAACCTTCAGCATAAGATGCTCTTAACATGAGGGGGTCTGAGACTTTCCATTTCGCACCGAACTTTGGTGTTGTGGCATTTCCCCAATCAGAGTATTGGTCGCTGCGAATGGCAGCATTCAGTTCGAGTGCCTTGCTGACTGGCGCATTCAATTCAGCGTAAGCGGCTGTCACATTTCGTGATTGGTTAAATGCGGAATAACCCAAACCAACAATATCGCCCACATCCGTATAGGGTGTCGGTGGGCTGGATAACTTTTCTTGGCGATATTCAGCACCCACAGCCACGCCTAAGGCGCCGCCTGGAAGCGGCATGAGATCACGTGAAGCTTTGAAGTCAATGGCTGTGACGGAGTTCTTCGTACTGTTGAAAAGCAGGGGGGCAATTGCGGAACGTAGGGCAGCTGTGTTCAAGCCAGCATTAGTGCCAAGACGGTAGTAGGAGCCATAGTTGACACCGTTATAGTTGGTACCATTCAAAAGCGCTTGAAGTGCGCTGTTGACCACATAACCGCTTCTTTCAATTTTGGTTTCGCTTTGCGTGTAGAGGTAGCCAGCATCGTAATCCCATCCACCGGAGATGCCTTTCACGCCACCCAACAGTCTCGCAACGGTGGTGTCGTAATTGCTGTTTCTTCCGCCAAGATCAGCGGTGACGTATCGCAGTCGCGAGTTCGAACCTTGTGTTGGATTGTCAGGATGATTCGGTCCCATTGTGATGTAAGTGTTGTCCATCACTTTGTTGGTTGATGGGTTCGCCCAGATACCAGAAACCGAGCTTGGTGTGTAGATGGTGCTGACCTTGGAGTTGAATACGCCAGCCTCGCCATAAAGCTGAGTGTCGCCAGACAAACTGAACGTGCCCCTGGCAAATAAGTTCACCTTGTCTTCTTTGGGCTGGATCATTGTGTAATCCATGATGTTCCAAAGGCAAGCGGGACGTGAGTTGTAAGGCGAGAGTGTTGCGTTGGAGGGGTTGCTCACGCAAGCTGAGCCCATTTGAAGATAGGAGGAGCCAGCGACTGCCGTTGTTCCCCAGGGTGCAGTGACAGCGCGAGCCCAGCCAGTCGGGCTTGCAGAAGCGGAAGTCGCGGAAACTGCATACCCCCGAATTTTGGTCAGAGAATTGTCGTTGAATGGGTTAGCTAAGCCAATGAAATCACGTTGTCCAGCACGATCACTCATGTTCAATGCATCTTGATGACTGGCTTCAAGGTTGATGAAGCCGTTGTAGCCATCTTCGCTCAACTTGCCAAACCCTTTGGTTAAGGATGCGCGTGTGGAGTTGCTATCTCCGTACCGTGAGCTGCCTGCACTGGCACTGCCAATGAAGCCATTGAAATCTTTTCGCAAAATGATGTTCACAACGCCAGCGATGGCGTCTGAGCCATAAACGGCAGAGGCACCATCTTTCAGAATTTCAACGCGGTCCACCAAGTCCAAAGGAATGGAACTGAGGTCAACGAAATTTCGCTGACCATCGTCGGCAAGTCCATAGGGTGCCATGCGACGGCCGTTCACCAGAATCAATGTCGAGTTCACGGACATTCCACGCAATGAAATACCCGAGCCGCCCGCAGCAAAACCATTCCCGAAACTGGTGGGCACACTGCCGTTGTTGTTAGTTGGCAAGGCCTGCAAAACTTCAGAAATGGTCAGCTTGCCTGTTGCTTCAATTTCAGATCGTGTGATCACTTGAAGGGGCGCTGATGATTCAATCTCTGTCCGTTTCAGTCGCGAACCCGTCACTTCAATGGACTGTACGTTTTGAGCCATGACAGCTTTTGGCATTGCGGTGAAAGCAAGGCAGCATGAAACCACTGCCAAATTGAGGGGACTTAACGTGAATTGCATGATTCAACCTAGGGATTCATTGATGAACATGTCAATTTAGTGAAACTGATAAATTTGACAACTTATTTGGCTGATTTTTCTCTTATTAACAACAAATTTATGATTTCTTTGGTTTTACTGTTTAAGTAAATATTTATATTTAAGTAAATATAAATTACAAATTAAAAACTGTCCTTCTGCGAATCAGAGGTGTGGGTTACATTGAGGACAAATGAGTTCAACGGATCCCAAAAGTGATTTTTCAATTTCGCAAAATTAGTTTTGTGCCCCTGTTCATCTCCGTGAGCATGCTTTTGCAGGGATGTGACCAGGTCACCAATCAGCCGGTTTCCAAGCAACTACTGTCTGAAAATGTCCTTTTCAGTTCCTTTTCAGAGTCTCCCAAGCACTTAGATTCCACCTCGTCGTACAGCAGCAATGAGACGCCATGGACTTATGCCGTTTATGAACCACCCCTGAAATATCACTATTTGAAGCGTCCTTATGAATTGGAGCCCCGGACATTGACAGAAATGCCCAAGGTGAAATTTTTGGGTCAAGCGGGTCAGGAAGTACCGGCGCAGACCCCTGCAGACCAAATTTCAGAAAGTGTCTTTGAGCTCAAAATTCAGCCAGGCATTCTTTATCAGCCCCATCCAGCATTTGCCAAAACACCCGAAGGACAGTCTCGGTATTTGTCTTTGAAAGAGTCTGAAATAGACGGAAAACGTCGTCCCTACGATTTCGAATTGATGGGCACGCGCGAACTTGTGGCCGAAGATTACGCCTATGCCATCAAACGCTTGGCCACGCCGCGAATCAAATCACCTTCGTTTGGTTTTCTTTCTGAAAAAATTGTGGGCTTGACGGATTACGGCAAGAAAATCAAGTCCTTCAACGAAAGCTTAAAAGCAGGTAAATCTGCAAAAGAGCTTGGCGTGTTTGGACACTTGCCGTGGCTAGATTTTCGGGCGCATGATTTACCTGGGGTCGAAGTGATTGACGCCCATACTTTGAGAATCCGTGTGATCGGCAAGTACCCTCAATTTAAATATTGGTTGGCCATGACCTTCTTTGCGCCCATCCCCTGGGAGGTGGATGCGTTTTATGCGCAAGAGGGTATGTCACGACGTAACCTGAATCCAGACACATGGCCGGTGGGCACGGGACCTTACATGCTGACAGAGTACATCCCAAACGCTCGAATGGAGTTGGTTCGCAATCCAAATTACCGGGGTGTTCCTTATCCCTGCGAAGGGGAGGCTGGCGATGAAGCCAAAGGGCTTCTCAAGGACTGTGGCAAGCCGACGCCCTTTGTTGACAAATTGGTCTCTGTGATTGAAAAAGAGGGAACATCCGTCGCGACCAAATTCATCCAAGGCTATTACGATATTCCACAATTGGAAAGAGGAGAGCCCGGCATTGGCTACCAAGTTTCAATTCAAGACGGAACGGGGCGTTCCAAGGAATTGTTAGAAAGAAAAATTCAATTGCCAAGCACCATTCAAGTGGGTTTTTGGCATTTTGGTTTTAACTGGCTTGATCCCGTGGTCGGAATGGGCCAAACGCCCGAAGACCGGATTCGCAACAAAAAATTGCGTCAAGCTTTGGCCATCGCGTTTGACTTTGAGGAGTATGTGTCTATTTTTGAGGACGATCGAGCACAAGTGAATCACAGTGTGGTGGTGCCTGGTTTGTTTGGTAACAAACTGTCAAAGCCCAATCCTGTGGTCTACGACATGTCCAGCGATGGAAAATACACGCGCAAGTCAATTGACGTTGCTCGGAAGTTGCTCTCTGAAGCAGGCTATCCCAATGGTCGAGACGAAAAAACAGGTCGACCCTTGGTCCTGAACTACGATACGCAAGGTGTGGGCCCTGGCTACAAAGCCAGGCTCGACTGGGTGGCCAAGCAGTTTGCGAAACTGAACATCCAAGTTGAAATTCGAAATACCGACTACAACCGTTTTCAGGACAAGATGAGAAAGGGTTCTTCGCAGTTTTTCTTCTGGGGTTGGTTGGCAGACTATCCTGACCCCGAAAATTTCTTGTTCTTGTTGTACGGCCCCAATGCCAAAGCCAAATTTGATGGTGAAAACGCCAGTAACTTTGCGATACCGGCGTTTGATCAATTGTTCGACCGCATGAAAGATTTGGACGACACCGCCGAACGTGCTGCACTGATCCGCAAAATGATCGACATCATGCAAGATGAATTGCCCTTGCTTTATGGATGGTCGGAAGAATTTGGCGGTGCCTATCACCAATGGGTCGGCAACGGCAAGCCTTCCAACATCATCCGTGACAATTTGCCCTATTTGAAAATTGATTCGGCATTGCGCACACGCAAAATCATGGAGTGGAATCAAGCCATTTGGTGGCCCGTCATTGCGTTTCCAATTCTGTTGTTGGCATTGGCCTGGCCTGCCTGGCTAGCTTGGCAAAGAAGGCAAACTCAACGCGCTGTGGCCAGTGAGTCCAAGGCCACAAGGAGTTTCTGATGTTTAATTTTTTGACTAGAAAATTGGCTTATGGTTTTGCCATCTTGATTGGTATCAATTTACTCACCTTTGTTCTTTTCTTCAAGGTCAATACCCCAGAAGACATGGCGCGCATGCAATTGGGCGGTAAACGCGTGACCGCAGATGCCATTCAGAAATGGAAGGCTGAACGGGGCTACGACAGGCCTTTATTCTTCAATGAGCAGGCGCAGGGTGTTGCGAAGTTAAGCCACACGTTGTTTGTGGACAGCTCACTGCGCATGTTCGCTTTTGATTTTGGACGCGCAGACAGTGGCCGTGATATCGCGTCTGAAATTGTTCGAAGAGCAGGACCTTCTCTTGCCTTGGCGCTTCCCACCTTTGTGGTGGGCCTGGGTATATCCATTGTGTTGGCGCTGGGTTTGGCATTTTTCAGAGCGACATATTTGGATTTCTGGGGGACCGTGCTTTGCGTGGTCTTGATGTCTATCTCGTCGCTGTTCTTCATTGTGATGGGGCAGTTCATGTTTTCACGGGTGCTTCAAATCATGCCTGTTTCAGGCTTTGAACCAGGTTTGGATGCTTGGCGTTTCCTTTTTTTGCCGATTGCTGTGGGCATCTTGGCCAGACTGGGGGGGGAGGTTCGTTTTAACCGAACGCTTTTCATGGAGGAGATCGGTAAGGATTATGTGCGGACAGCACGGTCCAAAGGCTTGTCCGAGGCCAGGGTGTTGCTGGTTCATGTTTTGCGCAATGCATTGATCCCTATTTTGAGCGCTTCAGTGGCAGTCATCCCCTTGCTGTTCATGGGCAGCTTGATCACGGAATCTTTTTTTGCCATTCCGGGTCTGGGCAGTTATCTGATTGAAGCCATCTCTGGCCAAGACTTTGCCATCGTGCGCGCCATGGTTTTTATCGGTTCTTTCTTGTACATCATTGGCTTGATATTGACGGACATCAGTTACACCTTGGCAGATCCTCGCATCCGTTTGAAGTAACAACAAAATGCAAGCTGTTTTTCTTTTCACCGATTTGTTTGTCTATGCCATCTTGGCTTTTGGGGTTTGGTACGTTTGGCATTTGAGGACCGACCGCAATCTTCGAATGTCGTGGCGCTTGGCCCTGCAAAGGCCTGTGGCCATGGTCAGCAGCATGGTCTTAGGCTTTTTCTTGGTGGTGGCTTTGGCTGACTCGGTTCACTACAAAGAGGCTTTGCCCCCCGTGGCTGGACAAGCACAGTCGTATGCGTCGGAAGCTAACTCAATTTTGGACAAAGTTTTGCAGCCACTGACCACTGCCAGGGAGCGCAGTTATTCAGAACCTCTGGCTGCCGTGGGTTTTCGCAAGGAAACATTTGATCGGGAGGGTGTATCGGTTCGAGATTACCCTAGACTTCAATTTGGCGGCAAGCATTTGTCAAATCCTTCGGAAGAGTTGACGAGCGATGTTGGGTTAAGAACGCTGCATGCATTGGGTCTGGGACTTGCATTGATTTTGGTTTCTATGGTGACTGGGGTGGTCGTCGCTTCCATCGTTTCGCATCAGTCCCTGACAACAAGCCTTGAGCGATGGTTCAAGGGACGGACTGAATGGCCATGGCGTGCCATTGCCATTACCTTTGCACTGATGGTCCTCGTTCTGTGTTGGGTCACTCAGTTGTCTCAGTTTTACCATGTTTTTGGAACTGACAGAACCGGTAATTCAGTGCTGGTTTTTGCCTTGAAAAGTGTCAGAACTGCGCTCGTCATTGGTGGCTTAACCACACTGGTGGTTCTGCCATTGGCTTTGGTGTTGGGTGTTACCGCAGGCTATGTCAGGGGCTGGGTTGACGAAGTCATTCAATACATCTACACCTTGTTGGCATCCATTCCTGATGTTTTGCTCATCGCAGCATCCGTGCTGTTGTTGCAAGTATTCATCGACAAAAATCAAGGCGTATTTGAGACCTCTCTGGAGCGTGCTGATGCGCGTTTATTTTTCTTGTGCTTGATCTTGGGGATCACTTCATTCACAGGCTTGTGCCGATTGGTGCGCGGTGAGACTTTGAAACTCCGTGAATTGGAATACATTCAGTCTGCAAAAGCTTTTGGCGTTTCAACGCCCCGCGTCTTGTGGCGTCATATCATTCCTAATTTGATGCATTTGGTTTTGATCAACACCGTGATGCAATTCTCGAGCTTTGTTCTGGCGGAGGCCGTTCTTTCTTATGTGGGTGTAGGCGTTGATCCAAAAACTGCCAGCTTTGGTGTCATGATCAACACCGCCCGCTCAGAATTGGCTGCAACGCCCTTGGTTTGGTGGACATTGGCCACCGCATTCACCTTCATGTTCTTGATTGTCCTCAGTGCCAATCTTTTGGCCGATGCCGTTCGCGATGCTTTTGACCCCCGAACGCGCTTGCGTCGGCCCTTGCCTGTTTCATCGACCTCACCAGAAGGGGCTGTCTGATGCAACAGTTGAGTGTGCAAAATTTAAAGGTTGAACTGCAAACCGAAATTGGCATGGCGCGTGCAGTTGATGCGCTGAACATGAGCATTCAACGTGGACAAACCTTTGCCCTTGTTGGCGAGTCTGGTTGTGGCAAATCAATGACGGCTTTGGCCTTGCTTCGTCTGTTGCCAGACAATGCATTGATTCAAAGTGGTCAAGTCCATTTGAAGGACGTCGATGTTTTTCAGCTGAGTGAAATTCAAATGCGAAGGGTCAGGGGGCGACGTATTTCCATTATTTTCCAAGAGCCGTCTACCAGCCTGAATCCTGTGATGACGATTGGCGATCAAATTTTGGAAGTCATACAGCAACACACGGATTTGAAAAGGTCCGATGCGCAGGCAAAAGCAGTTGAATGGCTGATGAAAGTAGGCTTGCCCGAACCTGAGAGGCGAATGGGTAACTACCCTTTTGAGTTGTCAGGGGGGCAGTTGCAACGTGTCATGATTGCGATTGCCTTGGCGGCGGAGCCCGATGTTCTGATTGCCGATGAACCGACAACGGCCCTAGACGTCACCATTCAAGCTCAAATATTGGACTTGCTGAAAAGTCTTCAAACGGAGCGCGGCATGGCCATGCTCCTGATCACACATGACTTGGCTGTTGTCAGTGGCATGGCAGACCAAGTTGCGCTCAT
>CANJOS010000013.1 GCA_947476015.1 Comamonadaceae bacterium | reverse complement strand
TGCCCAGAGCTTGTTAAGAGACCAAATGCTAGAACGGCAGTAAGGCTGAGTGCACCGCGACAGGCCGATCTCGGTGCTTATCTTCGCGGGAGTGGAACGTCACACGCCATCCATGCCAATGGCCCTTTGACACACTGCAACTCACCTTCGGGCTTGGGCCGGGGATGACCAAAAAAAACCCACGCATTCTGAGTTTGAGCCATGCGGTAATTGTCTCTGAAAACAACGGTGTTTTGCGAAGGCTTGGTGAACACATAGTCAATGGTGAATTCAATGGTTCTTTCTGTAACTTGCCAATGCTGAATTGCCTTGACATGCATCGGTGTTGAATCGTCCAAAGCTTGAATGTTTCGGATGTTTCTCAACAATGGCCATAGCGATGGATCTGCCAATTTGTTTGGGGATGCGCTCAATAGGCCACTCGTGAGCGATGCAATGAAGGGCATTGCATCTGAAATTTTTTCCAACTGTGCTGGCGTTAAATTGTCTGCGCGCAGCTTGAAAGCTTTTTTGATGAACAAGTGGGGCGGCATGATGTTGAATGGCACACCCCTCACCACATCAATGTGCCCCCTGTCCACAAAAAAATCAGGGGTGCAAGCGGATGAAAGAAGCAAGATGCCCGAGCAAAACACTTTTTTGCACCGCAGGTGGCGTTCGCACTTCATTGACAGCTTTGCGCCTGTGCTTCTTTGAATGCACTGGCGCCAAACAAGGCCACACTGACACCATAAACGCCAGCGATAACATTGCAAGTCAGTGCATTGCCGTTTTGTTCTTTGCAATCAGCCACGATGTTGGCGTAGAGCCTAGCGTCTGCGGCTTGTCGATCTGACTCACAGGTGGCATAAGCTTGGTCGTGTTGAAAGCAGGCTTGAGAGATGTCGATACCGAACAACATGTCGGGGATGAAGGCGTCACTTTTGACGGTGCCACACCCCGCCCCTAATGCGTTGCCGTCTTCTCTCAAACCGTTGCTGATCCCTGAATCAAAACCTAAAAAACTCCAAAAGCCGCCGCCTTGGACAAGTTGCATTGTTTCTGTGGTGCATATTTCCATGGTGTTTTCTTTCAATTGTTATAAATAATCAAACCCTGTGAGGAGCGGGCTTTCTTTCATACCCACCACTTCAACGTCAGCGCTTAGGGCTTGATGCCTCAAATCGATTGGCGTTTCAAAAGACTCATTGCCGGAATGACAAGTTTGAAGCTCTGGTTCTAATTCGCTGACCAAGTCCAAGCCTGCCATGCTTCCTGAAAAAAATGGCGGGCCATTCACTGTGCTGGTGCCGAGATAGGACCAAAATGAAATTTGCCAGGTGTCTGCCCAACTGGCTTGGGGGTGTAAAACTTGGATGTACATGGGGCCTTCCTTGAATGAGTACCAAATCAGTACCCATGGGCTCATCCTAGGAGTTCCGAATGGTTTTGAGGCCTGCATTGGCTTGCAATACAAGCTCGGACTAACGGGCTTTAACAAAACGCTATGATCTCGATCCCTCTTCTAAGTAGCTATGGCCGGTATCCACATCATCGACATTGAGGCCGCCATCAATTACTGGCGCGAAAAAAACCCATCCCCCGATGGCGTCGCTTTGCCACGCGAGTTGCGCGCCCTGGCCGAGGTTTACGCATTGATGGTCTACTTCAAAGAAGATGAAGCCGATGAAGTCACCTTGCCATTGGCCGCAGCGGAGGCTTGGCAAGCTTGGTATGCCAGCACCCCTGACACACCCTGCATTGCGATTTGTTCAACATCGCAAGGCGATCCCGAATGCAAAGGCTGTGGCCGAAGTTTTGAAGAAGTGCAAATGTGGACCGAAATGACGCCAGGGGAAAAACGGGCTGTGTGGCGGCGCATCACCGTCATCGGAACGTCTTGGCGCTTTAACAAATATGCAGAGCGAGCAGCGGAAGATCGTCACCGAGCCAAAGCTGCGGCAGCCGCACAGGCACCATTGGGTTTCTAAATGAAGCGCGCGGTTTGAAGCCCCTGCGCTTTGGGCCGGCGTTTATTTCCAGCGCACCACTTCTAAATGCACGCTGTCTTTTGAGTTGCTCAAGGTGAGTGCGCCTTCTTGCACGGTGGCTTGTAATTGCATGCTTCGCTCTGCCAACTTGGCAAGTGCCTGACTGGCCTCGGTGGGCACACGCCACACTTGCAACTTGTCCATGCGGCTGAGTTTGCTTTCAATACCGCGCCACCAAACTTCAGCAGCATGGTTGAAGCAATACACCATGACTGCTTCTGCTTTTTGGCAGGCCTTGTTCAAAGGCTTGTCCTCAGGCTGTCCCACTTCAACCCACAAGCGAGTTTGTCCCGTGAAATCTCGCAAAGACAAATCTGGATCATCGGGATCAGACAAGCCTGAGCCAAACGCCAAAACGCCATCACCGTTCAGATCTGCTTGCAATTTGTAAGCGTTGAGGGCCAAGGCCAGCAAGCGAATCATCATGCGCTCATCCGTCTCGCTGGGGTGCCGCGCCAATGTCAGGGCATGGTCGGCGTAGTAGCTGTTGTCAATGTCGGCAATTGAAAGACTGACTTTGTAGATGGTTGATTTGAGGGCCATTCCGATTAAACCCGCTTGGCCAGCTCAACGGCTTTGCCAATGTAACTGCTGGGCGTCATGGCCAACAATCGATCTTTTTCTGCCTGCGGAATGTCCAGTTCGCGAATCAAGCCGTGCAGTGCTTCGGCTGTGACTGTTTTTCCGCGCGTCACTTCCTTGAGTTTTTCGTAAGCCCCATGAACACCATAACGGCGCATCACAGTTTGAACAGGTTCGGCCAAAACTTCCCAAGCGGCGTCCAAGTCTTGTGCCAAAGCCTCTTCGTTCAACTCGAGTTTTTTCAAACCCGTCATGAGCGAGGCATACGCCAAAGCCGAATAGCCCATTGCAACGCCCATGTTGCGCAGCACCGTCGAGTCGCTGAGATCACGTTGCCAACGGCTGATGGGTAATTTTTCGGACAAGTGTTTGAGCACAGCATTGGCCAAGCCCAAATTGCCTTCTGCATTTTCAAAATCAATGGGGTTCACTTTGTGGGGCATGGTGGAGGAGCCAATTTCGCCAGCCTTCAGGCCTTGCTTGAAATAGCCCAAGCTCACATAGCCCCAAATGTCACGCGAGAAATCAATCAGGATGGTATTGGTGCGAGCAATTGCATCAAACAACTCCGCCATGTAATCGTGAGGCTCGATTTGAATGCTGTAGGGTTGAAACGACAAGCCCAATCCCCAATGCTCACTGGTACCGCCCTTTTCTTGGGCCTCTGGCGTCTCTACAACAGCTTTTGCAAAAGACTCCCAATCAAATTGAGGCCAGGCCGACAAATGGGCGTTGTAGTTGCCGACCGCACCATTCATTTTGGCCTTCAATGGGACGGCAGCAATTTTTTCTCGCGTGAAGCGCAAGCGCACCACCACATTGGCCAACTCTTTGCCCACGGTGGTCGGACTGGCCGTTTGACCATGCGTGCGACTGAGCATCGGGATTTCGGCATAAGCATGCGCCATGCTGCGAAGTTGTTCAATGATTTCATCCAGGGCCGGCAAAATGACTTGCTGTCGTGCCCCTTTCAGCTGCAGCGCATGGCTGGTGTTGTTGATGTCTTCGCTGGTGCATGCAAAGTGAACAAATTCAGAGGCTTGCTCTAGTTCTGGACGGTCTTTGAATTTGGACTTGATCCAATACTCCACCGCCTTCACATCATGGTTGGTGACCTTTTCAATGTCTTTGATGGCCAAGGCGTCTTGCTCTGAGAATTGAGTGACCAAGCCCGTCAGGTAGCGCCTCGCACCCAATGACAATGGTTTGAACTCTTCAAAACCCGCATCAGACAGGGCAATGAACCAAGCCAGCTCAACTTGAACGCGCCGGTGCATATAAGCTTTCTCGCTCATGAGAGGGCGCAAGGCGTTGAGCTTGTTGGCGTAACGACCGTCCAACGGGGAAAGGGCAGAAATGGGAGAAGAAGTCATAAGCCTGATTGTAAGTTCTACCACTGACAAGCCACAGGCTTTGGCATTCATCTAGAATGCAAACCAAATTACGCGCTTTTGACTACTTTTTGACAAGAACATCCCCCATGAAATTGATCGGTTCACCCACCAGCCCTTACGTTCGCAAAGTTTGCATTGTGATGGCCGAAAAAAAACTGGACTACCAAATGGTGGTTGAAGACGTCTGGTCTGCAAGCACCCAGATCCATGCCTCTAATCCATTAGGCAAAGTCCCTTGCTTGGTTTTGGAGGGTGGCGAAGCCGTTTTTGACTCACGCGTCATCGTCGAATATTTGGACACTCTGTCACCTGTGGGTAAATTGATTCCTCCCAACGGCCGCGAGCGTGCTGAAGTTAAAACTTGGGAAGCCCTGGCGGATGGCCTGTTGGACGCCGCCTTGCTGGCGCGCATGGAGACCATCTGGCCTCACCGCACGCAAGCTCAACGCAGTCAAGCCTGGATTGATCGGCAACTGAGCAAAATTTCAGAGGCCCTTCGCGCCATGTCGCAAGGGTTGGCTGAAAAGCCTTATTGCTCCGGTGCTCACCTGTCCTTGTCTGACATTGCAGTTGGATGTGCCGTCGGGTATTTGGATTTCCGTTTTCCCGACATTGCATGGCGCAGCACTTACCCCAATTTGGACAAACTTTACGACAAGCTGATGCAGCGGCAAAGCTTCATTGACAGCCTGCCTAAATAAAAGCACGGCTAACTGTTGGCGCGCTTTTTCAGCCAGCGCATCAGGCCGCCAACCCACGGCAATTTTTCATAAAGCTCCTCGGCAGCATCCCAGTAATCACGGTGCAAAACGATGAGGTTTTGGGCGTCCAACACCAAATGGCTGGTTCCCAGCACCACCTGCTCTTGCGTGGTGTCAAAGCGTTTGAACTTGAACTTGAATTGCCAAGTCAAGAAAGCTTGATTGCCGTCAATCACTTGCCCCGTGATGACAAAGTGGGGGTGCTCCAAAGATGCATACATGTGGCGAAAGATGCGCTCAATTTCTGCCAACCCTGACACCTCATTGAAGGGGTCCTTGAAACGCGCCTGCTCACTGTAGTAGGTATTCAATTCCTTGAGTGCTTGCGGCGTCAGCGTTTCAAAGTAGTGGGCAATTTTCGAGAACTGTTGTCGTGCGGGCATTTTCAAAGTCCTGTAAATCGCCTGACCAAGGGAAAATAAAGACGGTACGGCAACAAACGCAAGAGCTTGAGCCAGCCTGTGAATCGTTTTGGAAAGTGAATGTCAAACTCACCTTGGGCCCAAGCTTGAAGCATGGCCTGTGCAGCCTGCTCAGGTGTTAGCAAGGCAGGCATTTGAAAATTGTTTTGCGCGGTCAGGGGTGTGGCCACAAACCCGGGGCTGACCAAGCTCACCCCGATGCCTGTGTCGTGCAAGTCCATGTACAAGGTTTCTGCCAAGTTGGTCATGGCTGCTTTGGTCGGCCCGTAAGCCAGGCCATTGGGCAAACCACGCCAACCCGCCACACTGCTCACCAAACTCAGGTGGCCATGCCCTTGCTTTAGCAAAAGCGGGAGCGCCTCGCTCAAGACCCGAAGCAAACCGTTGTAGTTGACCTCTTGGTGGCGCAGCATGTCTGTTAAATCAAAGCTCGTTGCACGTTGGGCGCGGTAATGACCCGCACAATACAACAGCATGTCAATGGGCCCACCCGCTGCTATATCGCGGGCTGTATATTTCACTTGCAAGGTGTCTGTGACATCCAAGGGCCGGAGCTCGATGGGGCGGCCTCGTTTTTCGCAATCTGCTTGCCACGCCGCTAAAGCACCCAACTCGCGCGCAGAAATCACCACATCGGCACCTGCCCTGTGCAATGCTTTGGCGCACGCCAGACCAATGCCGCTGGATGCGCCCACCAACCAGACCCGCTTGCCGCGCCAGTCTCGCATCGGCGAGTTCATGATTGGCCTTTGCTGGAAAGCGGCGTGCGGCGAGTGAACGACAAGGTGACCTCGCCCAAGCGCACACCCAACTTGCTCATGACGGCTTTGTTCAGCATGACACGATCGTCCATCAAGTACATCCAATCGTCAAATTGAACATGCCAGATCCTGCCGTCTACAGGCAAGGCCAAGGTGTATTGCCAACGAAACGCGTTGCCACTGGTAGCGCCACTGGCCATGCCCACCACATCGTCAGCGCGGCCCTCGTAAAGGCCATTTGGCAAGGCTTTCAAACGCCATATGCGGCGTTGTGTGCTGCCGTCTGAGTAAACGAAGGCCTCGTCCAAAATGCCCTCATCGCCCTGCCACTGACACTCCATTTGAACCGTGAAACGTTTCACCACAGCACCGCTTCGGTCAGTGAAAACGCCCCAAGCATCCACGCTCCCATTGAAGTAAGTGCGCAGGTCCAGCGCCGGTTTTTGTTGACTGTAATCACTCACCTGCGGCCCTGCACACGCACCGATGCTGAGCAACAAGGCGCTGGCCGTCGTGGTTTTCACAAGCCAAGGGGCACTGAGGCCTTGTGCAATTTTTTGAAATGATTCACGGCGATTCATAATTTTTCTCCAAGAGGCAAGGGGTGGGGGGTGCGAATCCAGAACACATACAAAGCCAGTGCAGCACACAACTTCAAAGCACATGGGAACAAGCCATAGGCCACACTCAAAGCGGCCAAGCCTTCTGGCTGATGCGTGCCTGGGACATACCCCCACCAAGCCAGCAACGGCAAGCTCAAACCGGCTGCCAACGCCAGGTTCAGTTTGGTCGCCAAATTCCACCAGCCAAGGTAAAGGCCCTCACCTTTTCCACGCTGTCCCAGGTGATCAACCAGGCCATTCAAGAGGGCGCCCGGGACGACCAAATCGGCACCCAAAGCAGCCCCTGAAGCGATGCAAACTGCAAAAAATGCAAGCTCATCCCCAGCACCCAATTGACTCACACTGACGAAACTTACCACTGCCAATAGCATGCCCGCCAGCCAAGTCCGTTGCAAATTAAAACGCTGAATCGCATACAGCCAAAGAGGCAGGGAGAGGGCGCCAGATAAAAAGTACACGCCTAAAAACCAAGGCGCCATCACCGACGTCGCGCGAATTTGATCTTCCACAAAAAACATCACCAAGCTTGCAGGGATGGCACTGGCAATCCCGTTCAGCATGAAGATGAAAAGCAATTTGACAAATTTCGATTGCTTTAACGGCAACATCAAAAAGAGCGGGCCCGACATTGCCAATTGCTTGTGTGCGCCTTTGGGGGATTCGATGTCTGTCTTGGGTGGCGCACTGCGCAACACCCCTTGCCAAGCGATCAGCCCAACGGCCAAGGCGGCTGCCAAGAACAGTGTTGTGTTTTTCCATCCGACCAAAGCAGGCAACATGGCTGCCGTCACAACGCCCCACAGGCCTGCGCCTTCACGCCAAGCAAGCAAGCGGCTTTGTTGCGCAGGGCCGCCGCCCAAACGCGTCGCCCAAGCTTGGTGAAGAATGCTCAATGCACTGTAGGCCAAATGACAAGCTGTGACCCAAACGCCCACCCATGCGGCATAAAATCCGCTTCCGCTCATTGACGGCGGGTGAAACAATGCCGCAAATGAAATTGATAAAAAAATCGCCATCAGACTCGCACCAAAAATCACGAAGCTGCTGGACTTGGCATAAAGCCAGTCGCTGAATTGCCCGATGAAAGGATCAATGCAGGCATCCACCAATCGACTGCTTAACAACACCCCGCCCAAAAGCGCCAAAGGAACCGCATACTGAACGGCATAAAGGTGCGGCAAGTTCACATACATGGGCAAGGCTACAAACGCCAAGGGGAGCGCCAACAGCGCGTACCCCAAGCTTTGCGGATGCGTCACGGCCACGGGCTTCATGGCAAACTCTTCCACGCTTGTCGAATGGCGGGGACTGAGGTGTCCTCGTGCAGCCAAATACCAAAAAATAATTTGGCAAATTCGGGATCAGATACGCTGCCCAAACGTTTCTGACGACTCCAAAACTCAGCGCCAACATTGGGTTTGTAAACGCTGAACAACTGATCCCCTATGGCAACATTCGGGAAAATTTCGTCCATGGCTTTGAACCAAGCACTTTCTTGTGCAGGCGTGAAAGTGCCAATTTTTTTCATCGCTTCAATCGACTGTTTGGCGAGTTCACGACCCTCAAACCGCCGCAAGTAGACCACCTCCAAACCAAAGGTTTGACTTGCATATTGATGAACGAAAAAGCCTGGTGATGTCCACAAACGCGCATCGTAAATTTCAAAGCCCCAAATTTTCAAACGCTGAACGGCAGACGGCTTCGAGCCCGGCAAGATGGCCTCGCTGGCCCTTGCTGTGACGGGGATCAGCAGCAAGGCTGCGATCAGCATGGCACCTGTAACGCCCGTCCGTTTCATGTTGCGCGCTTTTGCAATGTGAACTGAATCACGTCGGTATTGGCCTCGTCAAAAGCGGCCTCACAATAGGCAAGGTAGAACTCCCATAAACGCAAAAATTGGGTGTCAAAGCCCAGCGTCATCACTTGCTTTTCATGGGCCATGAATTCGTGCCGCCATCTGCGCAGGGTTTCTGCATAGTCAGCGCCAAATTTCAATTCATCAATCACTTCCAAACCCGCCATGCGCGCTTGTTTTCTGAATTCTGAAGGGCTGGGCAAGCAGCCTCCGGGGAAAATGTATTGCTGAATAAAGTCCGTTGACTTCACATAACGATCAAACAAAGCGTCATCAATCACAATGCTTTGAATACAAGCTTTACCGCCCGGTTTCAGCAACTTGCTCACCGTTTGAAAGTAAGTGGGCCAGTAGGCTTGTCCTACCGCTTCAATCATTTCGATGGAGCAAACCGCGTCAAACGGGCCATCACTGATGTCTCGGTAGTCTTGCAGGCGCAAGTCTGCCTGCGCTGATTTGCCGTTCCATGACATTCTGGCTTTGGCAAAATCAAGTTGCTCTGTGGACAAGGTCACACCGGTGACGCTGGCACCAAAATCAAGGGTGGCCATCTCTGCCAAGGCGCCCCATCCACACCCAATTTCCAGCACCCGTGAACCCAGGTCAACATCGGTCATGCGCAAGGCGCGTCGCACTTTTGCACGCTGTGCATCGCCCATGCTTTGCGCGTAATCGCCCTCAAAGAGCGCCGATGAATAGTTCATGGTGTCGTCTAACCACAACTCGTAAAAAGCATTTCCCAAGTCGTAGTGGGCATGAATGTTTTTGCGGCTATTCGCTTTGTGATTGCGGTTCAGCAAGTGCCGAACGCGGTAGGCCAAGCGCCCCCACCAGGAACCATAAATAAGGTCGTCAACCGCGCGTCTGTTTTGAATCATCACCCGCAACAAGTCGCTCAAGGACGGCGTGCTCCAATCGCCCGCCATGTAGGTTTCAGCAAATCCAATGTCGCCTGATTTCATGCTCGCAGAAAAAACGTTCCAATTGTTCAAGCTGATGGCGGCATGCGGCAAAGACGAATTGCCATAAACCTTGGTACTGCGGTCTGGAAATTGAAGGGTCAAGGTGCCGTGCTCAATTTTCTCGAGCAAACGCAAAACACGGCGCGCGGCAATCGGCGCTGAACTCAGTCCTGCACTGGATTCTTGAGAAGTAGAAGTATTCATCTTTATCGGAGCTTAGAAATAACGGGAGTTGGTTTTTGAGCACGCGTCACCCTTTCGACGGGTGGCTCTGGCTTGGTGATAAAGGGAACACTCTTGAGCCAAAGCAACAAGGCGTGCCAATGAATGCGAAAGATCACAGAAAAGGTGAACAGCGGATAACGCCAAAATGTGCGCCATATTTCAGCGCTTGAGGCAGGCGTCATGACACCACTGATGCTGGTTTGAATCAAGGGCCCGGCCTCATCATCGTGATCGACTCTTGCAACCAGTCTTTCTAGGCCTTTCAATTGCGTCTGCATGAATCTGAATTGATATTGGCCTGTCGCTCGGCAAAAAGGCGAAACATGAAAGACCTTTTCTGCCTCTTGCGTATGACCCCATTGCGGTGCTGGCAATAAATAGCAATGCCGCTCGCCAAACGTGTTGTGCACTTCGGCCACCACAGCCGCCAAACTGTTGTCTTGCCGGTGGCAATACCAGAAGCTGACCGGCTTGAAGGTGTAGCCCATCACGCGTGGAAATGTTTGAAGCCAAATCTCGCCCAACGCATCTTGGATATTTTCTTGCGCCAAGAGTGACTCTAGCCAGCCCAAGGCACCCCCTTGCGCCACAGTTCTTCCGTCACCGTGATCGGTGTCATGAAATGACAGGAGTCCCCTTCGATTGATTGGCAAATCGGAAGTCACTAAAGGGCCTGCTTCCTTCTGCAGTTTTTGAAGATGGCGCATGGGCAACATCAAAAAATACGCACCATAGTTGAATGCATGGCGCGTGGGACGCAAACGAACATGGCGAATTTGGCCTCGCCCAATTTTGATGCCACACGCTGTCATGCATTGACCTTCAACAACAATGCCCTCGCCACAGACAAGCCCGCCTTCAAGCCGTCCTCATGAAAGCCGTAGCCCATCCAGGCACCGGCATACCAGGTGTTTTGTTGTCCTTGAATGTGGGTCATTCGCTTCTGTGCATCCATGGCAGCCAAATCAAACACGGGGTGTGCATAGTCAAGGCGACGAATGACTTTGCTTGGCTCGATGTCTTTGGCAGGATTCAAGGAGACCACCACGGCTTGATCAAAAGGCAGGGGCTGTAATTTATTGAGCAAATAGTGCAAGCACACGCGCGCACTTTCTTGGGTGTCATTTTCTGCGCGCTCGTAGTTCCAGGCAGCCCATGCTTTGCGTCGAGTGGGCAGCACTTTTTCGTCGGTATGCAAGACGGCCACGTTGTCTTGGTAGCGAATCGCTGAAAGGATGGCGCTCTCTTCATTGCTGGGGCTTCGCAACATTTTCAAGGCTTGATCTGAATGCGTGCACAACACCACCTCATCAAATCTCTCAGCTTGGCCTGCTGTCACTACGCGAACGCCGCTTTCATCTCTTTCAATCAGTTCAACGGGCGTGCTCAGGCGTTTGTCAGCAATTCCGTTGACGATCTTTTGAACATAATTTCGTGAGCCGCCCCTCACCGTGAACCATCTTGGTCGGTTGCTCACTTGAATCAAGCCATGGTTGTGGCAAAACCGAATCATGGTGGCCACTGGAAAGGCCAACATCTGATCGGTGGGGCAACTCCAAATGCAGCCCATCATGGGCAAAAAATACCACTGCTTGAATTCATCACTGAAACCATGTTGTTTTAAAAACAGGGACAGTGGTTGACGCATCTCCGCTTCTTTTTCTTGCTCAGCTATGCGTGTGCACAACTGATTGAAGCGGAGCACATCTGCCAACATCTTTAAAAATTTGGGGCGCAAGATATTTTTGCGTTGTGCAAAAACGGTGTCTAAACTACTGCCACTCCACTCCAAGCTTTCTTGACCCCAAACTTTCGGCACTTGAACGGAGAAAGACATGTCAGACAAGGCGGTTTCCACCCCCAACTCAGCAAACAGGTTGATTAAATTGGGATACGTTCTCTCATTGAATACCAAAAAACCGGTGTCGACACCGTGGGTCACCATGCCCGCCGAAGTGGGCAAGCTGATGTCCACCGTATGGGCATGTCCGCCAAAGTAATCTGCCGCTTCAAACAAGGTGATGTCGGCTTGGCCTGTGAGGCTGTGTGCAACTGCCAGGCCCGAAACACCTGAACCCACAATGGCTATTTTTTTGTAGTTCAAATGCTTTCTCGCTGTGAACGGGGTGGAATGACTTTCAGTTCGGCCTTGAGGGCAGATGGTCAAAGCGCTTTTGCAGCCAAACTTTTTTCGATGGCCTGCACGATAGACCGGCTGTCTGGACTGGTCATGCTGTTGTAGCTGTCAATCAGCTTGCCATCGCGGCCGATGAGGTATTTGTAAAAATTCCATTTGGGGCGTTGCCCGGGGTCAACTGCCAACTGTTTGAAAAATGGAACTGCCGCATCGCCCGTCACCGAGGTTTTTGTGAACATGGGGAATTTCACACCAAACGTGTTTTCGCAAAAGTCTGCAATTTCTTGGTTGCTGTTTTTTTCTTGCGCAAAGTCATTGGACGGAAACCCCAGAATCACCAGCCCTTTGTCTTTGTATTTGCCATAAAGCGTCTCCAAGCCTTTATATTGCGATGTGAATCCGCAATAACTGGCTGTGTTCACCACCAAAATCACCTTGCCACTGTATTGACAAAGCGACTGAGGCTTCTCGTCTTGTAGGCGAGGGAAACTGTGATTTAGAAGGGCGGGGCATGCCGCGGAACTGGGCCCGCTCTGAGCCCAGACCGCTTGCGAGAAGTAAAAACAGCAAACCATCGATGCATATCGAAAAGCTTTGAAATTTGTCATTGAACTGCCCGTTCTGTTTTGTGACCGGTCAGTTTACTTCTAATTTCTGTCCTTGTCACGCGTTCTTGGCGTGGCCGGCATCCTCGCCGAAAACGGCCTTCCACAAGGCCAAAACCGCCAGTCTTTGGGCCTGCAATTGAGGCGCATTTACTTGGGTTGGTTCTTCATTCAGTCGGGCTTTGTGCTGAACTCGGCGCAGCTCTCTGTAGGCGGTGGCCGCGGCCAAGCCCACGCCGCGCGGCAATAACCCCACCTGCTCAGCCTTTTGCAACAGCGCGATGTTGCCCACATTCTCGGCCAACTCTGGATGCGTACCGGTGTACATCAGAACCAAATACTGAACCGCAAACTCCACGTCAACCATGCCGCCCGCGCTGTGTTTCACATCGAACAAGGTCGCTTTGACAGGGTGTGCGGCACTCACTCGCTTGCGCATGGTTACGATTTCTGACTGCAATGCGGCTGCATCACGGGGGGCACTGATCACGGCATTTCTTACCTTGTCAAAACGGCCTTTCATCGCCTCATCACCCATGACAAAACGCGCACGCGTCATGGCTTGGTGCTCCCAAGTCCAAGCCGTATTGCTGCCACGTTGCTGCTGGTAATCTGCATACGCATCAAAGGTCGTAACCAGCAGACCTGCGCCGCCATTGGGTCGCAAGGCGGTGTCAATTTCAAACAAGTCACCTTCCGCCGTTTTCACTGTCAACCAATTGATCAGCTTTCTGACAAAAGAAGCATAGGCCTCTTGCGCCCGGTCATCTTGGTCTTCATAAACAAACACAATGTCCAGATCGCTGCCATAACCCAGCTCCTTGCCCCCCAATTTGCCGTAGGCAATGATGGCGATTTGTGGCGTTTCTCGGTGACGATTTTTCAAACAAGACCAGCACCACTGGGCTGTTACGCGCAATACGGCATCTGCCATGGCACTGAGATCATCGGCCACTTGCTCCACCGTGAGTTCACCCTCAACGTCTCGGGCCAGCGTTCTGAAAACCTCGGCGTGCAAAGCACGCCGGAGAAGGTTCAATAAATTTTCTTCATCATCTTCGCCTGAACGCTTTAATGCAACTCTGCGCTCTTGCAATTCGGCCTCAAAGTCTTGGCTGACAAAACGCTGCTTGAGCACATCACCCCCCGCAAGTTCATCAATGACCCCGGGGTGTTGAACCAAATAACGTGCCGGCCATTTAGCCGCACCCAGCAAACGAAGCAAGCGCTCATGCACCGCCGGTCGCTCTAGCATCATGGCCAAATAACTTTCACGCCGCATCAACGGCTCCATCCAGTCAGCCATTCTGACCACGGCCGCTTCTTCCACTCGGCCCTCTTGAAGCCATTGTGCTGTGCGCTGTAGGAGCCGCAACAAGCGGGATCTCGCGTCATCTCGCAAGCCCTTCACCTTGGGGCTGTCTTGCCAATGCGCCAAGCGTTGCCGCGCTTCGCCTTCAAATAAATCAAGGACCGCCTCTAACTCAGGGCGAACGCGAGCAGCCGGGGTTTGACAGCCTTTGCACTCACGGTCTCCGCCCAATAAAATATCAAACTCATGCGCCACGATTTCGCGGTGAGCGTCCAGGTCCGTTAAAAAGTCACAACTGTCTGCATAGCCCAAGGTCAGGGCGATCCATTGCAGGTCTTGATCTTGTGTGGGCAAAACATGTGTTTGCTGATCATCCAGATACTGAATACGGTGCTCTACTTTTCGCAAGAACACATAGGCCTTGGCCAATGCATTGGCAGTTTCAACAGGCATCAAGCCTGCCTTGGCCACCCGCTTTAAAGCATCCAAGGTGGGTCGGGTTCGAAGCTCTGGAAATTGTCCTCCGCGCACGACTTGCAAAAGCTGAACGGTGAATTCAATTTCACGAATGCCTCCCCGCGACAGTTTCACGTCGTTGGCCCGCTCAGGATGGCCCGCGCTTCGTTTGGCGGCATGGTCGCGAATTTGTTGGTGCAAGGTTCTCAAGGACTCAAACACGTTGTAGTCGAGATATCGCCTAAAAACAAAGGGCAGAATCACTGAACGCAAACTCACCGCAGAGCCACGCTCAAGGGCGCTGAAAGGTGCGATCACCCGGCTTTTCATCCATGCAAATCGCTCCCACTCTCTGCCTTGCACCAAAAGATATTCTTCCAGCGCCTCCAAGGAAACAACGCTGGGGCCTGAGTTGCCATTGGGTCTCAATGCCAGATCGACTCTAAACACAAAGCCATGCTCGGTGGTGTCCCCTATCAATGTGTAAATGGCTTTGACAACACGACTGAAATAGTCATGCGCCGAAATTAGACCCGCACCTTGCGCGTTGCCAGTTGTTTCGCCATCTTCGTCATAGACGTAGATCAGGTCGATGTCACTGGAAACATTGAGCTCTCTTGCGCCCAGTTTGCCCATGCCAATGACCCAAAACTCAGCCCTTTGACCCGCTTTTGTCAAAGGCGGGCCATGCCTTGCATCAAGGTCGAGAAAGGCCTGACGGCAGGCTTCATCCAAAGCGAATTCAGCCAAAGAAGTGACGCTGGATGTGATGGTTTCTAAACTCGCATCGTGTTCACAATCGAGTATGAGAAGGCGGGACATGGTCCATTGGCGAAGCATTCGGAGGGCAGCGCCAACATCGTGGCCCTGTGCTCGAAGCTGCGCATAGGCCTGTGACAACAACTGGCGGTCGGGGTTGCCCTGCGGCAAGCTGGCAAAAACATCCGCATAACGCCTTTGAAGGCGTTGAAAGAAACGCGATCCCTGAGACAGGGGCGGGGGCAACTTTGATTCCATCAATTTCGTGTCTCAAAGGGGTCGATGGCGGTCATAATTCTCTGCCTAGATCTATCTGTCTGAAATTACCCATCGAATGCTGAATTTTTCCTCGTTGTCCAAAATAGTCAGCGCCGGCCTGCGTCTTGCCGCATGGCTGTTGTTGGCCACAGGTTTCGTTTTGGGAATGGGTTGGGCCGCTTTGCATTTTTGGATTGTGCCGCGAATTGAAGACTTCAGGCCGAAACTCGAGAGTTTGGCCAGCCAAACCCTGGGAGTTCCTGTGAAAATGCGCGGCTTAGTGGCCGTTTCTTCAGGGTGGATGCCTACCTTTGAAATTCATGACCTCAGCCTGTTGGATCCTGAAGGCCGACAAGCGCTCACTTTGCCCAAAGTGATCTTTGCCATCAGCATTCGCTCCGTGATGAGCTTGGGCGTCGAACAGTTGGTCATTGAATCACCCTCGCTGGACATTCGACGCACAGAAAACGGGGAATGGCGAATCGCGGGCTTGTCCCTGAAACAGGACAACACCCAAGACTCTGCTGCGGCCGATTGGATTTTCGCGCAAAAAGAAATCGTCATTCAACGCGGCACGGTGAACTGGACCGACGAATTTGACCCGCTACAACGGAACAAGCCCACCTTGAATTTGACGGACGTTTCGTGGGTTTTGCAAAATTCTGCTCGGCATCACCAATGGCGGTTGGATGCTGCCCCACCCTCGGGATGGGGCGATCGCTTTGTTTTCATGGGCGACATTCGCCGCCATCTTTTGTCCACGCATCCCGGTCGCGTGAAAGATTGGAATGGCCAAATTCATGCCGAATTTCCAGATGTTGACTTGTCAAAGCTCGGTCCCCATCTGCCATGGAAAATCAATGCCACAGAAGGTCAAGGCGCATTGCGAATGTGGTTAGACCTTTCTCGCGGCGACATCCAGCAAGGCACTGCAGATCTTTTTCTTGAGAACGCAAAAGCGCAACTGAGCCCGGAGCTTGATGCGCTGTCTTTCAAAACCATTGCAGGGCGTGTTTCTGTCAAGTCACTTGACAACGGCTTTGATTTTTCGACACAAGGTTTAAGCTTTGACACCCCGAATGGCTTGCATTGGCCTGGCGGGAACGTCAGCTTGTTGTACACAGACGCCAACAAAGGGGGGGGCGGGGGCGCCAAAGGTGTTTTTCATGGCGACAAATTGGATTTGTTGGCTTTGAGAAACATTGCGCTGCAGCTGCCTTTGCCCGCAATGGCACGTCAAACATTGCGTGAGCACAAGTTCAGCGGCCAAGTAAACCCTTTGCATGTTGAGTGGACTGAGCAGAACGCAGCCCAAGGTAAGCGCTTTGACATTCATGCCGCTCATGGCCGTTTTGAGGGCTTTAGCTTGGAGGGCGGAAAAGCTGGGACCTCTGCTGAAAACTGGCCAGGCATCGAGAACGCCAACATTTCCTTTGAAGTCACGCCCGAAGGTGGGTTGTTCAAAGCTTCCATTGAAAAAGGTGCATTGAGCATCAACAAAGTTTTTGAAGACCCGCGCATTCCTCTGGACAAACTGCAAGCCTCGCTGAAGTGGCAAAAAATCCAAGGGCAGCTCCTTGTGCCTGAATGGCAGCTGAGTCTCAGCAACCCCGACCTCAGTGGCGAATGGCATGGCCAATGGAAACCCAGCCCACTGCCAGGAAGCCTCGGAATTTTGGACCTTCAAGGGGGCATCTCGCGCGCGGACGCATCCCGCGTGCACCGTTACTTGCCACTCAGCGTGCCACAAGCTGTCAGAGATTACATTCGCAGTGCCGTGACCAAAGGAGAAGTGCAAGGCGTCAATGTCAAGGTCAAGGGAGACCTGCAAAACCTGCCCTTTGCGAACGCAAAAGAAGGTGAATTTAAATTTGCTGGCCGCATCAAAGATGTTCAGTATGCCTATGTGCCGACCACAACCAGCCATGCCGGCCAAAACACAAACACTGCGCCCACTTGGCCAGCCATGAACAGCCTCAGCGGTGAGTTGGTTTTGGACCGGCTCAGTTTGAGAATCAACAACGCCTCTGGCAGGTGGGGCAATGTGCCCTTTAACCAGATCAAAGCAGATATTCCCAATCTGAGCAATCGCTTGGTGGTCAACGTTCAAGGTGAATCCAAGGCCAACGCCAACCTGGTGTTGAATGAGCTGCGACTTTCACCCGTCAACGACATGTTGAGTGGGGCGCTGTCGCAAGTGGATGGAACGGGCCAAGTCAATTCGCGCTTGAAGCTCAGCCTTCCCTTGGCAGAGCTTGAAAAATCAAGCGTTCAAGGCAGCGTGTCATTGAACAACAACGACATCCGATTTCAGGCCATGCTGCCAGTATTTGAAAGATCTCAAGGCACCCTCAATTTCAATGAATCGGGCTTTACCCTGATGGGTGTGACTGCGCAATTTTTAGGGGGTGCCGTTAAGCTAGAAGGCGGCTCTAAAAAGTTGCCTCCCGGAAGCTCAGAAGCCAATCCGCTCCTCCGCATTCAAGGGCAAGCCTCTGCCATTGGCATGCGAGAAGCTAAAGAAATTCCAATTTTAAGTATGCTAGCGCAACATGCCACGGGTGCCACAAGCTATACCGCCAGCCTGGGATTCAAGGGCGGGCAAAGTGAATTGAGCGTTCAATCTCAATTACAAGGTTTGGCACTTCATTTGCCATCGCCTTTGAATAAAAAAGCGGAAGACGCCGTGGCGATCAAATTTGAAAATTCGATTCAAAATGTCAACAGCGTTTCAAGCGGCCAAGCACTGCGCGATCAAGTTCAAATTCAATGGGGGCGGTCACTGTCTGCAAACTATGTTCGTGACTTGAGCGGCAATGAACCACGCGTGCTGAATGGCCGATGGCAAATTGGCGAACCCTCCAATGCAACGCTGCCTGGGCCAGATGCTGGGGTTGCGGCATTTTTTAATTTGCCCTTGTTTTCTGTCGATGATTGGCTGCAAGTTTTTTCTCCTCCGAAGTCGAGTCAAGCTTCCAACACGCCGCCAACGAGCAAGCTCTCAGCAAGCACTCAAGCCTATTTGCCAACGCGCATGACACTGAAAGCCAACGAGTTGGTGCTTCAAGGTCGACGCTTGAATCAGGTGGTCGGATCAGGTTCGCGTGAGGGTTTTCTCTGGCGCGCCAATTTAGACGCACGAGAGTTCAGTGGCTACTTGGAATACCGCCAACCCCATCTTCAAAATTCGGGGCGCATCTATGCGCGTTTGGCGCGTTTGAATTTGCCGCCCTCGGCGGATCAAGCGGTAGAGTCAATGTTAGAAGAATCGCCCCTGACGATTCCCGCTTTAGACATCGTTGTTGATGAGCTGGAGTTGCGCGGTAAAAAATTGGGTCGTGTTGAAATAGAAGCCGTCAACACAGATGCCGCCCTTGCACGCAACAGTGCGGGGCGAGAATGGCGATTGAACAAATTGAATATCACCGTTCCTGAAGCCAGCTTCAAGGCGAGTGGGAAATGGATCACGTCACGTGACGGAAAACTGCAAGCCAATACAGAAATGAACTTCAAATTGGATGTCGCCGATGCTGGCGATTTACTCAACCGACTGGGCACCAAAGACGCCTTGCGAGGGGGCGCAGGAAAGCTTGAAGGAAACGTCAACTGGCAAGGATCTCCCTTGACACTGCACTACCCCAGCATGAATGGTCGAATCAATGTCAACATGGGGCGGGGTCAGTTTTTACAAGCAGAGCCTGGCGTGGCAAAACTCTTAGGCGTCTTGAGTTTGCAGGCGCTCCCGCGGCGCTTATTGCTTGATTTTCGAGATGTGTTCAGTGCAGGCTTTGCCTTCGACACCCTGCGGGGTGATGCCGTGATTCAACAAGGCGTTGCGTCGACACGGAATTTGCAAATGAAAGGCGTCAATGCCGTCGTTCAGATGGAAGGCAGTTCTGACATTGCGCGTGAGACGCAAAATTTGCGGGTGTTAGTTTTACCCGAAGTCGATGCTGGAACGGCCTCTTTGTTGGCCGGCATTGCATTGAATCCCGCCATTGGATTGAGTACCTTCTTGGCGCAATTGATTTTGAAACAACCTATCAGTCGCCTGAACACGCAAGAGTTCACCATTGATGGCACTTGGAGTGACCCCAAAGTGACCAAGGTCTCGAGCAGTGCGCCTTAAAGCTCAACATCGCCTTGTTTCATGTCATCCTCTCACCTAAGCAAATTTGCTCTCCTCAATCCTTTGTGGCTTTTTTTTAAGTCAGCCACTCGGTCTTTTACAGACCGCCGAATTTCCTTATGGATTGCCTTGGTTGGTTTGGTCGTCGCTGTTTTGGTCACCTTGGTTTGGCTGGCGGGACGGTATGAAGCCAGCCAATATCAAGCTGAACTAGACCGTGATACAGCGGATGCCGTCAGCGATATTCGTGGCGCATTCAGCCGGCATGTTCTCACCCTTCAAAGCATCCAAAGCAAAACCCTGAGCATCCCATCTTGGCACACAGAAATGTCTATTTTGCTGGGCCACAATCGCGAATGGTTGCGAATTGAGAAACGGGATTTACAAGGTGTGATCGTCCACTTTTCTGATTCTCCGCTCAGGGAGCCCGTCTTCAACGTCAGTTCACGCGCTCAAGAACAGGCTGAAATCATACAAACCTGCTCGCGAGCTCGCCGCGTGAATGGCGCCGCCTACTCTCGAAGCTACTTTGTCCCTCAAAGCAATGGTTTGGGGCTTGAAATGATGGACCTGTGCTTGCCCATCATTGAGCAAGGCAAAGTCACAGGCTTCACGCTTTTAACTTATGGCTTGCAAGACATTCTGGCAGCCCAATTGGGCGCCACTTATGGCCAACGCAACGAGCTGTCCTTCATTGAACCTGACGGCACCCGTTTGGCCATTTACGGCTCGTTGCCGAGAGTCAAGCGTTTATTTACAGCCACCCAACTGCTTGACCTGCCCGGTTCTACTTTGGTCCTTCGAATGGATGGGCGTCGCATTGTTCCAGATCTTTTCCCAAGCGTGCTTCCAGCATTGGTCACCGCCATGTCCATTGCTTTGGTTTCTGTGTTGGTGTTGCTGGTCAAAGATTCACGACGGCGTTTAAAGGCGGAGTTTGATTTGGCGGATGCGCTCGCTTTCAGAAAAGCCATGGAGGACTCCTTGGTCACGGGCTTGCGCGCGCGCGACTTACACGGCCGGATCACTTATGTGAACCCTGCGTTTTGTCAAATGGTCGGTTTCAATGCCGACCAATTGCTTGGCAAATCAGCACCCATGCCCTACTGGCCATCTGAAATGGTGGGCGAGTATCAACAAAGACAAGCGGTGCGCTTGGCCGGTAACGCGCCACCTCGCGAAGGATTTGAATCTGTTTTTGTACACCAGGACGGTTCTCGTTTTCCGGTGCTCATTTTTGAAGCCCCCTTGATCAATGTACAGGGCAAACAAACCGGCTGGATGAGCGCCTTCCTGGACATCAGCGAACAACGCCGCGTTGAAGAGTTGTCTAGGGCCAGCCAAGAACGCCTTCAAGCAACCGCTCGATTGGCCACCATGGGCGAGATGGCCTCCTTGTTAAGCCACGAGTTGAACCAGCCTTTGGCCGCTATTTCAAGCTACGCCACGGGCTCACTTAACCTGATTCGTCAACGACAACAAGGCCAGGGCATGTCTCACGTTGGTGATCTTCAAATGGCTCTCGAAAGAATATCCGAGCAAGCCGGTCGTGCCGGTAAGGTCATTAACAGCGTGCATGATTTTGTTCGCCGAAGAGATCAAGACCGCGAAATTGTCGATGTGCGCACCATCATTGACGCCGTCATGCCCTTGGTACAGCTGCAAGCACAAAAACTGCGCGTTCGCGTTGAAACAAAGTTAGATGATCGCTTAGCGCACGTCTTTTGCGATCGCACCATGGTGGAACAGGTTCTGTTAAATTTGGCCAGAAATGGCATGCAGGCCATGGACCATCCTCAATGCGTTCTTCGTGTTTTGAGCCTGCATGTCAAACGTGCAGCATCTAATTTGTCACATGACTGGATTGAGTTTGCGGTGATTGATCGGGGAACCGGAATTTCTGATCAAGTGGCCACTCAATTGTTCACGCCCTTTTTTACGACCAAGGCCGAGGGCATGGGTTTGGGTTTAAGCCTTTGCAGAACCGTTGTAGAACAACACGGCGGGCATTTGGAGTTTGCCCCTTATGCCCCTCAAGGCACCTTGTTTAGATTTACGTTGCCAACAGCGCCCGAGGCCTGAAGCCTCCTAGAATTGCACCATGCAACCTTCCCATAACGCCTGTGTTTTCATTGTCGACGATGATGCAAGTGTTCGGGATGCCATGGCCTGGTTATTGAGGTCACGTCATTTAATGAGCGAATCATTTCAAAGCGCAGAAGCTTTTGAGGCCATGCTTCTTGAAAACTATTCAAACTCACCAACGCCCTTTCAGCCTGCGTGTATTTTGTTAGATGTTCGCATGCCCGGTCAAAGTGGGCTGGCGCTGTTTGAAAAACTCATCGACAACGGGTTGGCCCACCAATGGCCTGTGATTTTTTTAACGGGACATGCGGATGTCCCCACTGCCGTTGACAGCGTCAAGCGCGGCGCATTTGATTTTTGTGAAAAGCCTTTTTCTGACAACGCCTTGGTCGATCGCGTCGAACAAGCCTTGGCTTTGTCGCGCGACCGACTGGCATTGCATCAGCAAAGTGCTGGCTTGGTCTCTAAATTGAATGATTTAACGGAGCGCGAACGTGACGTCATGCGCTTGGTCATTGAGGGCCTGCCCAACAAGCTCATTGCTGATCAATTGGAGATCAGTGTGCGCACGGTTGAAGTTCACCGCTCGCGTGTCTTTGAAAAAATGGCTGTGAAATCTGCCGTTGAATTGGCCAATTTATTGAGAGAGGTTTGAGTCCCTCAACATGACCCCGTTTCAGAGCTCTTTGTTTCTCTCTTTTTCTAAAGCTTGGGTCGGCTCATCTTTCGTTTCACTCTTGAGCTCGCCCTTTTGACGCCCAGAAAACATGGTCCACCAAACAATGAGCATCAGCAAGGCCAGCGCCAATAAGGCCTCTAACAAAATCAATCCCATGATCAGGCTCCTCTGTTCATCGATTGTAGGTGCCTTTGCGCTGGGCCTCACGCTGTTGCTCGCCTCTTGCGGCGTCACAGACAAGGTCAAGGCGCCCGCCGAACCCAGCGCCATCAACATCCCAACGCCAACCCTCCACACCCCAACGCCTACAGTGTTGTTGAACAGCAAAAGTCGATGGGTTTTAAGCAGTTGGTCCGAAATTCCAGGGCTAAGCACCGATAACTTGAACGATGCTTGGGTCGCATGGCGACACAGCTGCTCTAAACCAACGCCGCCCCACCAACGCGTTTGCCAAGACATGCAAGTCCTAGAAACGCAATCATCAGATGCGCAAAGGGCATGGCTCATGCAAAATTTTCTGCCTTATCGGGTGGAGAGTCTCGGCAACTCTGCCACGCCTCATGTGGGTTTGTTAACGGGCTATTACGAGCCCGTATTTGAGGCCTCGCGTGTGCTCAAACCCGGATTTGATGTGCCCCTGTTTGCCCCGCCCCCCCAATTGAAATCACGCAGTCCCTGGTACTCTCGAGAAGAAATTTCTAAATTACCCGCCGCACAAAATGCCCTGAAGGGACGGGTCATTGCCTATGTGGCCGACCCCGTTGATGCCATGATTTTGCACATACAAGGCTCAGGCCGCCTTTGGGTCGCGGAAAAAGACGGGCGGCGAATCCAAGTTCGCCTGGCTTTTGCTGGCACCAATGATCACCCCTATCAGAGCATCGGTCGATGGTTGTTGGACCAAAACCTGACGAAAGATGCCACGTGGCCTGGGATCAAATCTTGGCTTTCTCAAAACCCCAAACGTGTCAACGAATTGCTTTGGCGAAATCCTAGATTTGTCTTCTTCAAAGAAGAACCCCTGAGTGCCGCCTCGACGATGATCGGCCCCAAAGGGGCCCAAGGCGTTCCGCTAACACCTGGTCGATCCATTGCGGTCGATCCCGCAAGCATTCCCTATGGCACCCCGGTTTGGCTGTCTAGCAGCGGTCCACAAACGCAGTTGAGCCGGTTGGTTATGGCACAAGACACAGGCAGCGCCATTCAGGGCGCAGTTCGCGCGGATTTTTTTGCCGGCTCGGGAGACTCTGCTGGCGACCTTGCGGGTCGCCTCAAACAAGACATGCGCGCATGGGTTTTACTTCCAAGATAAGCCGTGTCGATCTACACTGCGAACCAATGACATTGAAAGTGATACGACATGAACGCACCCTTGCCTGACCACTTGCGCCATGCCTTGGCAAACGTCACCCTGGACGACAAGTACAGCCTCGAAACGGGGCGTGCCTTCATGAGTGGCGTTCAAGCCTTGGTTCGACTGCCCATGTTGCAGCAAGAGCGAGATGCCTTGGCAGGGAAAAGAACAGGCGCGCTCATCAGCGGCTATCGCGGGTCCCCTTTGGGCGGTTATGACCAAGCGTTGTGGAAAGCAAAACCGTATCTTGAAAAACACAACATTGTTTTTCAACCGGGTGTGAACGAAGAGTTGGCAGCTACCGCGCTCTGGGGCACCCAACAGTTGGGCTTTGCACCGCCTGGAAGCCAAAAGTTTGATGGCGTCTTTGGCATTTGGTACGGCAAAGGCCCGGGCGTCGATCGCTGCTCTGATGTTTTCAAACATGCCAACATGGCAGGCACGACACCCTGGGGCGGTGTCTTGGCCGTTGCAGGTGATGACCATGTGGCCAAAAGTTCAACAGCGGCGCATCAAAGCGATCATATTTTCAAGGCCTGTGGACTCCCCGTTTTTTTCCCGTCATCCGTTCAAGATGTTTTAGACCACGGCCTTCACGCCATTGCTTTAAGCCGTTTCGCCGGCGTTTGGTCGGGCATGAAAACGATTCAAGAAATTGTGGAGTCCAGCGCCACTGCGGACATCGGCCCTGACCGCGTCAACATTGTGTTGCCGGAGTTCGATATGCCGCCGGGTGGTGTCCACATTCGATGGCCAGATACGGCGCTCGAGCAAGAGGCTCGTTTGTTTGATTTTAAATGGTACGCCGCCTTGGCCTACATTCGTGCCAATCGCCTGAACCACAATGTCATTGAGGGTCCTCACGATCGTTACGGCATCATGGCCAGCGGCAAAGCCTACAACGACACACGTCAAGCTTTGCTTGATTTGGGGTTAGACAAGGCCACTTGTCAGCGGCTTGGCATTCGTGTTCACAAAGTTTCAGTGGTCTGGCCGCTAGAGGCCCAAACAACCCGCGAGTTTGCAAAAGGCCTGCAAGAAATTTTGGTGGTTGAAGAAAAACGCCAGGTCATCGAATACCAATTGAAAGAGGAGCTTTACAACTGGCCCGATTCACAACGTCCAAAAATCGTTGGCAAGTTTGATGAGTTGGATGGCAACGACTCGGGCGGCGAATGGTCTGTGCCAAACCCAATGGCCCATCGCTTGTTGCGAGCCAATGCAGACCTCACGCCCACCTTGATCGCCAAGGCCTTGGCCAAGCGCTTGAAAAAACTTGATCTGCCTGCCGATGTCTTGGAACGCATAGATGCTCAGCTGCACATCATTGATGCCAAAGAGCGCGCTCAAAATAGTTTGGTTTTGAATCCCGAGGCCGATCGAATGCCTTGGTTTTGTTCTGGTTGTCCGCACAATACAAGCACCAAGGTCCCCGACGGTTCGCGCGCAATGGCAGGTATCGGCTGCCATTTCATGAGCCTGTGGATGGACCGAAGCACCATCGGCTTTACTCAAATGGGGGGGGAAGGCACACCTTGGATTGGTCAACAACCGTTTAGCCACGAAAAGCATGTATTTGCCAACATTGGGGATGGCACCTATTTTCACAGTGGTATTTTGGCCATTCGACAAAGTATTGCTGCCGGTGTCAACATCACTTACAAAATTTTGTACAACGACGCGGTGGCCATGACGGGTGGCCAGCGCGTAGGAGAGAGGGCGGAAGGGCATTCCGTCGTGCAAATTTCTCAAAGTATGCGTGCGGAAGGCGCGATGGTCATCAAAGTGGTTACCGATGAGCCCGAAAAATACGATGGGATTGCTTTGGCAGAAGGTGTGCTGGTTCATCACCGCGATGAACTTGATGCCGTTCAACGCGAGCTGCGCGAGGTCAAAGGTTGTACGGTCATTATTTATGACCAAACGTGTGCCACTGAAAAACGCCGTCGCCGCAAACGCGGCACGATGGTTGATCCCGCCGTCAGGGTCATGATCAATGAGCTTGTGTGTGAGGGTTGTGGCGATTGCGGCGTTCAATCCAATTGTTTGTCTGTTGAACCACTTGAAACAGACTTTGGACGCAAACGCACCATCAATCAAAATACTTGCAATAAAGACACCAGTTGTCTGAAAGGTTTCTGCCCCAGTTTTGTCAGCATTGAAGGCGGACAACTGAAGAAAAAATCGAAAGATCAAAAGTTTTCCCCGGATCAATTGCCTGCATTGCCTTTGCCGACATTGCCCGACTTATCACAATCACAAAATGCTTATGGCATTGTGGTCGCCGGTGTTGGCGGTACGGGTGTGATCACCATTGGTCAACTTTTAGGAATGGCGGCACACCTAGATGGCTTGGGCATCGTGACACAAGATTCTGCAGGTCTGGCGCAAAAAGGAGGGGCAACTTGGAGCCATGTTTTGCTTGCCAAAGATCAACAGCAAATTCAAACCACGCGAGTGAACATGGCTGCAGCAGACTTGATATTGGGTTGCGATCCTATTGTGAGTGCTGGGAAAGAAACTTTGTCACGGATGTTCGAAGGTCGAACTCACGTTGCTTTGAATTCACACAGCACACCGACAGCTGCATTTGTCAAAAATACGCTTTGGCAAAACCCTGCTGAAAGTTGTGCTGCAGAAATTGCTGTTGTTGTCGGTGTGAATGGCCTAGCAAGTTTTGACGCTGACAAACTGTCCGCCCATCTGATGGGCGATACGCTTTACATCAACCCCATGCTTTTAGGCTATGCATGGCAAAAGGGTTGGGTTCCTTTGAGCCTTGAAGCCTTAAAGCGCGCTATTGAACTCAATGAGGTTGCTGTTTCTAATAACTTAATGGCTTTTGAATGGGGGCGACATGCTGCACACCACCTGGATGCTGTTGAGGGACTTTTAAAACCAGTTCAGGTCATTGAATTTAAAAAACGGACTCGTTTAGAAGATTTGATCGCCCAAAGAGTTGACTTCTTGACAAATTACCAAAACGCAAATTACGCTGAAAAATACAAAAAATTCATTGACGCCGTTCACCACAAAGAGCAGATTTTGGGGAAAACCTCGTTAACGGAAACTGTCGCACGTCAATTGTTCAAGTTGATGGCCTACAAAGATGAATACGAAGTGGCTCGCTTGCACACTGATAAACAGTTTCTAGAACGCATTCAAACGCAGTTTGAGGGTGATTTCAAGGTCTTCTATCACCTAGCCCCTCCCTTGGTGGCAAAACGCAACGAGAAGGGCCAACTTCTCAAACAAAAAATGAGCCCTCACATGCAACTGGCCTTTCAAGGCTTGGCTCGATTGAAGTTTTTAAGAGGCACCTTTTTGGACATTTTTGGGCGCACTGAAGAACGTCAAACAGAACGCGCGTTGATTCAAGAGTACATGGATGCTGTGAATGAGTTGTTGGTTTCATTGAATTCAAACAACCATGCATTGGCCATCCAAATGGCCAATGTCCCTGGGCAAATCAAAGGTTTTGGACACGTGAAAGAAAAACATCTTGCAGCGGCCATGGTCCAGTGGCAAAACAGCATGGATGCCTTCAGGAAAAGTAATTAAATTGCTTTCGGACTTTGTCTTTGTATTATTCTTTTCTATAGATTAATACATAGTAGTAGTAGATAAGGGGAGACTTGTTCTGTGGACAAGTCTCTTTTATCTTTACAGATCATTGTCTTGAATCATTTTGAAAGCTGTGCATGAGGCTGCTTCTCAGGTGTCTTTCAAAAATGAACAAGTTTAAAAATTGAAGATATCTGTGGATAACAGAGGAGTTATCCAAAATCTTTCCACATACTTGTTCATAGACTGAAGTGTTACGAATTGAAAAGACCGGCTCTGAAATCATCCACTGCTTTCATCAACTCTTCGCGTGTGTTCATGACAAAAGGGCCGTATTGTGCGATAGGCTCATTCAAAGCTTGTCCTGCAATCAAGAGAACTTTGCTGCCAGGCATAGCCTTGATTTCAACCCCGTTGCCTTCGTTTTGAAGAATGGCCATTCGATGCAAACCAACATGAGTTTCAAGCCCGTCAGTTACTACATGGACAGCGCCTCGGTAGACAAAGAGAAAAGCATTTTGCTGAACATTCAGTTCCTGGCGAAATTGACCCTCAGTTTCAAAATGAATGTCCAAATAAAGAGGATTTGTTGGAAATTCAGCAGCAGATCGATGAACCGCCCCAATTACGCCTTGAGATTGCCCAGCAATGACTCTGACCCGAATGCCTTCAGGCGTTTGATATTCTGGAATGCTTTCGCTTTGAATATCTTTGTATCCTGGTGGACACAATTTCTGGGACGACGGTAAATTGAGCCAAAGTTGGAACCCTTCCATCACACCTTCTTCTTGCTCAGGCATTTCGCTGTGAACCACACCGCGGCCAGCGGTCATCCATTGAACACCGCCGTTTTGCAACAAGCCTTCATTGCCCGCACTGTCGCGATGGCGCATGCGGCCAGCAATCATGTAAGTCACGGTTTCAAAGCCGCGGTGGGGATGGTCAGGAAACCCGCCGCCGTAGTCATTGGGGTCGTCGCTGCCAAAGTTGTCCAACATGAGAAAGGGGTCTAAGCGCCGTTGATGCGACTGAGTGAGGACGCGCGTGAGTTTGACGCCGTCGCCATCTCTAGTGGCTTGGCCGATCACCTGTTGTTCAACGCGGCGACCTGAGAAGGAAGAGTCAGAGATGTTCATTGGCTGAGATTTTGCATGGGTTTCTTGATCTGCGTCATTTTCTAAGAGTTCAATTTCTCGCAAACTTGATTTGTTTTCATTTCGAGCCAGATCAACGAAAGAGACTGATGAAAAAGAGAAGCCTTCACATTATCAGAGACGAACACGCCTCTTTGGCAGCCATGTTGCACTCAATGACCCAATTGGTAGATCGAGGCCCTGCAGAGGATGTGCATCAGTTTTTTGATGTGATGCGAGCCATGCTTTTTTACATTGATGAGTTTCCAGAGCAATTGCATCATCCCAAGGAGTCAGAACTTTTGTTTCCAAGGGTGGTGAAAAAGGCGCCTGAGATTATGGGTGCGATTGATCGATTAGAACGCGATCACATGCGCAGTGAAAAAGCGGTGCGTGATCTACTGCATTTGTTGTTGGCTTGGGAGTTGATGGGCTCCTCTCGAAAAGCGGCGTTTATCGATGCGTTTACGCCCTATGTGGAGGCTTACTTGGCGCACATGCGCTTAGAAGAATTGGTGGTATTGCCTGCAGCGGAGCGCGCACTCACGGACGAGGATTGGTTGGCGCTTGATGTTGCTTTCGAGCAAAATTCCGACCCCTTGACTGGCAAACACCCGCCCGGCCCTGCGTTTGAAAAGTTGTTCAGTCGAATTGTGGCAACAGCACCAGCTCCTATTGGTTTGGGCTGAAACGCAGTGTCTTTGGCGGGAAGACACGGGGAATCATTGCGCCCAAACTGTGCCAGAAACTTCCGCCATGCGTTGAGGATGGGGTCGTCAAGGCGTTTGCCAACGCTCCGGGAGCTCAATTTCGCGCCGAGTTGCCATCACAATGTGTGTAGCCATCGCAAGGCGGCCTTCTTGGCAAGGTTCAAATAAGTTTTCATGTCTCAAAAATTTCACTTCTCAACCGCATTGAGCTTGGCTGTTTGTGTCTCGATGGCCGCCGCCGTGTCGCTGGGCATGACGCGTTTTGCTTATGCGCTTTTGTTACCGCCGATGCGCGAAGATTTATCGTGGACCTATACCTTGGCAGGTGGCATGAACACGTTCAATGCGATTGGCTATTTGTTGGGTGCCCTCATCACGCCCTGGTTGCTGCGTCGTTGGGGTGCTGTGAATGTGTTGCTGTTTGGCGCGTTGCTTGCCGCGGGGCTGATGGCCATCACAGGATTTTTAACAGGTGCCAGTGCCTTGCTTTTTCAGCGCTTGTTTGCAGGGCTGATCAGTGCCGCTGTTTTTGTTTCGGGCGGTCTGTTGACCGCGAGATTGGGTATTCATTGGCCCTCTCAATCGGGCTTGTTGCTGGGTATTTACTACGGTGGCACAGGCTGGGGAATTGTTCTCTCCGCTTTGCTTGTACCGGTGGCTTTGACGCACGCACAAAATGCAGCGTTTGTTCATCCGTGGGCTTGGGCCTGGTGGAGCTTGGGGGGCGTGTGTTTGTTGTTGACCGTGTTGATGGTGACCCTGCGCAAGCAGATGTATCAATGGATGCCCGAACTGATTGAAAGCACCAGCACATTGAACGTCGCATCCGAACAAGGGCCCAACGGGAACCCTTCTTCAACATCAAGCTCAAACTACGGGCCTTGCTTGCAATGGACGGCGGGCTTAATCGGCTATGGTTTGTTTGGAGTGGGCTACATTGGTTACATGACTTTTGTTGTGGCACTCTTGGCTGAACAAGGTGCCACGACAGTTGAAATTACTTGGTTTTATGCAATGCTGGGTTTGGCCGTGGTGGCTTCTTCCAGAATTTGGGCCAAGCTTCTCAATCGCTACCGCGGCGGTCAGGCGTTGGCCATCTTGAATGCACTGCTAAGTGTGGCAACAGTGTTGCCGGCAGTTGCTTCAGCGTGGCCGATCATGGTGTTTTCAGGCCTTCTCTTTGGCGCTGTGTTTTTATCGGTTGTAGCCTCAACCACGGCCATGGTTAAACACAACCTGCCCGCATCACAGTGGGCGACAGGTATCAGCGTATTTACGGTGGTGTTTGCAATCGGTCAGATTGTCGGCCCCACTGTGGTGGGGTGGATTGCGGATGGCCCTGGTGGTTTGCAGCGAGGCCTGGTTTTTTCTGCCGCTGCGTTGCTTTTGGGCGCCTTTGTGGCGTGGCAACAGCAACCGCTTGAAAAGCTTTATTGAGTGGGGTTTGACATCACACGTCGCAGCCCGGATTTTCTCGGTTCAGTTTGCGCAACAAAGAAGGCCAAACAAAAGCACCGCCCAAGCCGCCTGTTTGCACTTTCATTGCGTGAGCGACACCCTTCAGAATTTCGGGATTGACAGGGGTGAGTTGTGTGGCGCCTGACTGCCCTGCCAATGCATCAACCTGAATTCGACACGTGTTTTCAAACGTGAACATTTCTAAAAATGCATCGGCAATGCTTTTGCCAACGGTCAGCAAGCCATGGTTGCGCAACATTAAATAGTTGGCATTCCCCAGGTTGTTTTGCAGGCGGATCTTTTCCTCGTCGTGAATGGCCACGCCCTCATAGTCGTGATAGGCCAGCGACGCCAGTACAAAGGTGCTTTGTTGGCTGATGGGCAAGACGCCATGCTTTTGCGCGCTGACCGCAATTCCTGCGCGGGTATGGGTGTGAAGAACACAGAGGGCCTCCGGCCGGGCCTCGTGCACTGCGCTGTGGATGACAAACCCTGCAGGATTTACCGGATGGGGGTTGCCCGCATCCAGCTTCTTACAATTCATGTCAATCTTGACAAGGCTTGACGCCGTGATTTCATCAAACATGAGGCCATAAGGGTTGATCAAGAATTGGTGCTCATCACCTGCAACGGAGGCGGGAAGCTTTGCGCTGATGTGAGTGAACACCAGATCGCTCCAACCGTACAGGGCGGCCAAGCGATAGCAGGCAGCCAAATCAAGGCGGACCTGCCATTCGTCGGGGTGAATGTGTGGGGGATGGGTGCGCATCGTTTTCCTTTTGGAGGCTGGGTTGTGTGCTGGGGCAGAACTTGTGGAGAGCTTAGCCTGATTGGGCTTGTGCAGGTCGTCGCGCGTGAAACACTTGATGCAGATAAAATGACGCCCTTGGCCATGGGCCACCATCGGCGCGGGCAGCGCCGGCCTAACTGGTATTGGACTGGTGATTTGATGCTATACCCACAAGAATTTGATGTGATCGTTGTTGGCGGCGGCCACGCAGGGACCGAGGCTGCGTTGGCGTCTGCGCGCATGGGCTGTCAAACCCTCTTGCTGTCCCACAACATCGAAACCTTGGGACAGATGAGCTGCAACCCGTCCATCGGGGGCATCGGCAAGGGGCACTTGGTGAAAGAAGTGGATGCGCTTGGCGGAGCGATGGCCTTGGCCACGGATGAAGGCGGCATTCAGTTTCGAATTTTGAACAGCTCGAAGGGGCCTGCCGTTCGCGCCACGCGCGCGCAAGCTGACCGCATTTTGTACAAGGCGGCCATACGGCATCGTCTCGAAAATCAAGAAAATTTGTGGCTTTTTCAACAAGCAGTCGATGACCTCATGCTAGAGTCAAATGGCACAGAGGACCGCGTGGTAGGTGCCGTAACGCAAGTGGGTGTTCGCTTTCGCTCAAAAACAGTGGTCCTCACGGCAGGTACTTTTTTAGACGGGAAGATTCACGTCGGCTTGGAAAACTACGCAGCGGGGAGGGCGGGCGACCCCCCCGCCGTGAGTTTGTCAGCCAGGTTGAAAGAATTGAAGTTACCCCAGGGGCGACTGAAAACAGGGACCCCACCTCGACTCGATGGCCGCACGATTGATTTCAGTCGTTGCCAAGAACAACCGGGCGATGGCATGCCGGGTGGCTTGAATGCGGAGGCTGGCGTTCCGGTTTTCAGCTTCATGGGACGAGCCGACATGCACCCGGCACAAATGCCTTGTTGGATCACACATACGAATGAACGCACGCACGACATCATTCGATCTGGATTTGATCGCAGTCCCATGTTCACCGGAAAGATTGAAGGCGTGGGGCCTCGCTATTGCCCCAGCGTAGAAGACAAGATCAATCGGTTTGCTGACAAAGACAGCCATCAAATCTTTTTAGAACCCGAAGGTTTGACCACGCACGAGTTCTATCCGAATGGCATTTCAACCAGCCTGCCTTTTGACATTCAATATGCGCTGGTGAGATCAATGAAGGGCCTGGAAAACGCCCACATTCTTCGCCCTGGCTATGCCATTGAATATGACTACTTTGATCCGCGCGCACTGAAAAGCAACTTCGAAACGCGGCAAATCAGCGGCCTTTTCTTTGCGGGCCAAATCAATGGCACAACGGGCTACGAAGAGGCTGCGGCACAGGGTTTGTTTGCCGGCATCAATGCGGCGCTTCAATGCCGCGCCATCTCCGGCGCGCCCAATGACATGGGGGGCTCGTGGTTGCCCACCAGGGATCAGGCGTACTTGGGTGTTTTGGTAGACGACTTGATTAACAAGGGGGTGACAGAGCCCTATCGGATGTTTACCAGCCGCGCTGAGTTTCGCCTGCAGCTTCGCGAAGACAACGCAGACATGCGACTCACAGAGGTGGGCCGACAAATGGGCTTGGTCGATGATGCGCGCTGGGCGTCTTTTTGTCAGAAGCGCGAGGCTGTTTCACGTGAAACAGAGCGCCTGAAGTCGACATGGGTTAACCCCAGAAGCCTGCCATCAGCAGAGTCAGAGCGCGTGCTCGGCAAGGCCATTGAACATGAGCACAACTTGTTTGATTTGCTACGTCGCCCGAACGTTTCTTATGAAAAATTGGTGAGCTTGGATGCGGGCCGATACGGAGACGCTGCTGTTTCACGTGAAACACTTGGCGACTTGTCGGTTGCCGTCATTGAGCAGCTTGAGATTGCTGCCAAATACGCGGGCTACATTGATCGGCAAAAGCTGGACGTAGAGCGGGCCGCTTATTTTGAGAACCTGAAGCTGCCCGCAAAATTAGATTATTTGCAGGTTTCTTCTTTGTCTATAGAGGCGAGGCAAAAACTCGCAAAACACAGACCGGAAACCTTGGGGATGGCCTCCAGAATTTCGGGCATCACGCCAGCAAGCATTTCAATCTTGTTGATCCACTTGAAAAAAGGGGGCTTCAAAGAATTCATGCCTGTCAAGCCAGAACTTGCTGAAGGCGGCGAGGCGATTGCGCAATGAAGGCAGTTGATTCGGCGAGCCCTTTGGACTTGCCGGGCGTATTGCTTGGTGGCATTCAGGCGCTGGGTTTGGCGGTCAGTGAGGAACAGCAGCAGCAGTTGCTCGCTTACATGGGGTTGATTCAAAAGTGGAACAAGGTTTACAACCTCACGGCCTTGAGAGAGCCGCAGGAGATATTGACGCACCATTTGCTGGACAGCCTGTCGGCGGTTAAACCCTTGCTTCGCCACCTGAGCTCTCTCGATTCGGGCTTGGGTGGCGTTGACGTCTTGGATGTTGGTTCTGGCGGCGGCTTGCCAGGTGTTGTCATTTCAATTTGTTGCCCCCATGTGAGGGTCACGTGTGTGGATGCTGTTTCCAAAAAAGCTGCGTTTGTTCAGCAGGTGGCAGCCAGTTTGAGGCTGGCCAATTTGAAGGGCGTTCATGCGAGAGTAGAGTCTCTGACGGGCCCATTTGATGTCATTTGCTCCCGTGCGTTTGCATCCCTGTCAGACTTTGTCGCCTGGTCCGCCGGGGCTCTTTCTGAAAAAGGCGTTTGGATGGCCATGAAGGGTAAAGTACCCCATGAAGAAATGGCTTTGTTGCCGCCAGGCATTGGGGTGTTTCACGTGGAACAACTGCAGGTTCCCAACTTGGCGGCTGACCGCTGCATGATTTGGTTGAAAAAATCAGTTTAATTGCATGCTTCAACAAGTCGGTGCAAAGAATGGCCTATTACACTTAGGCTAAATAAGAAAGTCTTGCATGTTTGGAATTTCTGATTACGGCGCCTTTGTGGCCGCTTTTGTTTTGCTGTTGTTTCTGCCTGGCCCAGGCAATTTGGCCTTGATCACGTCGACCACCCAAGGCGGGATGCGAGGCGGCATTGCTTCTGTCTTGGGACTGCTCTTGGGTGACCAAATATTGTTATGGATGACGGTGGCTGGCGTTGCGGCGCTTTTGCAAACATTCCCACATTTGTTCATGGCACTTCAGTGGGTTGGTGCTGCCTATTTGACCTGGCTAGGCGCCAAAATGGTGATGGCCAAACCAGGCGAAGGACCGGCCATCAACATCACGCCCGGCAAGTATTTCAAGGAAACCATGTTCATTACTTTGTTGAACCCCAAGGCAATGATGTTTTACTTTGCCTTCTTTCCACAATTTATAGACCCCGTTAAGCATCAAGGAATGATTACTTTTTCATTCATGGCGGCAAGCATTGCTGTGTTGGGTTTTGTGTACTGTTTGGGTGTGGTGGTGATCACGCACACCATGGCGGAACGGATTCGTTCTCATCCAAGTGTTTCAGGCTTCTTGCAAAAAATAGCGGGTGTGTGCCTGATTGGTTTTGGCTTAAAGCTTGCCATTGGCAAATGAACGCATCAACTGAGAATTAAAAGAGTAAAAAATGGCCAAGATTTTCTGTGTTGCAAATCAAAAGGGTGGCGTCGGCAAAACAACATCTGCTGTTAATTTGGCGGCTGGTTTGGCCAAGGTCGGACAACGCGTTCTTTTGGTGGACTTAGACCCTCAAGGCAATGCCACCATGGGTTCGGGTGTCGATAAGCGCCAACTGGAACTGAGCGTGTATGACGTTTTGTTGGAGTCAGCCAGCATCAAAGAGGCCGCCATTTTTTCAGAAAAATGTGCCTACCATGTGCTTGGCGCAAACCGCGAATTGGCAGGGGCTGAAGTTGAGTTGGTTGATCTCGAAAGAAGAGACCAGCGATTGAAGTTGGCACTGGCGGCCGCGGATTCAGACTTTGATTTTGTCTTGATCGATTGCCCACCCTCTTTGTCGATGCTCACACTGAACGGACTGTGTGCAGCACATGGCGTGATTGTTCCCATGCAATGCGAGTATTTTGCGCTGGAGGGACTCACTGACTTGGTCAATACCATCAAGCAAGTTCATGCCAACCTCAACCCTGATCTTAAAATCATTGGCCTGCTTCGCGTGATGTTTGACCCCCGCATCACCTTGCAGCAACAGGTTAGCGACCAACTCAAGTCGCACTTCGGCGACAAGGTTTTTAACACCGTCATTCCGCGAAATGTGCGACTGGCAGAGGCGCCCAGTTATGGTTTGCCAGGTGTGGTGTTTGACCCGTCAGCAAAAGGGAGTCAAGCATTTGTTGAGTTTGCCAAAGAGTTGGTGCAACGCATACCAAGTCTCTAAGACCCGAAGAGCAGTTTGATGGCGAAAGACAAAGTCCTTATCCTGCCTGGTTTACAAGGAAGTAGGCACTCACAATGGCAGTCTATTTGGGCTGATAAGCATGCTTATCAAGTACTTGAACAACACGACTGGACCCGGCCGCTGCGAGGTGATTGGTTGGTTCGCTTAGAGGATGTGATCAGTCATTTGACGGAGCCGACCTACCTGGTGGCACAAGGTTTGGCTTGTATTCAAGTTGCTGCATGGGCTGTTTTTTCTGCTCACGCCGCAAAAGTCAAAGGCGCTTTCTTGGTTGCACCCGTCGATGTAGAGGCGCCTCACTGGG
>CANJOS010000012.1 GCA_947476015.1 Comamonadaceae bacterium | reverse complement strand
CGCGTTGTGTATCAAGGCCTAAGGTTTGCTTACTACGCGGGAGCGTTGAGCAGCAAGGCCTAAGGCGGCTTCCTCATACTGGAGTACCAGAAATCGTCAGCCGCCTTAGGCCTTGCTGCTCAACTGATTAACGGCAGAAAATGTCTGGCCACCAATACACCCTCACCCAGCGAGCTCAGCAAAAAAATTGCCCTGCAAACAAGCGGGGCTAAAAATTTGGAGAGGCAGAACATACCTCATCACAAACCGTCTAAGTTTTTGAAGGGCACGCCAATCAAGCACTTGGTGTCCAGTTCATCTTTCTAAATGTTGGGACAGCAATTAGTTGGCTGCTACCATGGCTTTTGCAATGATTGAATTCATGTGAGCTTGCCATGAGTTCCAAACTTGGGGGCTCGTCTTTCCATGAACGCCCGTCTTCCTTCAGCAAAATCTTCACTTTGACTTGTCAATTCTTCTCGGGCACGTAAAGTCTCTAAGTCTGATCGATTTTCAATTATTTCATTCAAAGATTTTTTGGTTTCCTGAACGGCCATAGGGGCCAATGCCCAAATGTCTTTGGTCAGGCTGTCTAAATGTGCATGCCAATTTGATTCGTTGCAAAATGCTTCAAACAGGCCGATCTTTTCCAATTGCTGCCATGTAAATGGGCGACCGGTTAAAAAAGCTCTTTGCGTCGCCAAGACACCGAAACGGCTGAGATATCTTTGTAAACCACTGGGGTAGTAATGAAGCCCGAGAGCTGTGGCAGGCATGCGCCACTCTATGCCTTCTAATCCAATCCGCAAATCACAAGCTAAAGCTAAATCAGTGGCACCGCCGTACACACTGCCATTCAAGGCGCAGATGGTGACAGGTCTGACGTGTGCCAAGGCATCGGGAACGGCTTCAAAAGCCACTGCATTTGCCGTAGATGCATCAAATTCGCCAATGTCATAGCCAGCGCAAAAAACAGGTTTGGGTTGGTCTTTTGTACTGGCTGTGAGCTTCATCACACGAACACTGGCGTCTTCATTGATTGTCTCAAAATGAGCCAATAATGTTTTCAAGTCCTCGTTGTTTAAACGATTTCGTTGGGCAGGTCGATTCAATGTGATTGTGGCCACGCCTGCTTCAATTTCCAAAATGGGAGAAGTTGCGAAAGATAAAGGGTTGGTCATGAATGTTTTACCAGCCATAAATGGCCATGGTCGTTTCACCAGATTTAATTCTTTCGCAAATGGCCGCTTCTTCTACTTCTCTGAGAATTCCGGCTTCAATGATTTCTTGCGCTTTAGATTGAGGTATCGAGACCACACCATCTCCATCACCCACTATCAAATCGCCCGCATGAACGATGACGTCGCCAATCATGATAGGGTGGTTAATCCAACCCGTTGCGCCAAAGTCCTTACCAGTGCCTCGGATGCACAACCCCCTTGAAAATACTGGAAACCCCATTGTTGAAATCAGTGCGCCATCTCTTACGCAGGCATCAATGACAAGGCCGGCGAGGCCACGAGATTGGGCCATGGTGCCCATAATTTCACCCCAATAGCCATGTTCGTAAGCGCCATTGGCGAAAACAACCATGACATCGCCTTCTTGAGCAATGGCAAGTGCTCGGTGCAGCCACAAATTATCGCCCCCAGGTGAGTGAACGGTGAGAGCTTGTCCACAAGTTCTAAACACACTTGATACAGGTTTAATGGCCGATGGCAATGCCCCTATTTTTTTGCCCGCTTCATGCAGTGTGGCGGTTGGCAAAGATTTGGCTTTGGCAATCAGATCTGAACTTAAACGAGGCACATTTAAACGAGTGGTGAGTGATGGATTCACAGCATTCATTTGGTGACTCTTGTTTGAAGTTGATGATATTTAAACTGCTGCCGCGCTTCGTCTAATCGCATCCCAGATCTTGCAGCATCTCTGATCTTATTTTCTGCCGCTTCTATTTCTTCTGCCACATTGAGAACATCATTTTCGTGTTCTTTTGGAATGACAACCACGCCGTCTGTATCCCCTTTGAGTAAATCGCCTGGCGCTACACGAGCCTCCCCGATGTTCACAGGAATGCCAATGGCCTCAACTTGAACGCGATCTTTGCCAGTTCGCATCCAATTGTCTTTTGAGAAAATAGGATAGCCTAAAGAAAGGCATAAGTGTGTGTCGCGATTGATGCCATTGATGACAGTGCCCGCAATGCCTCGTCGGTGTGCAATTTCTGTGAGGATGTCGCCCCACACTGTGCAATCATCGCGACCATTGTTGTCAAGAACAATCACACTGCCCGGCGCTACATCATCGATATAGTCACCTACGGTCCCGCAAGGTTTCCCTGAAGGGCCGTACTTCAAAGTCCAAGCTCTGCCAGCCATTCTAAAATTAGTATCGCGAGGTTTGATTTTGTAACATTGCCCCACGATTCCTAATTTGTCCAAAGCATCGGACAATGTGGCCGTATCAAGTTTGAGTGCGCGTTGGACATTGACGTCCAGTGAATCTTGCATTTTCATCATTGTCTTTCAAGCATCTGTTCGTAATTGCCGCCCATCACCTTGGCAATGGGCGTGCCTGACAAAATAGCTTTGGCCATGACCGCTTCTTTGGCCACAATCATCTCGGCAGTATCCAGAACTCGTTCGATGTCAGTTGAAGAAATGAAAATCACGGCACTTCGGTCAGCCAGCACATAGTCACCTGGCTGAACTACAACTTCTCCTCCGGCCGTTGCACCGACCGTGATGGGAATTTGTGTACCTAATTCAACCACTCGCGTTCTGGCTGTTCTAGAGGTCAGGCTTCGACTGTAGATTGGAAATTCATAGGCGATGGCTTCGTCTACATCGCGCAATGGACCATCAGCAACGACACCCGCAACGCCTCTCACCTTGGCGCCTAGCGTCAGGAGTCCGCCCCAACATCCGGCTTCAACGCCAGAGCGTTGTTCCACCACAATGACATTGTCACTGTTTGAGTTTTCAATGGCGGTGCAACCTAAATGCACAGGGGGTCCAGATGGCGGTGCGCCAGGACCTACTTTCATGGTCACAGCTCGACCAGCGATTCGACTGTTGCCTCCTGGTCCATTGCTTCGAAGAGGCAAACCTGTGACCACACCACTGAGTTGCAATTTATCCAGTGCATCAGAGACAGCACACACATCTAAACGGCGCAAACGTTGTACCTGAGGGTCATTCATAAAATTGTTGAGATAGTTAAGTTAATCAATTGTTTTCCAAGCGGCAAATGCCAGCCCAGTTCCTGTTAAAGCCGGAGTTCGATAACCTGGGATGTACTCTACCCATTCGAGATCGAGAGCTTTGGCCATTTCCCCCACCACCAACCAATTCCGAATCTCTGAACTGCCTGCTTGTAAATGTTTGGGGTCAAAGCTGGACAAGGTTTGAGAATCTTTGTCACGGATGGCGTTCAAGACTTGATGGTCAAGCGCTTCATCAACTACAAAATGACTTAAACCACCCGATGCAATGACGCCCACACGAATGTCTTCGTGCCACAAGCTTATCAATTCGCGCAAGGCTTTTCCTAGCGCAACACATCGTTTAGGTGTGGGTTGGTTGGGCGGATCAAAGGTGTTCAGAATGACTGGAATGACAGGGATTTCATGTTCCTTCAAAAGTCTACGGTGAACAAACTGGAACGCATGCCCTTCTGACTGTCCTAAGGTCAAGCCGTCCATCGCTGCGATATCAAACTCACGATCGCAGAGTTGACGAATCAGCCATTCCGCCAAATCGCTTTTCACAGGATATTCTTTGTCTACTTCTGGCTCATGTCGCCACATCCTTGCAGTCTTAGGCCAGGGATCTGAGGGGTTAGCAGGCTCACGCGCCGTATTGCGAATGCTGGGGCCATAAAAAATGGCCATGGCGGGATTGTTGCTGGTCCGAAACAATTCATTTTGATCGTCTCCGACGATCAGAAGCACATCAAGTTTTGCAGCGACGATACGTTCATGTAACGTATCCATGCTGGCTTGTGCTGCGTCATAGCGTTCTCCCATTTTCTCGGGTGTCACCATGGCCTCTGTGTTTGGCGGCGCACTGGCCAGCAGAGCCGCGTAGTTAGTTTGAAGTCCGTCCTTGTCGAAATAGTGGGGATTTTTAAGGTCAATGACTTTGAAACCATGCTGCCAGTCTTCTCGTTGCGAGACAAGCATGATGCTGTGTGAGGAGCCGAATGCTGCAACTAATTTGGCCATTGTTTTTCTTTCAGAAGGTCTCAGCGGTCAGACAACAAACTGCTCGCGCAGTTGATCGATTTGTAAATTGTTATAGCCTAATTCGTGCAGAATGGCGACGGTGTGGTCACCCTGCTCAGGTGCAGCTTTCATGGGACCTTTGTTTCGGGGATGAGAAGAAAATTGCATGGGTAAATTCACAACTTGGATATCTCCCAAATCTGGGTGATGCAGGGTACGGGCCATTCCTAGATGTTGAACTTGTGCATCTTCAAACATTTTGTCGATGTTGTAGATGGGACCGCATGGCACACCAGCATCAATGAGAATTTTTGTCCATGCGGATGTACTTCTCATTTTGAAAGCTGCGCCGACCGCTGCATTGACCTTGGCTCTGTTGGTGACACGCTCAGGGTCTGAACCCATGCCAGGTTCATCAATCAGCTGTGGAAGTTCAAGTGCTGCGCAAAGGCGTTTCCACATGCCTTGGCCAATGGCCGCTACATTCAGATGACCATCACTGGTTTCAAAAACGCCGGTAGGCACCGTCAAAGGATGTTCGTTGCCCGTAGATTTTGGAACTTTGTGATCGATCAACCACTGCGCAGCTTGGAAATCAAGCATGGCGATTTGTGATTCCAACAAAGAGGTATGCACCCATTGTCCTTTGCCACTCTCTTCCCTCTCGAGCAATGCCGCCATAATGGCTTGAGCACAAAAATGACCAGAACATAAATCGGCAATGGGAATGCCAACGCGCATGGGACCTTCACCGGGCTTGCCAGTCACACTCATCAAACCGCCCATGCCTTGTGCAATGGAGTCAAAGCCTGGCCACTTGGCATAGGGACCATCTTGTCCAAAACCAGAAATACTGGCATAAACCAGCCGTGGGTTGATTAGATGAAGTTGTTCGGGACCGATGCCCAAGCGATGTTTTACATCGGGTCGAAAATTTTCTATAAAGACATCGGCTTTTTTGACCAACTTCGCCAGAATATCCTGTCCCTCAGGCTCCTTCATGTTGAGCGTGAGGCTCTCTTTGTTACGATGCAAATTTTCATAGTCAGCGCGATTGTGATCTCGACCGCCAATCATGTCGTCGCCCCCTGGCGCACCTGACGGAATTTCCAGCTTGATCACCCTTGCACCCAGATCGGCGAAAGTTCGAATGGCAGTAGGACCTGCACGAACGCGTGTGGCATCCAAAACTGTGAATCGAGACAGGGGGCCTTTTCTTTCAGTCGTCATTGAAAAGTCCTTTACACAGGAGTGAACATGGGAACGGCATGTCCACCCTCTGTGGGTTGAAAAACAACGCGTACTTTTTGACCCAATTTGACCTGTTCCGGATCACATTCCACCAAATTGCTCATGACCGTGAAACCTTCGTCCAATGTGATGTAGGCCACGGTGTAGGCAGACTCATCTTTGCCCATGGTGCTGAATGAATACACAATGCCTGTTCCGGCTGATTCTTGCCATACGGTCTCTGCGCTCAAGCAAAAAGGACAGATGTCTCGGGGGTAATAGTGAACTTGCTGACATGCGGTGCATTTTTTCACCACATAACGACCTTCATCAGCTGCTTTCCAAAATTCAATCGTTTCTGGAAGTACGCGGGGTGCAGGTATTTTTCTCATTTCAGCGTCTTTCCAAAATCAGGGTGGCGGCAGTATGGCGAGAGGCCAATGCGCCACCAATGCCACTGGCCAATGCCAATGAACAGTTGGGAACTTGCACAGAGGAATGTGCTTCGCCTCTCAATTGGCGAACAGCTTCAATGACCTTGGTCATGCCACCCCGGTTTGCTGGATGGTTGTTGCAAAGTCCGCCGCCATCGGTGTTGAAGGGAAGCTTGCCAATGCCAGAAATAAGATTGCCATCCATGACAAATTTTCCACCTTGTCCTTTTTTGCAAAAGCCGAGATCTTCAAGTTGCATCAGCACAGTGATGGTGAAGCTGTCGTAAAGGGATGCATATTGAATATCCTGCGGCGTGAGGCCGGCCTCTGCAAAGGCCATCGGACCTGAAAAGGCAGCAGCAGAATACGTCAAATCAATTTGCCCCCCCATGCCATGCTTGGGAGCTTCTCCTGTGCCCCTCACCATGACCAATGCCCGTCCATTTTTACGCGCTATCTCACGAGCAATTTCTGGCCGAGCCACAATCAGCGCGCCCCCGCCATCGCTCATGACACAGCAATCGAGGCGATGCAATGGATCGCTGACCATGGGCGATTGAATCACGTCTTCAACGGTGACCACATCTCTGAGCATGGCATTGACGTTGTGTTGTGCATGGTGAGAAGCCGCCACCTTGATCCATGCCAATTGCTCACTGGTGGTGCCAAATTCATGCATATGACGCTTGGCGACCAAGGCATAGAGGTTTTGGGTTGCAGGACCATAGGGCAATTCAAATGCCAATTCAGGCGCATCTGGATCGGGCGGTTTCAACGCCAAAGGTGCTTTGCCACCTTTGCCATCTTTGGCTGCAGCTTGTGCCGCAGCCATTTGCGCACGAGGGCGACCGGCCAAGGTGATCAAAGCAACATTGCATCGACCTGCCGCAATGGCTTCAGCGGCATGAGCCACGTGCAGTATCGGCGCAGAACCACCACATTCTGTGGAGTCAACATGGCGCAATTTCAGCCCCAAATATTCGGCCATGGTGGTGGTGCCTAAACCTGGTGCATCTCCGGCACAAAAATAGCCATCAATGTCAGCTTTAGACAGCCCAGCGTCTTCCAGCGCCCCCTTTGCCACATCGGCGTGTAAACGCACGACTGACAGATTGTCTGCCTTCCGAGTAGGGTGCTCATAGGCTCCGACGATGTAGGCGGATCCGTTCAAACTCATGTTGTTGCTTTCCTATTCATGGTGTTAATTGCGCATTCAATTCAAATCAATGGCCACAGATTTCAATTCGGTATAGGCTTCGACCCCTTCACGACCGTTTTCCCTGCCCCAACCAGATTGCTTGTAGCCTCCAAAGGGCATGGCAAAGTCAAGAGCAGCTGCCGCGTTTACGCGAACGTTGCCCGCTTTGAGTCGCCTGATCATTTGGTGAGCTGTACGCAAGTCGCGCGTCCAAATGCTAGATGACAGGCCATAAATAGAGTCGTTACCCCGTTCCGCCAGTTGCTCAAGGCTTTCGTCATCAAAAATTTGGGTTGACAGAACAGGTCCAAATATTTCTTCTTGCACAATTTTCATGCGCGGATGGGTATTCACAATGACTGTTGGCTGCACAAAAAAACCTTCCCCTTGGATGGCCTCTCCTCCTGTGACAATTTCAGCGCCATCTTCTCGGCCACTGGCGATGTATTCCAAAACACGTTCTCGTTGTCGTTCAGATATCACCGGACCCATTTCTGCATCTGGCGACAAACCAGAGGCAACTTTCAATTGACGAGCTCGCTGCGCAATGCCCTCAATGACGCGGTCAGCTACTTTTTTGTGAACAAACAAGCGTGAACCTGCAGCACAGACTTGTCCTGTATTGCCAAAAATGCCGCGTGCTGCAGCATCCATGGCACGTTCCAAGTCGGCATCGGCAAAGATGAAAACGGGTGACTTACCACCCAATTCCAAAGCAACGCGTTTGAGGTTGCCAGAAGCAGCGGCCAAAATTGACTTGCCAACTGCGGTAGAACCTGTGAAGGAAATTTTGTCGATGCCTGGATGCGACACAATGGCTTGACCTGCTTCATGACCCAAGCCTGTGACCATGTTGATGACGCCTGCTGGAAATCCAACTTCTTGAATCAATTCACCCAAACGCAATGCTGTAAGCGGTGTGAGCTCTGCAGGTTTAAGAACCACAGTGCAGCCGGCTGCAATCGCAGGTGCAATTTTGCTAACAGCCATCGCAAGAGGTACGTTCCAAGGCACGATCAAGCCGACCACCCCAACAGGTTCACGCAGCGTGAAGGCATGCCATTCGCCGGGCAGAGAAACGTTGCGAGTTTCGCCATGGAGTTTGGTTGCCCAACCAGCGTTGTAACGAAGACATTCGGCAGCCATGCTGATGTCAAAGGCTCGGGCCATTTTCAAAGGCTTACCAGTGTTCAGGGTTTCCAACATCGCCAACTCGTCGCCGTTTTGTTCAATGGTATCGGCCAATTTGAGCATCAAACGAGTGCGTTCTGATGGCCTCATTTTTTGCCAAGGCCCCGAATCCAGTGCGCGTCTGGCTGCTTGAACGGCCAGATCAACATCCACCTGCCCACCCAAACTTTCTTGCGCAATCACTTGACCATTCGAAGGATTGATGACCGACAGAGTGGCACCACTTTGGCTTGAGACCCATTGACCATCAATCAGCATTTTCAAAGGCTGATTCAAAATTGGTGGAAATGTCTTAAGCAATGTGTTCATGAGAGGTGTTAATTGGATGAATGCGAAAATGCGTGTCGGCCTTGGATCAAATCTGAAGCTTTTTCAGCAATCATGACGGTGGCTGCGTTGGTGTTTGCGCTAGGGATGGTGGGCATGATCGATGCATCGGCAATGCGCAAACCCTTGATGCCATGAACTCGCAGCTCTGGATCAACCACCGACTGGGGCCCCATACCCATGGCACAGGTACCCACAGGATGATGTGTGATGCCGCCTAATTCGCGAATCGATTGATCGATATCAGCATCGCTTTGAACATGTGCACCAGGAATAGTCTCCTGATCAATCAGATCAACTTGAGGATGACAGCTGTAAATTTCACGTGCTGCACGCAATCCCGCGCGCATGGCTTCAAAATCTTCGGGCTCAGAAAATAAGTTCAATGAAATGCTGGGCTTATCGTCTGGGTTGGCCGATTTCAATGTGACCCGCCCTCGACTCTTTTGATGAAGCAAGCAGACCGTGATGTAGAAACTGTGTTCTTTGGGCTTCACGATGCCGGGAAACCAAAGCCCCGCATCAAACCTGACAGGATTGCACAGCAATTGAATGTCAGGTCGCTCTAATTCTGATTTTGTTTTCAGTAAGACCGTACCGCTGCAAATTTGCGTCGCAAAGGGGCCTTTCCCAAAAATTGCCCATTGCAAAAATGCCAAAGTGGCTTTGTCAAAGCGCAGTTGATTGATGAAGGTAATGGGTTTTTTGGCCCGGTACATCAGCATCATTCGAGGATGCTCGGCCAGATTTCCACCCACGCCGGGTAAATCTACGACAACAGGAATTTGGAATTTTTTCAATTGTTCAGCGGGGCCAATGCCAGACAACATGAGCAAGTGAGGCGAGTTGTAGGCTCCACCACACAAAATCACTTCTGCCTTTGCATGAACTTGACCGACTTGGCCTCGATGCGTGTACGCCACACCCACGGCCTGCTGACCCTCAATCAAAATGCGATTGACCTTGGCATGGGTCAGAACTTTTAAATTGGAGCGATTTTTTGCAGGCTTTAAATAGGCAGTAGAAGAACTGCTTCGACGTCCATGGGCATCAATGGCGACATCGCCAGCAGCAATGCCTTCAATTTCTTCGCCGTCGTAATCAGGATTGACGGCATGCCCCGCCTTGATTGCCGCTTCTCTGAGTGGATCGGGCAACAGATGACGATTGCGAATACGATTGATTTGCAAGGGTCCTGTTCCACCATGAAAGTGATTTGCGCCTCGCCAGTTGGTTTCAGAGCGTTTGAAGTAAGGAAGAACATCTTCATAACCCCAACCCGTACAGCCTGAATCACGCCAATGGTCGAAATCAAGTCGATGGCCTCGAATGTGAAACATGCCGTTGATAGAGGAGGAACCCCCGAGCAGTCGACCCCGAGGAATAGGCATTTTTCGGCCATTTAAAAATGGTTCAGGTTCACCCTCATAACCCCAAGTCAATTCAGGACGCTGTAAGGCTTTCAGAAAGCCAACAGGCATGCGGACTAAAGGGTGGTTGTCCTCACCACCTGCTTCGAGAAGCAGCACCGATGTTTGACCATCGGCGCTGAGACGATTGGCAATGACACAACCTGCAGAGCCTGCGCCTATCACAATGTAATCAAAGTTTTGCATGCGCAGTAAGACTGGGTTATGAATCAGGGGGCGGGTGTGAAGCCCGAGGCTTTGATGATTGGACCCCAATGCGTCAATTCAGCTTGGAGAGCTTTATCGACATCAGAGCCAGGACGATAGTCGGACACCTGCAAGAACTTGCTGATCAACATTTCTTTCACTTCTGGTGTTGCCAGCACATTCTTGATAGCAGTCTGCATTCGCTCAAGTTCTGCTATGGGGAGTTTGGCAGGGCCCCAAACACCCATCCATCCGTCGCCCCCACCTGTATCGAAACCTTGTTCCGCCATGGTTGGCAATTCAGGCATGAGAGGGGAGCGTTGAGGGGCAAATACGCCAATGTAATTGAGCTTGCCACTTTTCACATGTTGAAGCGCGTCACCAGCCAGCATGTTTCCCGTCAGAATTTGGCCACCGACCATGTCGATCAGTAAGGGGCCGTTTCCACGGTATGGGACCACCTGCATAGGGATGCCTGCCAATTTGCCAAATTGCAAACCATTGAAGTGAGTGTCACCACCTTGACCGGCAGTTCCAAATGTATTTTTATCTGGATTAGCCTTCAGCCAAGCGATGTATTCTTTGGCATTCTTCGCGCCAATGCTGCTGTTGACTACCATGGCCATCGGATAAGAAGTCAATCGAGCGACGGAGGTGAAATCCGTGTTCATGTCATATCCCAAAACAGAAACGGGATAAGTCAAGTGTTGGAAAGTGAAGGTAGCGTTAGGGGCAATCATGTACATCAGGCCATTGGGCGGCGCCGCTTTGATGGCTTGTGCAGCAATACGGCCGCCTACTCCGGGGCGGTTTTCGACGATGACATTTTGCTTTAATTGATCCCTTAATTTTTCGGCCATTAATCGGGCCAAACTGTCAGAAGCGCCGCCTGGCGGAAAGCCTACTAGCAGTCGGATGGGTGGTTTATCTTGCGCACTGGCCATAAGCCCTAAGCTCAGCAGCATTGCAGCTATCACAGTATGAAATGTTTTACGGTTCATTATGTTTGTCTCCTTGTGGTTAAAAATAGCGAGGGTCAGTGATCTTGAATATTCATTGCAATTGGGTCATGCGATGGAGATGCCAATGGGCATCTCCCAACGATTGGCCAATCACCATCAAGCGCTTGGCATAGTGGCCGACTCGGCATTCTTCGGTCATGCCCATCGCACCATGCAATTGAATGGCTGCCAAGCCAATTTCCCGTCCTTTCTGACTGGTCAAGACTTTGGCGGCTGAGATGAGTTTTTTTCTTTGGGCTGTATCACTGCTATTTAGCGCCATGGCTGCAACACAGGCCATCGATTTCAGTTGTTCTAAATCCATGGCCATGTTGGCAATACGATGCTGTAGGACTTGAAATTTTGCGAGGGGAGAACCAAATTGCTGTCGTGTTTTTAAATGAATGACCGTCATCGCAAGCAATATTTCAACGGCTCCCACAGCTTCAGCGCACAGTGCGGCGATACCTCGGTCGATGGATTTTTCTACCGCAATGAATGCATGCCCAGGCAGGCCAAGCAGTTGGTCTTCAGACAGCTTTAAATTTTGAAGGGTCAGATGGGCTGCTCGTCGGTTGTCTAAAGTATCGAATGCTTCAATCACAAGCCCTGGGGTATTTGACGGCAGCATGAACACAGACAATCCATCTGTGTCGCGGGTGGTTCCTGAGGTGCGTGCCACGACTAAAAATAAATCTGCAGACGACCCTTGAAATACCATGGTTTTGCGACCGTTTAAAACCCACCCTTCAGGTGTTAATTCAGCGCGAGTGTCAGTAAGGTGCCAATCGTATCGGGCCCCTGCTTCATAGGCGGCCAGTGCCGCTTGTTTTTCGCCAGTGGCCAGGCTGGCAAGCCAATGTTTCTTTTGGTCGTGACTGCCCAGTTGATCGATCAAACTGCCAGCCATCACAGTGCTTGAAGTGAACACCCCATCGTCAAGTGCTTGCCCCAGTTCTTGTGCCACCAACAAAACCTCAATCGAACTTTGCTCACTACCGCCAAAGTCTGAACTGAATGGCAAACCAAGTAAGCCCATTTCAGCCAAAGCGGACTTTCTTTTTTTCAACTGGTCAATGTTCAGAGCATCGCCTCTTTTCTCTGCAGGGTACTCCCCATCGCAAAACCGGCTTACTGCTTCTTTCAATGCCATTTGATCGTCAGTGAATGAAAAATTCATAGATTACTTTCAATAGGCTGCCAGTGTGGCTTTGGCAATCAGATTGCGCTGCACTTCGTTCGTACCGCCATAGATGGTGACTTTTCTTGAATCAAGACAATTGGCCGCCAATGCAGCCAAACTTTCGTCTTGTGGTGCTTCAGAAAGATGTTCTAGAAATTGAGCTTCTGCTGAAAAAGGAATGGCTTGAGGTCCGGCAATCTCAACCAGAGTTTCGTAGATTGCTTGTCGCAATTCTGTTCCTTTGACTTTCAACATAGAGGCTTCGACGGCGGGTGTTTTGCTTTGCTGGTGCTGACCTAACAACCTCAACGCTGTGAACTCGAGCGCCATCAATTCCACTTCAAATTGCATGAGTTTGCTTTGGAGCCAAGCTTCGTTTTCAAGTCCTTGTTCTTGGGCAATCAAACGAGCCCGCGCCAATTGCTGTTTGCAAGAGCCAATACCGGCAATTCCTGTCCGTTCATGCCCTAGCAAATACTTGCCATATGACCATCCTTTGTGCAACTCTCCAACCAAGTTCTCTAAAGGAACTTGCACGTTGTCTAAGTAGCACTCGTTCAAATCGGTTCCACCTTCCAACATGCGAATGGGTCGGATCGTCACACCCGGTGAGTTCATGTCAATCAGAAGGAAAGAAATGCCTTCTTGTGGTTTACTTGCGCTGGGGTCTGTTTTGACCAATGCAAACATCATGGAACACCAGTGTGCGTAAGACGTCCAAACTTTGTGACCATTGACGACAAAATGTTTTCCACCTGGTTCTAAGAAGGCCGTGGTTCTGATAGCAGCTAAATCTGAACCTGCCCCCGGCTCGGAGAAGCCCTGAGCCCACCAAGTTTTGCTGCTGAGGATGTCCGGTAAGTATTTTTCTTTTTGAGCTTCTGTCCCAAACGCCAACAACACGGGTGCAAGCATCTGAATGCCACTGGCAATGATGCGTGGTGCGCCAGCCAGTAATGTTTCTTCATCAAAAATATAGCGTTGAACGTGGCCCCAGCCTGGCCCGCCGTGTTCAACAGGCCAACTGGCTGTGAGCCAAGATTTTTCTTGCAGAATTCGAAACCAGGTGACGTAATCTGCGTGCTCTAAACGAAGTCCCATCTCTACTTTTTGCCGGATGTCACTGGGCAATCTCTCTTTCACAAAGGCTCTTACCGCCATGCGAAAGGTTTCTTGTTCGGGCGTAAACTTCAGTTCCATGGCATTCTCAATTTAAATTCACCACAACCAATGCATCCAGTGCAAGTACTGGGGTGTTAGAGCCAATGGGGTAAGCAATCAAGGGATTGACATCGATTTCAATGATGTTGGGGTTGCCCATCATTTGTGCCCCTATCTTGGCGACAGCACTTGCAATGGCGTAAATATCGACTGCTTGTGCGCCTCGAATCCCCTTGAGTACAGTTGCAGCTTTGAGTCGCTGAAGCTCTACCGCGATGTCATCGACCGACATGTCAGCTGGGAGGAGTCTTACGTCCTTGAGCGCTTCGATCCAAATACCACCCAAGCCAACTAAAACCACAGCCCCCCAATCTGGATCGCGTTTGGCGCCTACGACAAGTTCCAGCCCTCTTGGCCCCATGCTCTCGACCAAAGCGCCATCCAAAATAAGACCTGGGCGGTGTTGTTGAATATTGGCCATCAATTGCTGCCAGGCTGATCGCAGACCAGGCGCGTCCATCACGTTTACAATCACACCACCTACTTCACTTTTGTGTGGAAGCTCGCTAGCTTGCGCTTTTAAGACTACTGGGAACCCTATTTTTTCTGCGATTGCAATGGCTTCATCTTCTGTTTGAGCCAATGCCCCCGCGGGTACTGAAACGCCAACTTCGGCTAGCCAAGCTTTACCTCGGTACTCGGGATAAATGCCATTGGCTGGCAATGACTTGGGCAAAGAAACAGTTTGGGTCCTTAATTGGTTTGATCGCTTTGCGCGTTGCAATGCTTCACCGTATTGAGCGACTCGTTGCAAGGCCCGCAGTGCTCGATCAACGGAGCGAAACAATGGAACGCCGCTTGCTTTAATCGCTTCTGCAAAAAAATCTTCAATGGGACTGCTATCGCCAGTTAAGACCAATACCGCAGGTTTGTGCGCACGGCCTATTGCAGGGACAATGTGATCTGCCTTATCGCGTTGGGCCACGCTCGGTCCAACCGGAATGGCCAACACCATGTTGCCAATTCGATCATCGTCCAGCATGGTCAGCACCAACTCTCCAATCAAGCCTGGTTGTCGAATGCCAATGGTGGTGTAGTCCAAAGGATTTTCAGCCACAGCATATTCAGGAAGTTTGCTTTTCAGCTTGACGACCGTCGCGTCGGTCAGATCAGGTAAGTCAAGTTGCAAGTCATCTGCAAAATCCAAGGCAATGTTTTTCATGGCACCTGAACCCGTCATGAAAGCAGTTCCACCGACAGGTGGCTGAGGGTAGCGAAGCAAAATGGTGCTTGTATCTACGAGTTCATCCAAAGAATCAACCACGACGACAGCTTCACGTTGAAGTAAGGCCATTGCAGTGGCATGGTCACCCGCCAAAGCCCCTGTGTGAGACTGCGCTGCCTCGCGTGCGCGGGCACTTCGCCCGGGCATTAACAACACCAAGGGCTTGCCAGCTTGTCTCGCAATGGCTGCCAATTTAAGAAAAACTCGGGGTCGACGTATTTGCTCAACGTAGAGAGTGATGACTCTAGTTTGAGGGTCATCGATCAAGTCGGCCAAAATATCTTCTATGCAGATAGAGACTTCGTTGCCTGTTGAAAACACCGTTGTGACTGGAATGTCCCGGCCCAAAAATGAATCTCTTAAATTGGCTGCCATGAAGCCACTCTGAGCAATCACGCCAATACCAGGCAAGGTTTCAAGGGGTCGGGCATTAAGAGGTTCAAAAGTGATGGGTATTCCATGGGCTAAATTCGTAAATCCCATGCAGTTCGGACCTACCAAGAGGATGCCGGCATTTGCGGCAGTGCGTGCGAGTTCAGCTTGTTTTTGCTGACCTTCCACGCCTGCTTCACTGTAGCCAGAAGCAAACAACACCGCTGCCTTGCACTTTCGTTCCGCCAAAGATTTGACGGCCTCAACAACACCAGATTCAGGAATGGCCAACACAGCCAGATCGATGCCTTCGGGGAGTTCCGCGATGGTTTTGACACAAGGCCTGTCATTGATCACCTCGCTGCTGCGACTCACTAAATGAAGTGCGCCTTGAAAGCCAAAGCGATCTAAATTGCCCTGGACAAAGCCACCAAACGATCTGGGATCGGCCGAAGCGCCCACGATGACAATTGATCTAGGGCGGAGGATATGGCGCACATCGTGAACACCTTCTGCGTCAGTGGCAAGACTGGTGGACGACTTAAGCATGGGACATGAAACCTTGTATGGGGGTTGAAATCAGTGTAATTTAGAACACCACAGATAAATTCAATAGATAATTTAGAAATATTCTGGCATACAAAACTTGTCATTTCAATACACCACGAGTCTAAATAAGGAAAATAAAGGGTAAATACTGATATTTATAGGTTTTTCTGAATTTATTGCATACCACAGATGTTTTGTTGCATAATTTCGTTCATGGACTCAAATCAAACCCAAAATCCAAGCAAAGTGATGGATGAAGAAGCTGAGCAGGCTATGAATTCTGACGAAAGTAGACCCCGCGGCGGACGAGCCAATGAAATTAGAAATGTCCTTCAAGAAGAAATTGAAAGTGGCAATTTGCAGCCGGGGGTTTCTTTAGACGAGCGTGCATTGGCGCAGCGTTTCAACGTGTCACGCACGCCAGTTCGAGAGGCGCTTCAGCAGCTGGCTGCTCGTGAGTTAGTTCGCATTGCGCCACGACAGGGCGTCACCGTTTCTCGGCTCACCATCAGTGAAGTACGTTCCATCATGGAATCCATTGGAGAACTCGAAGCTTTGTGTGCCAAATTGGCTGCACGCCGAGTCGATGAACCTTTACGGAAAGACCTGGACCTGGCCATTGAGCGTTGTCAAGATGCTGCGGTTCAGGGAGGTCACGCGGAATATTCATTGTCCAACACCTACTTCCATGAAGTCATTTACGCAGGAAGCCGCAATCCCTACTTGGCTGAGTTGATTCGAAATGCGCGCCGTCAAATTCAGCGGTATCGCATTCGAGATTTTCAAACCAAAACTCAAATCAGTAAATCTCTCAAAGAACATCAACAGGTGGCTCGTGCCATTCAAGATGGTGATGAGAGCTTGGCTTCCAGTGCCATGCTGCTTCATGTGCCCTCCGGTTCCAGTGGGTTTTCTGAATTTCTAGCGCGCATGCCGAACAGCTTTTTTGAAGCAGACTCACCAGAAAATTGAAAACTCACTTCTTGGAAACAAAATGATGACTGGCAAACGTTCTGTCAATGTGCCTGGAGTAGGTCACAACGCACCGATTCCATTGGGTGCGCGCGTAGGTCCCCTGATTTGTTCGTCTGGCATTTCTGGTAAAGACCCTGCCAATGGTCAATTGCCTGCAGATCCTCAAACGCAAGTTCGTCTGGCATTTTCCAACATGGACGCTTTGCTAGCCTCTGCAGGCGCGACGCTTGCACATGTTGTCAAGTTACATATCACACTACAAGATGGCGCCATGCGAGATGCCATCAACGAGGCTTGGGTTTCACGCTTTCCAGACCCAGAGGATCGGCCCGCACGCCACATTGTGATGCACGAACTTCAGCATGGCATGGTGTTGCAGTTAGAAGTGACCGCCTTCGTTACCTCGTCTTCTTAAAGTTTCACAGAAAGATTGATTCATGATCATTGATTCACATGCGCATCTCGTCATGCCCCCTGAAAGTTTTCGTTTCATGGCGGAACTTGTAGGGGGTCGGGCTAATCCCAACACATTGCCCAAAATTCCAGAGGCTTCAGTCAAAAAAGCAGCAGAAGAGTTGGTCCGTTCCATGGATGCTGTTGGCACCGATGTGCAATTCATCTCGCCTCGTCCCTATTTGCAAATGCATTCAGTTAAGCCAGGGCGCGTGACAGAGTTGTGGTCAATGCATTGCAATAATTTGATTGCAGAGTTTGTTAAGTTGTTTCCGGATCGTTTCAGAGGCGTCGCCGGCTTACCTCAGTACATGGAGGAATCTTTAGAGTTGCGCGCAATTCCTGAACTTCGCCGATGCGTCACTGAAATGGGTTTTGTGGGTTGCTTGATCAACCCAGACCCTACAGAAGGAGCGGGGCCCACCCCCCCGGGGTTGGGTGATCCATTTTGGCATCCCCTTTACGAGGCCATGACAGAACTTGACGTGCCAGGTTTGATTCATTCTGCGGGCAGTTGCAGTGCGCGTGAGTCCTATACCCTCAAATTCATCAATGAGGAAAGTATCGCCATCATTTCCCTTTTGGGTGCAAAAACTTTGGACCGATATCCACAATTGAAAATTGTGGTGGCGCATGGAGGCGGTGCGATCCCTTACCAAATGGGCCGGTTTCGATCATGGAATGTGCGCAAAGGTGAAAAAGAAACATTTGACGAACAACTTCAAAAACTTTATTTCGATACCTGTAACTACAGCAAAGAAGCGATCGAACTTTTGCTCAAAGTTGCAGGGACAAAAAACGTTTTGTTTGGAACCGAGAAACCTGGCACTGGCAGTGCGCGTGATCCGATCAGTGGACGAGATTATGACGATATGAAACCCGTGATTGAAAGCATTGAGTGGCTGACAGCAGCACAAAAGGAGGACATCTTTGAATGCAACTGTCGTCGTGTCTATAGCAAAGCATTTAAAACTGACGCTCAAAGCTGAATTGACTGACCTAGGAATGAATCATGCCCCTGAGTAAAGAAGACAACGATCTGCTGACGCGCGTTGAAAACGGTGCACCCATGGGTGAAATGATTCGACAGCACTATTGGTTGCCTGCAGTGCCATCCATCAAATTAGAGTCAGATGGAGCGCCTGTCCGCATTCGGCTATTAGGTCGAAATTTCATCGCTTTCAGAGTCACCGACGGTACAGCTGGCGTCATAGACGAACAATGTCCTCATCGGAAAGCTTCATTGGCCTTGGGAAGAAATGAAGAAAATGGCATCAGGTGTCTTTATCACGGCTGGAAATTCAACGTCAAAGGCGAGGTCATTGAAGCGCCGAATCATGCAGGTGACCAAGCCCAGTTCTGCAAGCATGTGCGAGTCAATCGCTACACCACAGTTGATCGCGGTGGCATTGTTTGGGTATGGCTTGGACAGGGTGAAACGCCACCCCCATTTCCAGGGTTTCCCTTCATGGATCTGCCGGTCAATCAGCGCTCCGTGACCAGTGTGGAGGTGCCTACCAATTGGGTGCAAGGCGTAGAGGCCTCCATGGACTCTTCGCACGTGGGTGTTTTGCATGAATCCACCACACAACTGACAGCAGGCGGTGGCAACGAGCGCTTGCTGATGACCAAAGCCTTGGCGCCTAAATTGGAATTCGAAGAGCGGCCTTACGGCTATCGGTATGCTGCACTTCGTACTTTGCCTGACAACAAAGTGTATGCTCGCGTGAATAACTTTGTGATGCCTTGGTTCGGCATCATTTGTCCACCTGAAGCGCAAGGGCCCACCACTCTTTTCTTTTCAACGCCAGTGGATGATGTGACGCATCGCGCGTGGTTTGTGCACTACAACCCCTACCGTCCCTTGGGCATGACTGTCATGTCTGCTTCGCCTGACGTATGGAATTTTCCGCCTCTTCCTCCAGGCGATCCCAAAGACAATTGGGGACAAAATCGCGACCTCATGAAACGAGGTCATAAAACAGGCTTTCCGCAACACTTGGGTACTGAAGACTTTGCCATGTTTTTGAGCCAAGGTCCGATCTATGACAGAACAGACGAACAGTTATGCGCTGCTGACGGAGCGGTAATACGTGTTCGCCAATTGCTGTTAAAGGCTGCTAAAGAGTTCGCTGAGGGAAAAGCCCCCACTTTGGCGCATCATCCTGAATTGAACTACCCCCAAATTAAGTCAGTAGGAGGCGTGATCGATGCAGGAGCTGACTGGCGAACTCTGGCTGATCATTGATCACGTTGTACTGAAATATTGAGGATTCGCATGCAGATTTCCAGACGCAGTGTATTGATGATCGCTTGTATGTCGTCCGCGCATTCATGGAGCATGGCACAAGACAAGCCCACCATTCGGATCTTGGTGGGTCTACCCGCTGGAGGTGGCACCGATGCAATCGCACGTTACATGGCAGAAAAACTGCGAGAACAGTTGGGGCAACCGGTAATCATTGAAAGTCGTATTGGCGTGGGGGGCCGCTTGGCTGCTGATGCACTGATGACAGCCAATCCAGATGGTCTCACTTACATGATTGCACCCAATGCCACGCCTACATTCCAGATGTTGGTGTTTGGGCCTCAATTGAAGTGGAACATATGGAGAGACTTTGCGCCTGTAGCGGGCTTGGTCTCTTATCCGCTGGGCATGGCCGTTAACGCTGATATCGGTGTCAAGAGCGTCAAAGAATTTGTTCAGTGGGTGAGGGCAAACCCCAGCAAAGCCAGTTTTGGCACGCCGGGAACGAGCGGCCAAAATCATTTCTTGGGTGTTCAATTTGCCAAGGTCGCTGGGATCGACCTGCCGATGACGCCCTATAAAGGCACGCCACCCATGATCACCGATTTATTGGGTGGACATGTGCCTGCAGGCATCTCTTTGATGGACGAACTGATCAAGCATCAGAAATTAGGAAAATTACGCGTGATTGGTATCTTCAGTGAAAAGAGGTCAGAGCTGATGCCAGATATTCCAACATTTGCTGAGCAAGGTTTCAATGTGTCCAGTGGTGACGCATGGACAGCCATGTGGGCGCCGGCCAAAACACCCCAAGCAGAGTTGAATCGCGTGCAGCAAGCCTTGCAAAAAATTCTCGCTAATCCTCAGGTCAAGGATTACCTCATGACACGTTTGGCGGTAGAACCGCATTTTCGCAATGCCGATGAAATGGCCAAAACTCAGCGAGAGGAACTCGCAACTTGGGAGCCAATCATCAAAGCATCAGGCTTCAAACCAGACTGATTGAGCCATGACAATTTCAGAATCTGCTTTGCAAGTTCGTTTGCGCGCCATCACTCATGAAGCCCAAAGCATTCTCAGCTTTGAGTTGGTTCCTCTCGATCGAAACGAGAGTCTTCCGGCATTCTCAGCGGGCGCTCACATCGATATTCAATTGAGCAGTGGTTTATCGCGCAGTTATTCTTTGCTAAACGATCCGCAAGAGTCGCATCGTTACTGCATAGGCGTCAACAAAGACCTGAAAAGTCGAGGCGGCTCAAAGCAGATGCATGAGAAATTAAGACCAGGCGACATACTCACTGTCAGTCATCCTAAAAATTTATTTCCAATGAACGAATCGGCCAGTTTCAATGTGTTCATCGCGGGAGGTATAGGCATCACGCCTTTGTTAAGCATGATGGCCCGATCGAAAGCGTTAGGCATCCCGTGGCGTTTACATTACGCCACCCGTACCCGTGCTCATGCCGGATTTCTTGATGTGATCGCATCTTACGAGGGACAAAACGGCGTCGAAATTCATTTGAACTTTGACCAGGAGCCGGGTGGGCAGATGTTGAATTTGAACGAATTGATCGCAAAGATGCCTACAGGCGCGCATGTCTATGCTTGTGGTCCTGTGCCTTTGTTGGAGGCTTATGAAAAGGCTACGGCTGCCTTGCCGCCTGAGAGTGTGCATCGCGAATATTTTTCATCCATCGATGTGCCTGCCAATGAGGGCGGTTATTCAGTTTCTTTGGCACGACGTCATCAGACGATTCAAATCATTCCCGGACAAACCCTGCTAGAGGGGCTGATAGCCGCTGGTGTTGAACCTCCCTACTCATGTCAGCAAGGGGTCTGCGGCACTTGTGAAGTCAAAGTGCTAGAAGGAATACCTGATCACCGCGATCTGGTCCTGACTGATTCTGAAAAAGCCGCCAACGACCGCATGATGGTGTGCTGTTCTGGTTCCCGCAGTGCCAGTCTCGTGTTAGATCTTTGACATTCAACTTTTGGACAAACTATGAGTGAAGCTCTCATCACCTATGAATTGGAAGGCAATGTGGCCTTGATTGGTTTGAACCGACCTGATAAGCGCAACAGTATCAACGACCCCCTGATTGATGCATTGCGTGTGGCCGTGTTTCGCGCCCATGAAGAAGCTGACGTGGCTGTTTTATTTGGACATGGCACTAATTTTTGTGCGGGACTTGATTTGAGTGAAGCTTTGGCCAGAGCCACTGGGCAGATCAAACCCCCACGCAAACGCAAACGCCACAACTGGCACGAAGTTTTTGACATGATTGCGCGCGGACCTATTCCTTTCGTAGCGGCCTTGCATGGCGCAGTGGTGGGGGGAGGACTTGAGCTTGCAACAGCAGCACATGTGCGTGTCGGCGACGAGTCTTCTTTCTTTGGCTTGCCTGAGGGTCAGCGTGGCATTTTTGTGGGCGGCGGGGGCACTGTACGCATTCAACGTGTGGTGGGAACCACGGTGATGATGGACATGATGCTGACGGGCAGACTTTTAAACGCCACAGAAGGTTTACAGGAAAAAATAATTCGATATGTGGCGCCAGCAGGTCAAGCCCTTGGCAAAGCCAAAGAAATTGCGCATCGCATTGCCAAAAACAGCGCTGAAACCAATTGGATGATCATCAATGTGTTGCCTCGTATTCAGGACATGTCGCATGACAATGGCCTTTTTGTTGAGCAACTCAACTCTGCGCGTGCTCGTCCTCCAGAAGCTGAAGCGCGCTTGCGTGAGTTTGTGGACGGTAAAGCTAAGAGAATTCAGGACTGACTCAAAAAATAATCCCATGCACCATTTTGATTTTTTCAATGTCAGCGATGACGCGCTAGCACGTGCCAAGGCGCATGCCAAAATGGCCGCAGAAAAAGCGGCACACGTTCCTGACATTCCTTTGACCACCCCTTTGCGACCTGTTCAGCAAGTTGCAGTCATAGGGGCTGGCACCATGGGCAGTGGTATTGCCATGTCACTGGCCAACATGGGCGTGAATGTGTTGCTGGTGGATGCAGATGCACCTTCTCTGCAAAGAGGACTTCAACGCGTTAAAGATAACTACGCAACCAGCTTGAAACGCGGTAAATTAACTCAATCTGATATGGACAAGTGCTTGGGCTTGATTCAAGGCACAGTTCAAATGACCAACATTCAAAATGCCGATATGGTGATTGAAGCTGTTTATGAGGACATGGGTCTCAAGCAATCCATCTTTCGGCAATTGGACGAGGTGTGCAAACCAGGCGCCATCCTGGCAACCAATACGTCTGGCCTTGATGTTGACCAAATTGCAGCGGTAACACAGCGTCCACAAGATGTTGTAGGCGCACATTTTTTCAGTCCTGCGCATGTCATGCGTTTATTGGAAGTGGTGCGTGGGGCGGCTACTTCGAACGATGTGATAGCTACGTTGATGGATTTAGGACGCCGCATGGGGAAAATTTCTGTGCTGGCCAAAATTTATCCTGGTTTTATTGGCAATGCGCTTTTTAGAAATTACACACGAGAGGCACACTTCTTGGTGGAAGACGGCGCACTGCCGCACGAAGTTGATGCTGCTTTGACTCGTTTTGGCTACGCCATGGGCATCTTTGTCGTTCATGACATGGGGGGCAATGATGTTGGACTCCAAACGCGCAAGGCTCAAATGGCCACGCGGCCTAACGATCGTCGATGGAATGATTTGATCGTGAAGCTTTGTGACATGGGACGCTTAGGTCAAAAAAGTGGCAAAGGTTGGTATCGCTACGAAGCCGGCGATCGAACTCCTCACCGCGACCCGGAACTTGAGAAGTTCATCGTTGAAGAATCAGCACGCATAGGACTTACGCGGCGCATCATCAGCGAAACTGAAATCATTAAGCGATGCCTCTACGGCATGATCAACGAAGGTGCTAAATTACTTGAACAAGGTATCGCTTTGCGTCCTAGTGACATCGACATTACTTATCTCACAGGCTACGGATTTCCAGCGAGACAGGGTGGGCCCATGTACATTGCTGACAAAATTGGTTTACCTCAAGTGCTGGCCGACATTGAGAAGTTTTATTCAGAATATGGTGTCTGGTGGCAGCCCGCATCGCTTTTGCAAAAGCTGGTGAAAAATGGTCAATCTTTTGCTGACCTCCAACACTGAATCGAAGGAAATAAAGCATGGACCTCGGCCTGAAGGATAAAAAAGCACTGGTGTGCGCATCGTCGCAAGGTCTTGGCTACGCGTGTGCATTGGCATTGGCGCAAGAAGGATGTGAGGTTTACATCAATGGGCGTCAGCTTGACAAGTTGCAAGAAGCAGCCAAGTCGCTACGTACGGAAACTGGCCAGGCTGTGATGCCCATTCAAGCTGATTTAAATACCCATGAAGGTCGGCTGAAATTGCTATTGGCTTGCCCACAGCCCGACATTTTGATCAATAACAATGCAGGCCCACCTCCTGGGCAACTCTCAGATTGGGATCACACCGCTTGGATGGGGGCGCTAGAAAGTAATTTGCTTTCAGCTGCTTTGCTCATGCGTGAAGTGATTCCTGGTATGCGCCAAAGACGTTTTGGTCGCATAGTGAACATCACTTCGGCCATGGTTAAATCCCCACACGCAGCCATGGGGCTTTCGACAGCTGCACGTGCGGGCCTAACCGCATTGTCAAAAGCGCTTGCACGCGAGGCCATAATTGACAACGTTACCATCAACAATTTATTGCCTGAGCGTTTTGATACTCCTCGACAGGAGTTCATGGTTCAACGCATGATGAAGGCCTCTGATATCACGCGTGAGCAAGCACGCTCCGAAATTGCGGCAACACTGCCAGCCAACCGAATGGGAGATCCCAAGGAATTTGGCGCTGCGTGTGCATTTTTATGTGCGACTACATCAGGCTTTATGACGGGTCAAAATTTGCAACTAGATGGTGGCTCTTACAGCTCGTTGATTTGAATTCATGCGGATACAAAGCTTTATCAAAAATTCTTGCAGGCGCCCATTGATGAGGAAGTAGTATTTGACTTCTATCCGCACTTTGAGGCGCCTTCACAATGGGATCACCAATATTTTCATAGGCTTCCATAACGCTGTTAAGCCAAGGTGCAATCCAGGAATTCAAGGTACTTCTGTCAAATCTTATTAAATGCAATTTCGCCTTTAGCATAGTTGCAAGTACCCAAGCAATTACTCCACTTAGATGCATCACCAATCTGACAAGCAGGTAAATTACTTTGAGAAAACGCCGTCCCACACCCAATTAGGCAAATCAATAAAAAACGGCTTATGAATCTCATATATCAATAGCAATCATTTTTACAATCTAGTCAAATGCGAACGTTCGCATCTTTTCCAAAATTTATATACCTCCCCGCCCAATGCAATGCAAAAAGGAAGGGGGGCCTTCCGCAGGCTCACCTTTTGAGCAAATTAGTATGTAAGGCCTGACGGGAGTCCCATCGCCAATAAGTGATGGTACGGGGTGGGTGGGGTCTAGCTGGGATGGAATTTGGAGTGGTTTACCCCCTTTAATCTTGCACTGCAATTTCAATGCAACTCTTGTTGAAGTAGAACGACCCAAGAACTCCCAGCCCAATATGTTTAGACAAATTAAACGACCCTACGTAATTTCTTTCGATACCCAATGCTCAGGAAAAGCTGATCTTGAAATTGTTAAGCCTATCGATTCTTCAAAGCCATTTTATCTGCGAGCTGACCGAAATCTTGATGGGAAGATTGACTTACTTGTGTTGTCATATAGTCGAAATGAGAAGTGGTCTTTATCTTACTGGGACAATGATTTTGATGGAAAGTGGGATGCAGTTGGCTTCCATCCTGACGGTGAACTTAAGGCTTCCCGATTTGAAGACTACCAGTCCTATGCTGCTAGGGTTGCAAAAAGTAAATAACTTTTTAATTTGACTCATGACACGCATCGCAGGAACTAACATCATCAAAGCGCCCTGCTGCGGAGCTTTTTATTCAACGACTGCATTCGCTTCAATCAACTTCATGGCCAGTGAGCACTGGACAGACGGTCAAGATGAAAACTCCCTGTCGCAATCCGATGGGGGACTTCGCCGCTGTATATGCGGAGGCTACTTTCTGTCGGGCTATGCAGAGCGCGTTGGGTTTATCCCAAAGAATACTGGACAACAGCCAGAACAATCTGAATATTCAGTCGCAAAGATATTTGGCAAGATTGGCAAGCTGTTGATAGCTGAGGACAAGGCGAAGCCGCAGACCATCCGCATGCTACCCACTCAATGGGCAGCTAATGAAACGGTCATTCCACCTAATGCTCAAAGCGTCACAGGAGCAGCAATAGCGAAACTGCTTGACTCAAAGCCACAAGATATAAATCTACTCATCCAAGCACCCAGACTTTACTGGCGTCACCTCAACAACCAGTTTCGTGATGAGTACCGAGCTTACAAAGAAGTACACAAAGATAACTTCCCAGCATACGCACCCAGCGCGGCCCAGATGGACAACATGGAGCAGCTTGCAGCATTGCTTGAAGACCATGACATGGTCGATGAACTTGAGCTTGGCGAGCTATACCGCGAAATGGGGCAACCATTGAAAGCCAGAGCCAAACTGGCCAAAGTTGGCGAAGACGATCGTAAGCTGTGTGAAATGCAGTTATCGCTGCTCGAAAAGGGCTACAGAGGGCCAGCTAGATTTAAATACTAGCTCCAATAGAGAACCCAAAGTGAGCAGGTATATAAAAGATACTTCAGCAGTGCTTGGGGGGCTTCAGCAGCACCCGCATTGCAGCGTAAGCGGGTTTTCGCCGCCAGCGGGGATTTTCTGTTGATTTCTCGTGACCGGTCATTCCCGTCGCAGGTCCAGTTTCATCATTCGATCAACCCGAAATCTCGGAAGCGGTCATCCACCGGAGGTTGAGGTTTTTTCGAACTGGTGGCGATCGTTTTTTCGTCAGCAGTCATTGGCGGTCTTGCGCTGGCCGGCAACTCCCGACCAAATGCGGGTACCCATGAGTGACTGGTTACCGGCGCAAATCCCTCTTTACAGAGCCGAATTGGCACGCCCCCTCGTGAATCGTTGGTGTAAATACGTGCAGTCAGGAGACAATACCCGCCAACTCCTGTCGAACAAAACTGCAAAGGCGCATGGACTGTAAGGATGGAGAATGGCTTCTATTCCATACTGCTTGGATGGGAAATCTTGGGCCCCCCTTCATGGGGCGCCAGTCCATTCCGCCGTTCGTCCGTGCAGACCTGGCGGTGAGGCTGTCGACAAAAGTGATGCCCAGACCACTTGCTACCAAGGATGCGGCAGCCTGGCCTGATCTAACATAGGCTCTCGGGGTTGGTATTTTGGATTGAACCGTGAGCCATTCCTTGACAACACGCCCCTGAAGTGTGTCGGCTTGAAACGCCACAATCGCTTCTGCACCAACGTCCTTGGGAGTGATAACCTTTTTGCTACGCAACCGGTGATCTTCTCGGAATAGACAAACCATGTCCCAATGCCCCACGGCCATCGTTTCAAGCATCGGATGATCAACCGCCACTGAAGAAAATACAAGATCAACCTGTTGGGCCAAAAGCACCTCTTTTTGCTGTAGCGCCCTTGGAAATACTTCGAGCGAAACGCTTGCCGCCGGATTGCTTTGAAGAAGTGCCGCCATCGCCCGGGGAACAATCTCGATGCCCACGTTGGGACTGCAGGCAACACGCAACATCGCGTACGCACCATGTTTCAGCGAGCCGGCAAATTGTTGAATAGACTGGACGCCACGGAATGAACGTTCAATTTCTGAATACAACGCCAAGGCCTCGTCCGTAGGCCGGATGCGACCCTGAACCCGCTGGAAAAGTGGAACACCAAGCAGGATTTCCAGGTGTCGGGCAGCCCGGCTGACCCCGGGTTGGGAGATATGCAGCGCCTCTGCGGCAGCAGTGAAAGAGCCCGTCTGCATGATGGCCCGAAACATTTCTATTTGTCGTAGGTTCATCGTATAAGTCTACTACAACATACCAATTAGTCATGACCTTTGGTCGTTTTGGTATTTTTCATTATGGTGATCGCTGCCTACCATCTGCCCATCTAAGTACCAACCTGGTGCAAAAAAGGAGCGAGATGAGAAATGAAGTGGTGGTTGCAGATGTAACGGTAGTTGGGGGCGGTCTGGCGGGAGTTTGCGCCGCTGTTGCCGCAGCAAGGTTGGGGCGAAAAGTGTCTCTGGTACAAAACCGGCCGGTACTAGGTGGGGTGTCGAGCAGTGAAATTCGTGTCTGGGTAGGTGGTGCCAACGGCCTGACGCACAACCGGTATGCGCGGGAGACTGGCATCGTGGGTGAGATGATTGTTGAAAACCAGTACCGCAACCCAGAAGGTAATCCATACATTTGGGATCTGGTGGTACTGGAGAAAGTAAAGGCTGAGCCCAATATCACATTGTTCTTGAACACAGACGTTCGTGAAGTTCACGCATCTGGCCCACAAGAGCAAAGAGTCATTCACTCATGCACAGGTTGGATGATGTCTTCAGAACGGAGCATCCGGTTTGAGAGCCCACTTTTCATCGACTGCACGGGTGACGCACTTATCGGATTGCTGTCCGATGCGCAGTATCGCCTGGGTAGGGAAGCTCAGTCTGAATTCAACGAAATCTGGGCCCCCCCCGTACCCGACAACATTACTTTGGGAAGCACCATTCTCTTCCATACCAAAGACACCGGAAAACCAGTTGAATTCATCCGCCCAGCCTTTGCGCGTGACATTACCGCCACGACCATCCCTGTGCACCGGATTCTTTCAACGGGTGACTCGGGCGCCAAGTATTGGTGGATTGAGTTCGGCGGCGAACTCGACACTATTCATGACGATGCGGTAATTCGCGATGAGCTCTGGAGTGCCATATATGGCATCTGGGACTACATCAAGAATTCCGGCAAATTTGACGCAGCGAACTTGACCCTGGAATGGTGCGGTGCACTGCCAGGAAAAAGAGAGTCACGACGACTGATCGGAGACTACATACTGACGCAAAACGATGTCATCGCCCAAGTTCTTTTTGATGACCGTGTCGCGTATGGCGGATGGATGGTGGACCTACACCCGACCAAAGGTATGTATGATGAAAAGGGGGCTGCCCAGAACATGTATGGCAACGGCGTTTTCCACATCCCCTATCGCAGCCTGTACTCCGTCAATGTCGACAACCTGTTGTTTGCTGGGCGCAATATCAGTGCCAGCCACGCGGGTTTCGGCGCCACACGCGTGATGGCAACCTGCGCTGCCATGGGAGAGGCAGTGGGTACTGCAGCAGCCTTGTGTCTGCAAATGAAATGCACACCACGCACATTGGGGCGCGAACACATTCGACAGCTGCAGCAGCAGTTGCTCAAACAGGATGCTCCTGTCATGGGTTTGCGCAATGACGACGCCAGCGATTTGGCACGCAGTTCCCAGGTTAAGGCGTCCTCATGGAAGCAAGACATAAATCTTGTTGAGTCCACGGAAGAGGTAGAGCTCACCCGAGACATGAGCTTCCTGCTACCTGTAAACCCTTGCATTGAAAGCATTGACTTGCAGGTTAGCGCGAAAGCCGCCACCACATTGACGGTGGAACTGTGGGCGGTTGAGCGTGAAGAAAACTATTTGCCTCATGAAAAAGTCACATTTGCGGAGGTCCAAGTCGCAGCAGGGGCCAATCAATGGATACAGGTGCCTTTGGCATGGCATCCAGCGACTGCTGGAAACGCGTGCGTAGTTGTACGGGCAGCGGCGCACCTCAGCCTACATATTTCCTCGCAGCCCAGCACCGGAACTTTGACATACGTTCATTGTCCCGAGCGAATTCCCAACCAGTTTCACATTGATGGAACGGACGCTTACCCTCCGGGGGCATTGGCTTGGAATATGAAGGAACATCTGCGTCAAGCAGTTTGCTTCAGAGCAAGTCCTCAAACGCGCGCCTTTTTGCCGGAAAACATAGTGAACGGCCGTCCTCGCCCGTTCGGTGGGCCCAACTTGTGGATATCGTCGCCGCTGACCGGTGAACGTGACGGCGAGGCATGGATTGAGCTTGCATGGGGGCAACCAATCGAAATTCGTGAAGTCTTCGTCACCTTCAACGACGACGTGAACGAACATTTGAATAATCTGCACAAGTTTTTCACTCCCTTCAGAGTTATTCCTGAACTGGTGAGGGACTACCGGATTGAAGCCAAGTTCAAGGGAACATGGTCGCAACTTTTCCGGGTAACTGCCAACCGGCAGCGTCGACGTATCCATTCTGTGTCTGCGCCGTTGCAAGTTGATGCACTGAGATTGGTTGTAGAGGCGTCCAACGGATCTGAAAGTGCTGAAGTATTTGAGATTCGCGTTTACTGATCAAAAACCCCTAGGAGACAAATATGAAATTTTCCAAACAGCTTTTTCATGGTGCCATTGCCATAGCCTGCCTTACTGCGATCCATGGTGCCTTTGCCCAAGACGCGTATCCAAGTAAACCGATCAAGATCATGGTGGGGTTTGCCCCGGGAGGACCAGCTGACGGCTTGGCCCGAATCGTTGCAGAGAGCCTGGGTAGTGTGTTTGGGCAACCTCTGATTGTTGAAAACCGCCCTGGCGCGGGAGGAACCATTGCGGCGGCACAGGTTGCAAAGTCACCCCCGGATGGATACACGCTCCTATTGGTCTCTAGTGGGCACGCAGGAAACGGAGCTTTTTACGGCAATCTGTCCTATGAAGCCGTTAAGAGTTTCTCTCCCATTGGTGGCGTAGCGTCCACACCTGTAGTTGTCCTGGTGAACGCTTCATCGCCCTACCAAACGCTGTCTGACCTAATAAACGATGCAAAAAAGAATCCGGGCAAATTGAACTATGGGACCGGAGGTGGGGCAACTCTTACAAATCTCGCGGCCGAACAGCTCAAGAGTGATGCGGGATTCGACGCCAAAGGCGTTGGATATAAGGGCACCGGCCCTGTTCTTGCAGCAACTCTATCCGGCGAAATTGATGCTGCGTTTGACACCGTGACCGGGGCCATAGGCCTGACCAAGGCAGGCAAGTTGCGCATATTGGCGGTGACGTCGGCCAAGCGATCAACGGTTCTACCTCAGATTCCGACAGCCGCAGAGCAGGGAGTACCCCGCTTCGACACCGTGGGATGGTATGGAATCATTGCCCCGGCTGGAACACCTGCGCCCGTGATCACCAAATTCAATGCTGAATTGAACAAGGCCCTTGCGTCAGCTGCAGTTCGGGAAAAACTCACCACGCTTGGAGCTGAAGCAATGGAAGGGTCCCCAGCCCAATTTACTCGCTTTATGGAAAGCGAAACCACTCGCTGGAGTACCCTAATTCGCAAACTTAATCTTCGTCCTGAATAGCGAGCGGTGCCTAGTTTTTCAGGATCCTGATGCCTAATCAAGTGATTGGGGGCCGGTAGGTGGCTCCTGCTGGCTTTATACGATGGCGTGCTGAGTGATCAGTGCGCCTCGCACTGTTGTTGCTTCCGGTGTATTGCCACTGTCAGCCTGCAGTGCGGCGGATACACCTGCTGCCTGACCCGTTACGAAAGCGGTGCCCATGACTCGGGTTGATCCGTAAGCTTGTGCATCGGCACCGGCTACCCGACCTGCCAATCGCAGATTGGCGATGTCCTTTGATTGCAGAGCGGAATGCGGAATGTCAAAGTAGCCATCACCACCGATGGGGACGAATATAGCCCGTCCAGGGGCCTCATGTACCTCCATCGGCCAACATCCTTGTCCAAGACCATCTTCCCGGCGGCGACCGACACTGCCATCATCGCCGGTTATGTCTCCCAGTGACCAAGGTCTGCGCGTCTCACGTATTCCAATTTGCGGTCCCGTCGCCACAATGAAAGCATTTTCAAAACCTGGGAGTTCTCGCAAAAACGGCAGGAACGACCACGCTTGCCGGCGCGCAGTCATTTCCACAGCGGCCAGTTCATCACCTTGCAATCCGATTGTTGGCAAATCTATGCCCATCCACCAAAAATCATTGCACAGCGGCAATCGGGCAAAAACCCCGCCGTCTTGACGGAAAAGCGGTACGGGCGACTGCGCGTTGAATCGGGTTACCAGTGCGCGAAGTTCTTCTCCATCCACTTTGACATCTGGGGGAACACCACCCAGATGAACAGGTAGTGATGCCGGTTGGACTGTGGCGTTCGGGCCTCCAGCTTGGCTAAATGTAGCCCCCGAAAAAGCGCAAAGGCTGGCCTCACCGCTAGCATCCACAAAGGACGGTGCCTCAATGTCGTGAATGCCTGCGTGGTCTGCAATTTGAATGCTTTGAATCTTGTCGGCGCTGACCGTGCTGGAAATCAGTCGTGTGTGGAAACGCAAATCCAGGTTCGGTACGCTCACCAGAGTATCAAATGCAAATTTCACAGCCTCGACGTCAATCATGACCAACCAATTTCCACTCTTGCTGCGAACAGGGGAAGTATCGAAGCCTAGGCGCTGCAGTTGCAGGAGCAACTCCCAACCGACACCGCCAACGGCGCGTCGTTGCGCTGCTCCAGCCATGTAGAAGCCGCAGTAGGTAAGCACCAAGGAGTTTGTAGCGGCACCGCCAAGGAAGCCGTACCGCTCTATCAAAAGAGTCTTCGCACCCAAACGCGCCGAAGCTACTGCGGCTGCAGCGCCCGCGGCTCCGCCTCCGACGACGACGACGTCATATCGTAGTGTTTTTCGTTTCATATTTCATTTGCTATTGCTCAGGTAATTCCGCAGCAAAAAACTTGGCGGTCGTTATAGGTACAGCCTGGATCGAGCGGACAGTGCGAGCGCCCACAGGTCACTCAGCGTGTAAGGGAATTCGTCAACTTTGCAGCGTCACTGCGCCACATGTCCTATTCGCTTGGCTACTCCACTGAAGAGCGCATAGTCCAATTCCGTGGCTTTCAACAATTCTGCCGGTGTCGTACCCTGCGGGTCTACGAAAGTTGCGATACGGAATTTTTCAATGAATTCCGGCACCTTGGAGATAGCCGCGATCTCCTTGCTGAGGCGCTGTACGATGGGCTCTGGCGTTCCCAGTGGCGCCCACAAGCCAAATACGGATGACGAATTAAAGTCAATCAGCTTCTCTTCATGCCCTGTTGGCACATCGGGCAATACCTTCATGCGCGCCTGCCCTGTATTCATGATGGCCCTAACTGTGCCCGCTTTGATATGGGGCAGATAGTTTGCAACTGTATCCAGCGTCAAGTCAACTTCGCCAGACACCAATGCCATCAAAGCTGGGGCACTTCCCTTGTAGGAAATGGGCGTGAAATTGAACCCGGTCTTCTCCGATACTGCATGCATCGTCAGAGTGCTCGCTGGCGCGATGTCAGCGAAGTTCAATTTGCCAGGGTTTTGCTTGGAATAGGAAATTAACTCGGACATCGTCTTGGCTGGCACTTTGTTGCTCACCAAGACATACAGGGGAGCAGATAACACCATTGACACGGGTTGCATTTGTTTGGTGAAGTCCACCGCACTGTTTTTGGTCAGAATCGGGGAGGCCGACAGGGCTCCACCATAGAAAAACGTGTACCCATCTGGCACACCCTTTGATACTGCGTTGGCTGCAATCGTTGTGCTCGCGCCCGGCCTGTTGTCAACCAATACTGGTTGACCAAGTCGCTGCGCCAACTGCGTCGCCATAAGCCTGGCAGAGCCATCGATCAAGCCGCCAGGTGCAACGCCAACGATGATCTTGATGGGCTTGTTGGGATAGCCGTCCTGTGCAAAGGCGCTAACCGCCGAAATGCTTATTGCTGTTGCCGACAAAATGTTTATGAGGACTCGAAAATTGAAAGTCACGGGGCAATCTCCTGTTGTTTTACCGAAATTCGTTGAAGTCGACGCAAATTTAAGATTGACGAGACATTTGTGCAAGCGATAATTATCGATGTATGCCATCAACAATCTTGATGTATGAAACAGCTCTCAACCATCACTGAAATCCCACGCCTCATTGACTTGGACCTTCTGAAGACGTTTATCTCGATTGCACATAACGGCAGCTTCACGGCTGCTGCAAAGGTCTTGCACCGTACTCAATCGACCATTAGCATGCAAATGCAGCGCCTTGAAGAGCAATTAGATTGCGTCTTGCTGATGCGACTGCGTGAAGGGACGACGCTTACGCCAGATGGCGTGTGGTTGCTTCCGCGTGCGCAACAGTTGCTTACACTCAACAACGACCTCTTTTTTGAGCGAAAGCTCTCGCGGGTTGCCGGACGGGTGCGCATAGGTGCCACTGAGCACTATGCGACCGCGGTCCTTCCACAGCTTCTTGCGCAGTTCTGCTTGGATTTCCCTGAAGTGCAGTTCGATCTGCGTATTGGCATTCCATCGGCAATGCGACCACGCTTGGGTATGGACTACGACCTGTTAGTCGGTGTGGGGCCCAAAGGAGTAGCTCAGAACAGTGGCGTTCCCGGGACGACGGTACTGGCGCACTACGAAACAGTATGGGCATGTTCCGGCGAGGCTGAAATTTGGCGACGCCGCCCGTTACCACTGGCGCTTCATCAGGAAGGATCAGGGGTAAGGGCATGGGCCATCGCAGCACTTGATGGCGCGGGCATCGCGTGGAGAGAGGTCTGCAGTTGCGGTAGCCTCGTCGCCCTTGAGACCGCCGTGCGGGCCGGCCTTGGGGTCAGTGCATTTGTATCCCAGAGTATTGGCAACCGCTTAGAAATCATCGGTCCCGATCAGGGCCTACCCCTGCTCCCCCGCACCGAAGTGTGGATAGCAAAAGCGGAAGGAACTGTGGCGCATGCAACGACACTTCTGCACGAATACCTAGTCGAACAAATTCGGACCAAGTCCAAAAAGCAGTGATCCACCCTTCTTATCAGGTGGCCCGAAATCTGAGTGGATCTTCCCAGTCCAAGGAATTTGCCAAACGCTCTTCGAGGAACTTCAAGAATACCTTCATGCGCAAGCTCAGGTTTCGACGGCTTTGGAAGACCGCGAATATGGGCTCAGGCTCTTCGGGCAAATAGTTAACAAGTACCGTTTGCAATCGCCCGTCACGTAAGTCCTGCCCTATATGGAAGGCTGCAAGGCGCGCAATTCCCAGGCCCTGACAGGCAAGAACACGCAGGAAATTGTCCGAGTTGCTTGCTACGTTTCCCACCGCTTCATAGCGAGTAGGAGCGAGACCGGAACCAGTTTCAATAGAGCGGGAACGCAGTGGCCAGACACTGCGATAGGTCTGCGGCAAGAAATTCAAGCAATTGTGGCGAAGAAGGTCTTCAGGCGCTCTGGGTGTGCCGGCCACCTGAAGGTAATCAGGCGCTGCACACAACAACCATTGTGTCGTGGCGATTCGCTTGGCAATTAGTGAGGTATTGCTGATGGGGCCCACCTGCAGGGAAATGTCGATATCAGCCTTGACCAAGTCAATGGGTTCACTATTAAGCAAAAACTCAATTCGGAGCTGAGGATGCAGCGACAGAAACTCCGGCAGCATGGGCGCCAATTGGTGCTGCGCAAAATTTAGAGTGGTATGAACTCGCAGCAGGCCCGATGCGGTCCCGTCTGGCTGGATTTTTGAAGGGGTGCTCCACCACCCACTGTGCGTATGTTGCGCCGCACAGTCCAACTTTGCCGACTTACATGCTCATACTGTCCTGTTGTCTAACGTTAGACAAAGATTCTTGGATTTTTATATTGCGGCTACGGAACAGTGATTAACCCGTCTGGAGAGGGTCACCTCGAAACGGACGGGTGGGGGGTGGGTGGGGTGCTATGGTTGTGATTTTTGTGAATTCAAATTTTGAATTGCAGAAGCCACTGTTCGCCAGGATGGAAATTGCTCTTTGTTGATTTAATCCCAACTGGTAGCATCAAGAGAAATTCACCCTCGAACTTAATGGTGGGTAAATTGGTGGGTACGAATAAAAAAAGTGGTCTTGACCCTGTAATCCAGTACCGCCGGTATGTTTAAGTTACCGATCGTTTCTCCCTGAACAGCGTTGGTGGCAAGTAACCAAGTGCGCTGTGCGGGTGATACGAATTGTAGTCATCGAACCAACCTTTCAGTTGAGCCATCACAGTTTTTGAATCTGGTCGATTAGCCAGCTTGGCGTAGTCCCGCTTCAGGGTCTTCACAAAGCTCTCTGCCATGCCGTTACTTTGAGGGCTTGTCACGGGTGTCGTTACAGGCTTTAAACCCAGTTCTTTGGCAAAGCTTCTTGTCTCAGCCGCTGTGTAACAGCTGCCGTTATCAGTCAGCCACTCAATCGTTTTGGGTGGCTTGCCGTTTGATCCGAATCGTTTCTCCACAGCCTGCATCATCAAGTCGCCAACCAATCCTGCATCAATGCCTTTGGTAGTGGCAACCCAGCTCATGATTTCTCTGTCGCAGCAGTCCAGTGCAAATGCAACCCTCACGCGTT
>CANJOS010000011.1 GCA_947476015.1 Comamonadaceae bacterium | reverse complement strand
TGGCGGCAAGCATGAATGACGTCCACAAAAAGTTCGGAATTTCGCAACAAAACTGCCAAAACGTCACCTTCGCCCAAGCCCAAAGCGATCAAGCCCCCTGCTAGTTGCGCACCTCGATGAGCCTGAGTCGCAGCATCCATGACGCGGCCTTGGAAATTGAATGTAGCACTCACGCTTAGCAATTCTTTGCTATTCGCATTCTTGGGAATCGTTACCCGCATTGGCTTTTCTTTGGAGTTGGTTTGAATTCAGATAAAGATCCTATAAAAAATTAATCAGTTTGGCTAATTATCTTCACTGATGCTGAACATTAGTGAACCTGATACGCGGCATCCTCAAAATAGACGTATCAAAATTCTTAATACTGACAATCACATCAAATAATTTGTACTCCAACTAGCCCTTGCTTAGGATGTTTATCTTTCACACCAGATTGGATTCATGCCATGAGCACAAGCCATCCCAAACAAGAAGCCATTCATTTTTATGCTGATGGACTCAAAATTGCGGGTCACTTTACGCCAGCTGCAGGCGCCAAAACAGGCAGTCGCAGTCCTACTGTCGTTTGTATTCATGGTTATACGGGCCGCAAAGAAATCTATATGCCAGGCTATATTCGTGAGCTTTCAGCTGCAGGTTATAACGCTCTAGAATTTTTTCATCGCGGATACGGCGACAGTGAAGGCGTTAAATTGCGCTGTAAACCATGGGATCAAGTCACAGACATTCACAGTGCAGTGATTTACCTGAGACAGAGATCCGATGTAGATCCTGAACGCATCGGACTTTATGGAACAAGTTATGGCGGTTCAACTGGCATGGTGGCCACAGCGCTTGATGAAACGATTCGTTGTGCGGTGGCTGTAGGATCATTTGCTGATGGTTTAAGAAACTCTTATAACCTCAGAACCTACTCTGACAGGCTAGATTGGGAAGAGGTCAAGAAGATCGATCGTATCGAGCGTGTGATGACTGGGAAATCACGCCGGATTCCCTATGGTGAGCTTGCACCATCTGGTCGAGCCGAACGCGACTCTATTTCGACCATGTACAAGGTCGACGAGAAATATCCGGAAGGATACCCCATTGAAAATTCCGATCACTCAGCTGGGTTTTCACCTGAAAAATATGTTGATCGGATATCACCCCGACCCGTTCTTTTTTTGCATACAGAGAAAGACACAATGATTGCAGTTTCAGAATCTAAACACTTTTATGAAAAGGCCAAAGAACCCAAAAAACTGGTCATTATTCCTAATGCAAACCATGTTGATGTTTATGAACCTAGAAATCCTGATGTTTTTAAAGTCGTTGTTGGTCACATGATTGATTTTTTCAACCTTCATTTGCGATGAACTCCATGGATCACTTTTTCTGATTTACAACATTAAATCTAATGATTTGCAATCGTTTCATCTTCATTTAGTATGAATTTTTAATAAATCTTTCAATCGTCAATGACAGGACATTCATGACCAACAAAAACTACCAACCTCATCATGAAGAAATTTATTTTTACAGTGATGGACTAAAAATAAGTGGTCAATTCACGAGAGCTGCTGGCGCACAGGAAGGGCAACCTATGCCCACTATCCTTTGTTTGCACGGGTATACCGGTCGAAAAGAAATATACATGCCGGGTTATATTCGCGAACTTTCTGCTGCTGGGTTCAATACCTTGGACTTTCATCATCGGGGATTCGGTGAAAGTGAAGGTGTGAAACTTAAAAATAAGCCTTGGGATCAAGTCACCGATGTATTGAGTGCCATGATTTATTTGCGTCAACGACCTGACGTGGATGTCAATCGAATTGGTTTGTACGGAACCAGCTTTGGCGGCAGTGTTGGCATGATGGCGACAGCTCATGATGAAAACATTCGATGTGCTGTTTCGGTTGGATCATCCGCTGACTGCGGTAGAAGCGCAAAGGACAAGCGAACCTACTCACAGCGTCTCGACTGGGAAGACATGATGAAAATTGATCGTATCGAAAGAGTGATGACGGGTCAGTCTAGACGTGTTCCATATGATGAATTAGTTCCATCTGGCCGAGCAGAAGCGGACTCAATTGTCACGATGTACAAAGTTGCAGAAAAGTATCCAGAGGGGTACCCCCTGGAAAACTATGACCACTTGCAAGATTTTGCGCCTGAAAATTATCTAGATCGCATCACACCACGGCCTCTTATGTTTATTCACACAGAGCGAGACACGATTGTTTCAGTCTTTGAAGCTAAGAGCTTTTATGCCAAAGCTCACGAGCCTAAAAAGTTAGTCATTATTCCTAATGCAAACCATGTTGATGTTTATGAGCCACGCAATCCTGAAATATTTCAGGTAGTTGTTAATCATATGAAAGATTTTTTCAAAGAGACTTTGAGCAATTAACAAAGAATCCAATTAAAAAGGAATTCGCGATGATGAACGTTTTTAAGTCAAAGCTAACAAAAAGAGATTTTCTATTAACGTCCGTACTTCTACCAAGTGCGATCAATACATCCTTGGCTCAAACTGACTATCCAAATAAACCTATCAAACTTGTATTCCCCTTTGGACCTGGTGCCGAGGTTACGACAAGAGCTGTCTTAAAATCAATGTCAGATAAATTAGGGCAACCCTTTATCATTGACTTTAAACCAGGCGCCTCAACAAATATTGGTGCTGCATACGTAGCACAGGCAGCACCCGATGGCTATACACTTTTCTTTAGCACGATTGGTTCCAATGTTCTGAACAAACTTTTACAAAAAAATTTATCGTACGATCCAGACAGCCTTATACCAATCGGATTAATAGGGCAAGTCTCCTCTTATTTGATTGTCAGAAATGATTCACCCTTTAAATCTGTTGATGATTTAGTTAAGGCGGCAAAGACAACACCTACAGGCTTAAGTTATGGAACTCACGCCATTGGTGGACCTAATCATTTAGTTGGTGAATTATTCAAAAACAAAGCAGGAATTAAGGAACTGGTTCACGTTGCATACAAGGGTCTCAATGAATCTAGCACTGATCTCATCGCAGGAAGAATTGACTTCATGTGGGACGCTGGTGCAATCAGGCTTGTTGAACAGGGTCGGCTGCGAGCATTAGCGGTTGCGTATCCAGAAAGATGGCCAACCCTTCCAAATTTGCCAACCATGGCAGAGCTAGGTTTTCCAGAAGTAAGTTTGACTGCATTTGGTGGAATCCACGCACCACCCAAAACGCCACCACACATTGTCGACAAACTTAGCAGTGCGCTCATGAGTGCGCTTACAGAAACCGAAATCAAAAAAAGAGTTCTAGAAGGCAACATGGTATCGAAACCAATGTCCAAACAAGAAACAGCCGAGTTTATTAAAGGGCTGACTCTTAAGTGGGCACCCATTGTTAAGTCACTCAATATTTCATTAGAGTAAGTCATATGACTTCAAATTTAATGGGTAAAACCGCAGTCATCACAGGCGCAGCAAATGGTATCGGGTTGGCAATAGCTGAACGGTTGTTAAAAGCAGGCATGAAAGTAGTTATCGCTGACATTGATCCTGACTCAATTGACAAACAAGTGAGTAGGCTTAAGTCTGAAGGCTACTCTGTAGAAGGAAAAGTAACAGATGTCACGAGTGAGTCCTCTGTCCGTGAACTTGCAGAATTCACAATAAGTCAGTTCGGAAACATCCATATTCTTTGCAATAACGCTGGTATTGGTGGTGGTGCAGCGGATGATAAAAGTTTATGGGAAGCGAGTATTTCCGATTGGAAATGGGTTCTTGATATCAACGTTTGGGGTGTCATTCATGGAATTCGTGTTTTTACCCCACTTATGTTGGCGCATGGACAAGAAGGACACATCATTAACACTGCATCAAAGGCAGGTTTAATCTTTGGAACAAGCTTATATTCCACCAGCAAACATACAGTAATTGCCTTGACGGAAGCGCTTTATGCTCAACTGAAACAAGTCAACAGCAAATTGACTGTGTCCGTGTTATGCCCTGGCGCAGTCAATACTAATTTAAATTCAAATTCAATTCGAATTAGACCTGAAGATAAGAAGTTTGATGAAAATTCAAATTTATCCAATCAAGATAAAACTCTTCAATCCAAAAATTTCATGAGTACGTATCAAAGTACTGTTCAAACGCGAATGGCGGCTGGCAAAGAACCATCTGAAATCGCCGAGATGCTGATGCAAGGTTTAGAGAATGGTGACTTTTACATCATGCCCAGTCGTCTAGAAGATGCGGTAGTTGACGAGAGATATAAAAACATACAAGCACGAAAAATTGAAGACCTGTCAAAAAGTTGCCCGCAATTTAATTGGAGTCAACTTAAATGAAAGAAAATTTTTACTTGATAAAAAAACTGGTTGTGGTTTTATTTATTTCATTTTCTTCTGCATTTGCATACGCTCAAGCAGATTACCCCAATCGACCCGTTAAAGTCATTGTTCCTTTTGGTCCAGGAAGTGTTCCTGAAGGCGTACTCAGAATATTCACCAATGACTTTGCGAAGAGATTTGGTCAAGCTTTTATCATTGAACACAAACCAGGCGCAAGCACTAACATTGCTGCAGCTTATGTTGCTCAAGCAGCTCCAGATGGCTATACACTTTTGATGTCGAATTTGGCCTCTAACGCTTTGAACAAATGGACATACAAAAAACTCTCCTACGATCCTGATGCGTTTGCAACAATTGGTCTCATGGGCACTTCAGCCTTTTATATCGTTGTGAGACCAGAGTCGCCCTTTAAAAGTGTCAGTGATTTGGTTAACGCAGCCAATAAATCATCAGAAAGCTTGAAGTACGGGTCCCTTGGTACCGGCGGTGCAGCGCATTTAGTAACTGAACTTTTTCGGTCGAAGGCTGGAATCAAGGAACTTTTGCATGTTCCATATAAGACGGGTGCTTCTCTAGACTTAATAGCTGGGCGTTTAGATTTTATGGTAGACGCATCAGTAGTAAACCAAATCAAAACTGGTCAACTAAGAGCGCTGGCAGTTGCAACGCCCAAAAGATGGCCTACCCTGCCAGAAATTCCAACGACAGCTGAAGCGGGTTTGCCAGATGTCACCATGCAATCATTCATTGGTTTGTCTGCTCCTGCTGGAACACCGGTAGCCGTTCTCGAGAAGCTCAATAAGGCTATTAGAGATGTCGCATCGGATACAGAGAATGAAAATCGAATTCTTGCTTTGCACGCACAACCTATGCGTGGGACACGACAAGAAGCCAACGACTTTATTAGGCAGACTTCAGAAAAATGGCGCCCTGTCATTCAATCTCTGAAAATTTCCTTTGAAGATTAAATTCAAATTAGAAATTTTCAGCGATTAGACTTCTGTCATTGACTCAAGCTAATTCAAGAACAATATTGTCTGACACAGGTTGACTACCATTTTCTGTGCGTACATGCCCAGTGATGACATACATCTTGCCATCGATGCAGCCGCCAGAACCACCTAAGCGCGGTCTTGGCAATTCGGCTGCAATGGTCCATCGATCATTTTGAGCATCGTATTTTTCAATCATACGCAAGGCATCTCCCCCCGATACGTAGATAGCACCATCATGAATACACGACAGCATGCCACCATGAGCAGCCAACATTCGAGATTTTGGCCACCAAGTGTCATCCGCTGGGTCATATTCTTCCACCAAGTCAATTTTGTTACTAGAAGTAAATGCATTGCTTGACCCGACTCTACCGCCCAGTGCGTAAAGTTTTCCATTAAGCGTTTCTAACAAATGGTGATTTCTTGCAGTCAACATTGGGGCTGTTTCAGAATATGTTTTAGATAAAGGATCAAAAACAAATACCTTTGAGCTGCTAGTATGTGGCGCCAATTGCGAAGCCTTCTGACCTTTCCTGCTACAAGCAATTGAACCGCCAGCAATGTAAATTTTTCCGTTCAGAACAGAAGCAGCGGATGCGCCTCTTGCTTCTGGAAGTGAAGGCAATTCAGTCCAAATATCTGTTTTTGGATCATAGGTCCAGGCGTGTGCAACTGGTAGCCAATCATCTGGCCCTTGTTCGGGTGTCCTATAGCCACCAAAACCATAAATTAAACCATCTAGTTCAGTCACAGCCATGTGATGAAGTGGCAAAGGAATGGAAGCCTTGCGCGTCCACTCATCGTTTTGGGGGTTGTATTCATAAACAAAACGATTGGGCGTCCACCCTGTTTTAGCAGCCCATCCATTGGTAATTCCGCCTATCAAATAGATTTTTCCATGGCACTCTACGCCCTCTAGTTCCCAAGTTGGTTCGGGAAAAGGTTTTAAATTCTTCCACTCATTGATTACATTTTGATTTTTCATAAGATTTCTATTGTTAAATTAAAGAATGCTTCAACGATACGCATTAAATTCACTTATCTGGAAGCTCTAAAGTTTTATAAAGAGGCCCCCATTTTTCCGATTGTTGCCGCATGAAACTTGTAGCTTCTTGTCGACTCACCGACATCGGCATCACATTCAATGCCAACAGTTTTTTCTCCATGTCGGGTGTTGAAGAAATTGCTCGAAGTGCAGCATTCAATCGATCTAAAACTGCGGGCGGCGTATTAGGTGGTGCAGCAAGGCCAAAATATGTAGAGATGGTCACATCTGGAAAGCCGACTTCTGCCATGGTAGGAACTGATGGTTGAGTTGGCCAGCGCTTAGGAAATGCAACAGCCAATGCACGAAGCTTTCCACTGTTCGCTAGATTAATGGTGGCACCATCAATCATGAAGTCGATGCGCCCTGCTATCAAATCTATGCTTGAATCACTAGCTCCTTTGTAAGGCACATGAGTTAATTTTTGAATGCCAGCTGACTGTCTGAACATTTCTGCCAGCATGTGATTGGGTGTACCGCTTCCAAAGGAACCATAAGACAATCCCTGTGGATTCTCTTTAGCTGCTTTGACAATGTCTTGCACTGTTCGATAAGGTGAATTTGCACCCACCATGACATATAAGGTATTGACACCTAACATGCCAATTTCTGCGAAACCATGTGGATCAAAACTAAGAGGCCGATTGGCCCATTTGTTAAGTGCATTGGTTGCAATGGTTGTCACCAACAGTGTATATCCGTCATTAGGTGCAGAGGCGACATAGGCGGCACCAATATTGGTTGCAGCGCCTGGTTTTGACTCAACAACAAAGGGCTGTCCCAAACGTTCAGAAAGTTCTTTGCCGTAGATCCTGGCCAAACTATCAGACAGCCCCCCTACTGGAAATGGAATAATTATTTTGACAGGTCGGTTGGGATATTCAGTTTGAGCGTACGCACCACTACCCAACATCATCAATGCCATCAAAGCAAGGCCCTCAATCAAATTCAATGCCTTGATCACATGTGGTTTTATGTTCATAGTTAAAAAATCCGGACAAACTTGTTATTCAAATGAAATGTTGAGTGACTTCAAAATTGGTTTCCATTTGTCAGTCTGAAGTTTTATGAAACCATCCGTTTCTTGTCTAGTCATGGGGAGTGCTTGAACGTTCATTGCTAACATGCGCTTTTGAAAATCTGCATCTTTTGCAATTTCACGCATGTGGAAATTCAACTTTTCCAGAATTGGCGTGGGGGTTCCGGCAGGTGCTGACAAGCCAAAATATGTCGCAATAGTTACTTCAGGATATCCAGACTCAGCCATCGTCGGAATTTTTTCTTGTGTTGGCCACCTCTTAGGGTATGCAACTGCCAAGGCCTTCATTCGACCACCGATCACTTGATTAATGGCCGCGCCGTCAATCATGAAATCAAGTCGGCCAGCAATTAAATCTCGGTGGGATTCACCGCCTTTATAAGGAACGTGTATTAACTTGCCAATGCCTGCTTGCGATCTGAAAAGCTCTGTCACTACATGATTGGCACCCCCTTCACCATGGGATCCATAAGCAAGTCCATTTGGACTTTCTTTAGCTGCCTTGATGAGATCTTGCAGCGTATTAAAAGGTGAGTCACTGCGAACAACAACATAAAATGCATTGACACCCATCATGCCGGCTGACATCATTTTTTCAACATCGTAATTTAAATTTTTATAACTCCATTTATTCAAGGAGTGTGACGCTAAAGTTGAAATCAACAAAGTATGTCCATCTGCCGGTGCAGAGGATACAAACGAAGTTGCAATATTGGTACTTGCACCAGGTTTATGTTCAAGAATAAAAGGTTGACCGAGTCGATCCTGAAGTTCCTTGATGTAGGCACGTGCAATTCCATCAGTGAAGGCACCTGGAGAAAATGGTGAAATCACCTTGACAGGCCGAATGGGGTAATCAGCCTGCGCCATTGAAGAGACAGGCATCAAAGCACTCAACACAGCCATCGTGTTTAATTTTCTTCTGCTAATCAGTCCTTTTTTTTCTAAGAATTTCATTTTGTCTCCTTGGGATTTTTAAAATAATTAGTCTGCGTTGCAGCTATTCAAAAACAATATTCAATGACTTGATCACAGGCCGCCATTTATCTGATTGTTCTTTGATAAATTCAGATGTTTCTTGACGGTTGAGTGGAAGTGGTAAAACATTCATCGCAAGCATTTTTTTCTCTGTTTCCTGACTTGTACCTATCGATTTCAAGGCTTGATTTAATTTTTCAACGATTTGTATGGGTGTACCTGCAGGCGCTGAAATTCCAAAGAATGTTGTCATTGCTACGTCGGGGTAACCTACCTCGGCCATTGTTGGAACATTAGGCTGCGACGGCCAGCGCTTTGGGTAAGACACTGCAAGTGCTCTCAAGCGACCGCCGTCTACGAGGTTAATAGATGCGCCATCGATCATGAAATCAATTCGACCCCCAATGAGATCTACACTGGACTGTGGAAGTCCCTTATAAGGAATATGCAACAGTTGTGGAATTCCGGCCTTCGAACGCAATAACTCAGTAATAAGATGGTGAGGGCCGCCAGCACCATGGGTGCCATAGCTCAAGCCTTGAGGGCTGGATTTCGCTGCCCGTACAAGATCATCAAATGTTTTGAATGGAGAGTCTGGCCTCACAACCAAAAAGGAAGGTACAACGCCGAGTAGTCCTACATTCACCATGGCGTCTGGGTCATAATTTAAATTTTTGTAACTCCATTTATTCAGCGCATGTGATGCCATCGTAGACATGAACAAGGTATATCCATCCGGAGTTGCCGTGGCTACTGAAGCCGCACCTATATTGGTAGCTGCTCCTGGCTTAAAGTCTAAAATAAAGGGTTGCCCAAACCGGTCGGATAGCTCTTTTGTATATAAACGAGCCAAACCATCACTCATTCCGCCCGCACTGAATGGGACAACAATTCGCACAGGCTTATTTGGATAGTCACTCTGAGCAAATACGGTAGAAGAAGAGATGAGCGCCGCCCAGAAGCAGCGCGATAGCCACTGACCTATCGTACTGGACTGCGATTTTGAAATACATTCCATGCTGATTACCCTTCTCACTCAAAAGTTTTGAGTTTCAAACTTAAGGCAATCGTATATCTGAATTAACTGAGGCTCAAATTATTAGAAGTGATGCAGGTAATCACTTAACTTAATGCCTTCCCTTTTTTAAGAGTTGCGTCGCTTTAGCAATTGAAAAAGAAAATTCTTCTTTAACGCATTCTAAAAAATCCAAGGCCACATCCGGCATCGTTTTACGAGCTGGCTCAATGACAAATGTTTCTAGTATCAAGGGCGGATTCTCAATGGGATTGATGTTGTATTTTCCTGTGTCAATGTCATTGGCAATCATCATCATTGGCAAAATAGTTGCCCACTCTCCTCTAGATACGAGATCCATGGTGCCAGCCATTGTGTCGAATTCAGCAAAACTCTTGATGCCAACGCCATTTGAAGTGATGTATGCATCAATCAATTTTCGACGCGCATTGCTAGCACCTGGGATGGCCAAATTAAGGGGGGGCAGATCAGCCAACTTCAATGGTTGACAGTGCTTAAAAGGACTCATTCTTCCAGAAACGAGCATCTCGGGAGCGCTTGCAAAAAAACTCGTACGAACACCTTTTGAACCAGTCGAGGACGGAACAATGGCAAAAGTTAATTCCCCAGACCGAACCCTGTCTGTCAACTCACCAAAATAAGAATCAATAATTCGCACAATGACATTTGGATTTTGTTTAGTAAATCTCGCATAAGCCGGCGCCAATACCGCTCTTGTCATGACAGGTGTCATGCCCACTTTGATTTCACCTTGCCGACTTCCTTGGAAAGGCTCTATCGCTCTTAATGTCATTTCATGAGCTTTTAGAAATTCAATGCAGGCAGAGTAATAAGCCGTACCGGCGGGTGTTGGCTGAACTGCGCCTACTGACCTGGAGAATAATTTCACCCCTAAAGAATCCTCTAGGTCACTCACATGCTGAGAGACGCCAGACTGAGTTGCGTGCTCTCGCTGAGCAGCAACAGTGAATGACTGCTCTTCATAGGCAGCAACAAATAATTGAATACCTCTAGGATTTTGACGAATATTGTGAAATGCCATTTTGTGTTCAATTGATCAATTAGGAGTAAATTCTAGTAGACTTAGTCGAACTTAACCAGCCTGCGGAAAGTTTTCAAATGATGCAAATCACTGACAAGCAACCCATGTCATGCCCCGTTAAAGCCGGTCTTGTAGGCTTTGGGTGGTGGGGAAAAACCATTTTTAAAGAACTACAAGGATCTCAGAACTTTCAATTGATTGGGATTGCTGAAACCTCTGATTTAACCAGATCCGCAATGCACAGCGACAATGATTTGAAGGGGGTCATGATTCATGACAACTTCCAAGATCTGTTGAAGCAAGCAGATATAGAAGTAGTCATTTTGTGTTCTCCTCACGAGCACCACGCTCAACAGATTCTTCTGGCTGCCGAGGCCAACAAACACGTTTTTTGTGAAAAACCCTTGTGCTTATCTCTGTCAGACGCCAGGTTGGCCATTCATGCTTGCTCATCCCGCAATTTGACTTTGGGTATTGGCCATGAGCGAAGGTTTGAACCAGAAGTCATGGCTTTAAAGAAAATGATCAAAAATGGAGAGCTTGGCACCATTCTCCAAATCGAAGCCAATTTCAGCCAAAACAAATTTTTTGCATTGCCAAAAGACAATTGGCGACTTTCGAATGTTCATGCACCTGTGGGTCCCCTCACTGCGACTGGGATTCACCTTGTGGATTTAAGTATTTCCATTCTAGGACCATGTGAAACCGTTTGGGCACGGCTATCTACATTGGGCTCAGACTTCGAAAATGGTGACACTTTGGGCATTATGATGGGTTTTCCAAACGGGTCAAATTCCCTCATAGGTGCAGTATTAGCCACCCCATTTGATGGTCGACTTGCCGTATACGGCTCTAAAGGATGGGTTGAAATTAGAGATCGATCGCACCCAGAAAACCCATCAGGCTGGGACGTTACGATTGCCTTGATGGGCCAGCCCGTCAAAAAGCATTTCACAGAGCCAGCACCTGCAGTTTTGACAAACCTCGAATCGTTTGCGTTTGCAGTCAGAAATATCAGCCCCTACCCGGTTTCTCACACAGAAATGCTTGCCAACGTTGCAGCATTGGAGGCGATCATGACTTCTGTGAGCCAAAATGCGCTAGTTAAAGTAGAAACACCGTGAAATTCAAAGGAGACCTGATTGACGCCCCCAAAAGCGCCTCCAAAAAAACGCCTCTCTGGCCCACAACGAGAAGAGCACATCACCCAAGAGGCCATCAAGTTCTTTTCAGAAGTTGGGTTCGGGGGTGACACACGAGAGCTGGCAAAACGATTGGGCGTGACCCAGTCCCTCCTCTATAAATACTTTCCTAACAAAGAGGCTCTCATAAATAGAGTTTTTGAGGTTGTGTACATGGGGAGATGGAGCCCGTTTTGGGAGTCCGTCATTCAGGACCGAAGGCTACCGCTAACAGAGCGATTAACACGCCTTTACACAGAGTACGCCAAGGCTGCGCTGACACGTGATTGGGTTCGAATCTTTATGTTTTCTGGTTTGCGTGGCGAGGACATCAATCGCAAATATCTGGCAATTCTGAGAAAACGTATCCTGGAACCCATTGCCATTGAACTGCGCAATGAAATGGGCCTACCCACCATTGACGAAGTGCCCCTGCTATCTTCAGAAGTTGAATTGGTCTGGAGCATTAACTCCAGAGTTTTCTATTTTGGCCAACGCCAATGGATCTTTGATGTTCCTCTTGAAGATGATCTGAATGAAATGATCAGCCTCACCATTGAGCATTTCATGGCAGGCGCAAAAACAGTCATTCCGCGCCTTCTAAAAGCCGCTCAGTCTAAAAAAATCTAAGTTTCAGCTTAGGGTAACTACCCATTCCTCGTTGTATTGCTTGAATTTATAGTGATCAAATGATCACTTATAAAGAATTCAATCTGAAGGAGTATCGAAATGCATTGGGCAAATTTGGTACAGGCGTCGCCATCGTGAGTACCAAGACAAATGATGAATTACCAGTTGGCGTCACCATCAATTCATTCAATTCGGTTTCACTCGAGCCGCCAATCGTTCTTTGGAGCCTTAACAAACAGTCTCCTAGCTTGAAAGCCTTTGACGACACAAGAAAGTTTGTGATTCATGTCCTTAGCAAGGATCAAGTCGATTTGTCAAAAATATTTTCAAGCCGAATAGAAGAGAAGTTTGCAAACGTGGCGTATGAATTTGGCAAATTAGGAGTTCCATTGATTCCAGGTTGCTCAGCCACTTTTGAATGCACAACTTGGCTGCGTCAAGAAGTTGGAGATCACATACTGTTCCTAGGGCGTGTTGAAAATTTCACGAGCACAGAAAAAGAAGCACTGCTCTATTACAAGGGTCGTTATGCCAAGGGTACGGAATTAGAAGAAAACTTAATTTAACTAAATCAACAAAAAATCAAGAAGGAAATGGATGAAATACAGTACTTTTATGATGCCACTGCACCCACCAGGTCGCAATGTAACAGAAACACTCCAAGAAGATAGAGAAGCCATTTTGTTAGCAGATCGCTTAGGTTTCAGCGAGGCTTATGTTGGAGAGCATGTTACTGATGCTGCTGAAACAGTTACATCAAGTTTGATCTTTTTAGCAAGCTTGGCTGCTCAAACCCAACAAATCAAATTAGGCACTGGGACTATCAACCTGCCCAATGCGCACCCAGCTGCAATCGCCGCCCAAGTTGCCATGCTGGATCATTTGCTTCAAGGACGCTTCATTTTGGGAATCAGTCCAGGGGGGCTCATGTCAGATGCAGAAATATTTGGCAATTTTGGAAAAGACAGAAATGCCATGTTCGTTGAGAGCATTAACATGATTTTGAAAATATGGGAAAGCTCGCCGCCCTACAATCTCAAGGGTCAATTTTGGGATATCTCTGTAGAGAAAACCATGATCCCAGAAATTGGTCAGGGATTCGTCATGAAACCCTATCAACAACCCCACCCCCCTATTGTTGGAACAGCAGTCGCACCGTTCTCACAAGGTGTGGCCGAAATGGCGAAACGGGGCTGGGGACCAATATCTGCAAACTTTCTGATGCCAGAATGGGTTAAATCACACTGGCCAAAATACGTTGAAGGAAGAAATGCGGTTGGCGCCTTAGCGTCACCTTCTGAATGGCGAATCGCAAAAAGTATTTTTGTGAGTGACGATGAAAAAACTGCTCAGCGATACGCACTTGAATCTGGTGGTCCCTATCACTTTTACTTTCAGCAATTGACAAGAAAACTGATAGGCGGAGGCCGAAGTAATCTGTTTAAAACAGATCCCAATATGCCAGATTCAGAAATAACCCCTTCTTTTGTGACCAAGAGACTGGTACTTGCAGGGACTGTGAACTCTGTAGTCGATCAAATTCTAGCCTTCAGAGATCAGGTAGGAGACTTTGGCAACCTGGTTTATGCCTGCCATGACTGGATGGATCCAGCCTTAGGCAAACGGTCTATGGAGTTGTTTGCTAACGAAGTCATGCCCAAAGTCAACTTGGCCATTGGCCAGAACAGATAAATCGAAAAAGTAAAGGGTGAAAATGAAAGCGACCGTGAACGGAATTAAAGTAAATTACAGAGTGAGTGGAACAGGTCCATGGGTCATTTTGAGCCATCCCGTATCCGCAAACATGGGTATTTGGGAACCTCAGATTAAAGCATTGGCTGAACATTTTTCAGTCCTCCAATATGACATTCGAGGTCATGGAGAAACAGAAGCAACCGAGGGGCCCTACCCTATGGTGCAACTGGCTGATGACGCCGCTTTTTTATTAACGTACCTAGGCATAAAAAAAGCACACTGGATTGGAACTTCACTTGGGGGGATGATTGGTCAAGCGTTTGCACTTAAATATCCAGATACCGTCGATCGCATCGTTTTAGCCAACACCACATGCCAAGCGGCGTCCAATGCTCATACTTTATGGGGTGAAAGAGCAGATCAGGCTGAAATGCATGGCATGTCGTCCCAAATTGAGTCAACTATTTCCAGATGGTTCACAAAAGGTTTTATTGAAAATAATCCGATTGTGATTAGAAAAATAGAAGACATGATTAAAACGACATCTGTAGTCGGTTATCGGGGGACCTCAAACGCATTGATTAATTTTGACCTCTCCCCCCAATTGGGCTCGATCAAATCAAGTGTATTGGTCATGGCAGGTGAACACGATCAAGCTACTGCGCTAACAATGTCGCAAAAAATTGTCTCACTTTTGTCCAAAGCTCAATTGGTGATAGTGAAAGATGCCGCCCACATTAGCAGTTTGGAACAATGGGAATTTTTTAATAAAGAGGTGATTAATTTTCTTTTAGCATCATGAATTGACATACTCCCCCCCCTTCTGTCCCAAAGTGATCGAATAAAGTCCGCTAATTTCGGCGAATAGCAGTTATCAAATAAGTGGGAGTGTCCAATAAACAAGTTCTCATACCTTTAGAGATGGTCCTTCTCAAGAAATTAACTTCATGTACTCGCACCGCGAGCGGTAATAGGCCAAAGGCTTTCAACGCGTCCTTTTCTAACGCCAACATACCAATCGTGAAGGTTGACGGTTGGATCGCAATGCCCCGGAATCAGCAAAATTTTATCTCCTAAAAAAAGTTGTTGGGCATCAGGTCCAATCTTGATCTTTCCGTGCTCGTCAGATACGCCAACAACCTCAAGTCCAGGTCGGTTGTATACCCATGGGAGGCCCTTTTCTCCGCTGTAAGACTTAAGTCCAGCGTCAACGATTGCACGATCGCTTGTTGTCTTGCTCATGACTGTCGCTAGAACGAAAAGAGAATGGTCGAAATCAGTGAAGCGCTTGCTACCCTCCCCGCCAATTCGCGCATAGTCAGCGTCCATGAAAACATAAGAGCCAACCTGTAACTCGTTCCACAATCCGCTTAGCCCTTCAAAACGGAAGGTGCCAGTTCCCGCGCCACTGATGAGTTCGCAAGCAATGCCAGACTTGCTTAAGCGCTCAACGGTCGCACGAACAATATCTGCAGCACTTTGAATGGCCGATTGGCGTTCATGAATACTGGGCAAATGCTGCGCAAGGCCTTGGTATGCCTGTAGTCCGCGAAAAATTAAACCCGGAGCGGCGTGGATTCGTTGGGCCAGTTCATTTGCTGCATCTGGACTGGCTACACCGCATCGTTGCATGCCGACGTCAATTTCAACCAGTCCGCCTAGTTGAACACCTGCTTCGCTCGCAGCAATGGATGCGGCTGTAACTTGGTCAGGAGAGTCAAAGCACAGGGCAATTGTCGCTTCTTTCGCAAGCGCAGCTAGCCTTCTTAACTTATGCATACCAACTACTTGATTAGAGACCAACACATCGCGCACACCACCACGAACCAGCGCTTCAGCCTCCCCCACCTTCTGACAGCATTGGCCGACTGCACCTGCTTCGATCTGCTTGAGCGCGATGCTGGGGCATTTATGTGTCTTTGCATGAGGACGAAGCGACACGCCCGCTGACTTGGCAAAGGCGGCCATCTTGAATAGATTACTTTCAAACGCGTCAAGGTCAATGATGAGTGCTGGCGTATCTACGTTCTCAAGTGAATCGCCAATTTGGGCCGGGATGTTCGTCATTTTCACTCCAATCTACGTCGCGACAGACTTCAATTGTCAACTTGCGCTACAGTTTGTGCAAGCTTTGAAAATCCGAGCATGATGGGCTTAATCTCCTCTAGAATGAAAATATGAGTAACGCCTGATATTCGGCATATTGAACTTAATCACAAAGGGAGTTTGTATGAAATATTTTATTTTTCTATGCCTCTTGGTATTGTCACTCAATCATCATTTCACTTCAGCCCAAACAGATGAAAAATCTTCTCAGCTACCGACTGTTATTAGCAGTCACATTTTGCAGAACGCTTTAGCTGCATCAGTACAAATCACGAGCCGAACGATTGACAGTGCTTCGTCTGCACAGACTCTAGGCAAAGTGCGTCAAGGCTCTGGTGTCGTTATTGGTTCAGACGGCTTAATTTTAACGATTGGCTATCTCATTTTAGAAACTGAACAAATCGAAATTCGAACTCATCAACAAAAAACTTATCCCGCTCAAGTTGTGGCTTACGACCAAGCGACTGGATTTGGATTAATCAAATCACTGATACCCCTCCAAGGCGTTGAACCCATTAAATTGGGAAAAATCCCAGATCAAAAAATCGACAGTTCGCTTTTGGTCGTCTCTGCTGGTAAAGCATCTTTTTCGGGCCCAACAAAACTAATCGATGTTCGCTCATTCACGGGGTATTGGGAATATCACCTTGACAGTGCAATTTATACAAGCCCACCCGTAGCCAATCACTCAGGCGCCGGTCTTTTCAATCTAAAAGGCGAGTTGATAGGAATTGGAAGTCTCTTTGTACAAGACGTTATGCCGGCAGATCATCCCTCAAGCTTGGCTGGGAATATGTTTGTTCCGGTGGATTTATTGGAGCCTATTTTTAAGAACTTGCTACAAAATGGTGTGGGGCCCAATAGTCAAAGAGCTTGGCTGGGCATCAACGCCGTGGAACGACAGGGGCGTATTCAAATTGTCAGAGTGACGCCTGAAAGTCCCGCTCAATCGGCAGGCATTGTTCCTGGCCAATGGCTAGTCGGTTTGAATGGAAAACCCCTTGAGAGTCTGGCCGCTTTTTACAAACAACTATGGGCAATACCCATCAATTCAGGATCTGCTCAGCTTACTATTTTTGATGGAAAGTCCATTTATCAAATTCCTATCCCCATCGTAGACCGATCAACCAACATTAAAAAACCAGCAGGTATTTAGTGCTAGCGGCATGGAGGGTGCAGGTCAATTTACATCAATGTCTCATCCTCAAATCAGCATTCCCTTGCTCTAGGCCAAGTCAAGTAGTTAACTAGTTTAACGCCACACCTTGTCACTCATGGAAAACGATGAATAGACTAAAAATAAAATCATTTACAGTGTTGATCAGTGTGAGGAAATAAGTCAGTGCTTGTCGTTACTCGCGCAAGCCTTAAGCACAGTCTCACTATATTTGATAATTAAACTCAGCGACAAGTTGGAATGATATGAAAAAAATCCAAGGGCCCGGTATTTTTTTGGCACAGTTTGCGGGTGATGTTGCTCCCTTTAATTCTCTGCAAGAGATCGGGAAATGGGTGGCCAAGCTAGGATATCGTGGTGTACAAATTCCAACTTGGGATGCACGTTTGTTTGATTTAACGCGTGCAGCAGAAAGTCAGACTTACTGCGATGAAATCTCTGGGCAACTGAAGGAGCTTGGGCTGACCATCACAGAATTGTCAACACACTTGCAAGGTCAATTGGTGGCGGTCCATCCAGCCTACGACTTGCCCATGGATGGATTCGCGCCGCCAGAGGTCAAAGGCCAGCCAGCGTTGCGCACCGAATGGGCCATTGGTCAACTCAAATTGGCTGCAAAAGCTTCACAGCGTTTAGGGCTCCACTCACATGCAACCTTCAGTGGTGGCTTGGCATGGCCTTACCTTTACCCTTGGCCTCAAAGGCCTGCGGGTCTTGTGGAAACAGCCTTCGACGAACTGGCGCGTCGCTGGCGCCCTATTTTGGATGCCTTCGATGAATCTGGGGTAGACGTTTGCTATGAGGTTCACCCGGGTGAAGACCTTTGCGACGGTGCAAGTTATGAAATGTTCCTCGAAAGGGTTCAAAATCACCCGCGTGCCAACTTGTTGTATGACCCCAGTCACTTTGTGCTTCAACAGCTTGACTACCTCGCTTACATCGATTGTTATCACAGTCGCATCAAGGCTTTCCACGTCAAAGATGCCGAGTTCAGACCCACCGGGCGGCAAGGGGTTTACGGTGGCTTTCAGTCTTGGAAGGACCGCGCAGGCCGCTTTAGGTCGCTGGGCGATGGACAGGTTGACTTCAAAGCCATCTTCAGCAAACTGACTCAATATGGTTTCGATGGTTGGGCCGTACTGGAGTGGGAATGCTGCATCAAGTCTTCCGAGCAAGGGGCCGCAGAAGGTGCACCGTTCATCACCGCGCACCTGATTGAAGTGGCCACACGTTCTTTCGATGATTTTGCGTCAAGCGGTACAGACGAAAAAGCCAATCGGGCAATGCTGGGCTTAAAGGGATAAGCGTCATGGGTTTCGCTTGGGAAAGTAAAGCCACTCAAGCTAGCCTAAGCCCGCGCAAGGTGCATCGGGTTGCATTGCTGTTCAATGCCAATCAAATTTATGACCGAGAAATCATCGATGGTATTGGCGACTACTTTCGTTCGACTCGCGTTGATTGGGACATCTTTGTCGAGGACGATATCAATGCACGTTTAAATGGGTTATCCAAATGGGAGGGGGATGGCATCATCGCCAACTTTGACGACCCCACAATTTACAATGCTTTGCGCGGCTCCAAAGTGCCCGTTGTGGCAGTGGGAGGCTCATATGAAGATCCTCAGATGTACCCGACGACCCTGCCCTATGTTGCCACAGACAACTTCAAATTAATCAAGATGGCACAGGAGCATTTGATTGAAGCCAGTTTACCCCATCTGGCCCTTTACAGTTTGCCGGAGTCCCCCATGAATCGATGGGCTCAAGAACGTGAAAAAGCATTTCAAAAACTAGAGCCAAAAGGACGCATCTACCGGGGAGCAACATCATCTGCGCAGAACTGGGGGGACGCGCTAGCGCAATTGATAGACTGGATTTCATCGCTTCCCAAACCAGTGGGAATCATCGCTACAAACGATAACCGGGCGCGTCATCTCATGCAAGCCTGTTCTACGGCGGGCATTTCAGTTCCAGAGGAAGTGGCGATTGTTGGAATCGATAACGACCCACTGACTCATTCGCTACTGCGAATTGGCTTAAGTTCGGTCAGGCAAGGTACCACCGAGATGGGCCGGACTGCTGCGCGCTTTCTGCATGAATTGCTACAAGGCGCTCGACTTCAAGGCATCCAAGTGATCGTGCCGCCTGCTGGTCTGAATGCACTTGCATCGACCCTTCACACCCAAGCCTATAGCCCCATGGTGATGAGAGCCATGCACTTCATCAGACAAAACGCTTGCCATGGTGTACGGGCTGAGCAAGTTGCGAGTTATGCCGGCGTTTCACGTTCCACACTTGAGAGCAGCTTTCGAACAAATTTGGGCACCACAGTGCATTCGATCTTGCTGAAACATCGCCTAGAAGTCGCCTGTGACTTGTTGCGCAACAGCGATTTGACATTGGTTGAAATCTCCAAACGCTCAGGATTTAAAACGACTCAGTACATGCACGTGGCTTTTAAACGCGAGTTAGCCACAACGCCCTCAGAGTGGCGGGAGCGCGCTATGAACTGACCGGCTTCAGTTCGTTCGTTCAGCAAAATACAACTTCGTCAGAACCCAATGGAACAGGGGCTGGCCGCTCACAGCTTGTGCTCAGGGTCATAAACTCGCCAGTACGTGAAGATTTTTCAAAGGCTTCCAATACTTCCAGAACATGCAAAGCCAATGCACCGCTGGCTCTGTGTGGACGTTTATTTTGGATGGCCATGGCCATGTCAATTAAACCAATGATGCGGTAATCGGCTGCCATGGACCCATTGCGCAATTCACGGTTGGGCGTGCCGAAAGGATGTGCGCTGATGTCTAGCTCTTGCCATTCGCCGTTGGGTGAACAAACCCTGGGCGAGCCGCCAAAGAAGTTCGGATCCACGCCCAACATGGCACCTTCTGTGCCGTAAATTTCAATGGGTGAAGTCCGGTTGTGCTTCCACACATCCCAAGAAGCTGACAAGGTGACATTGGCGCCATTTTCAAACGCCAGAACGCCATTGACCGTGGTGGGCACATCCACTTGAATCACGCTGCCATTCAATGGCTCACTGGTGATGGTTCGTGTGGCACTGCCTGTAGTCGCCAGACCTGCCAACCGTTTGACAGGCCCCAAAAGATTGACCAACTGGGTGATGTAGTAAGGCCCCATGTCTAAGACAGGGCCGCCGCCAGCTTTGTAAAAAAACTCTGGATTAGGGTGCCAACTTTCCGCACCGTGCGACATGATCACAGCCGCTCCACCAACGGGTTGACCAATGGTTCCTGCGTCAATCAATCGTCGGCACGCTTGGTGCGAAGCGCCAAGAAATGTGTCGGGTGCGCATCCGACCCTCAAGCCTTTTTCGTTCGCCATTTTCAGAGTGGTAAAGGCTTCCGCAAAAGTGGCTGACAGGGGTTTTTCTGAATAGACGTGCTTACCGGCTTTGAGAATTTGCTGAGAAACAGGGGCGTGTGCCATGGGGATGGTGAGGTTCACCACGATGCTGATCTCGGGATCAGCCAATAAAGCATCAATGCTCATCGCCTGAAATCCGTAAAGCGCAGCCTTTTGCTCGGCAGCCTCTGAGCGCATGTCTGCGCAGGCTTTCACCTGAATGAACTGTGAACGGGCAGCACCTTTGAAGTAGGCATCACTGATATTGCCGCAACCTATCACACCGATTTGGATTTTTTTCATGATTTTAGAAGTTTCAAAGTGAGTTCAAAAATGCAAAACTATTGCGGGAGAAGCGAACAGGATCGTTGGGTTTGTCGTGTTCTGACACAAACCATTGTGCACCGCACGCCACACTCTGCGGCGCCAAACTCCCTCGCCAATCTAGCACGCCATGTCCTACATCTGCCCATCCATCTTCATCGAGACAAGTGTCGGGTAGCGCAATGTCTTTGGCGTGCACGGACACAATGCGCGATGCGTATTTTTTCAAGTAATGCAAAGGATCTACGCCGCCTCTGACCAACCAAGCCACATCCACCTGCCAAGTCAGTGGCGCGTTACCAGCACCCTCAAACAAACAGTCTAGAGCGGTTCGACCATCGGCTTGCACATTCATTTCCCAGTGATGATTGTGGTAGCCCAATTGAACGCCATGTTCCTTTGCGCGCCATGCCATTTGACCCAACTCACGCCCCAAAAATGTCCAATAGGGCTCGATGCTTTGCCGCTCTTCGGGAGGTACAGCAGGCATGAAAAGTTGAGTAAAGCCCAGCAACTTACAGGCTTGCATGATGTGGTCGAAGCGGTCACGCAACGCAGCAATTCCTACGTGCGAAGAAGACACACTTAAGCTGCGGGCATCAAGTTGTTGTTTCACTGCTTGGGCATCGTCGAGATGACTGCCGATCAATTCCACATGGCTGTAGCCTGCAAGCTTGACAGTGTCGAGAATATGACTGAGTGCGGGCAGTGCTCGAAGACTGTAAAGCTGAATAGAAAGGGGGGGATGACTCATGAAAAAATTATTGAATAGATGAAAATCCAGTCAATGACTGGTGCGAGAAACCACTTTCACAATCTGTTTTGCGAGCTTGGGTCAAATAATGAAATTTTTTGAGCCTGCAGCGCGATTCCAATTTTCTCGCCAACACTCAAAGCCATTTGCGGCTCTGTCTGCATCGCCAAGCTGACGTCATTTGATTGCAACCAGACAATTTGATGCGCACCCATTGGTTCAACCAAAAGAAGTTCGGTCTCCATTTGAGGTGCGGTTGATTCAGCTGCAGGAAACAAATGCTCTGCGCGGATGCCTAGGCTGCAGCCTTGATTTGAAGAGGGTGGCACTTTAAAGGCATAGTGGCTGACATCCATTCGCAGTACCGAACTTTCAAAAAAAACTTGGCGGTCTTGGATTTGCAAGTGCCCTTCAATAAAGTTCATGCTAGGCGACCCTAGAAAACTTGCTACAAATCGATTGGCAGGATGGCTGTAAACCACCTCCGGTGTATCAAACTGTTGAATCACGCCTTTGTTCATAACGCAGATGCGGGTTGCCAGCGTCAAGGCTTCAATTTGGTCGTGGGTCACATGGATCATGGTAGCACCCAGATTTTGATGCAACTGCTTCAGTTCCCGACGCAACTCCGCACGAAGTTTGGCATCTAAATTCGACAAGGGTTCATCCAGCAAGAATACTTTGACATCACGCACCAATGCCCGTCCAATGGCCACTCGCTGTCTTTGACCCCCTGACAACTGCGCAGGCTTGCGTTGCAATAATTCGGTCAGCTGGAGCATCTCTGCAACATGGGCCACTCGCTTCTTGACTTCGGTGATATCGAGTCCGCTGATTCGCAGGCCAAACGACAGATTTCTCTCCACTGTCATGGTGGGATAAAGGGCATAACTTTGAAACACCATGCCGATCCCTCGGTCCTTGGGGTCAGCCCATGTCACATCTTGTCCGGCAATCGAAATGCGTCCCCCAGTTACATCAATCAAACCAGCAATACCATGCAGCAAAGTCGATTTACCGCAACCTGAAGGACCAAGTAAAACAACAAACTCACCCTCTTGAATTTCAAGGTCTAGATGGCTGAGAATCGGCGTTTTACCGTAGCTGATACTGAGTGCTTGAAGACTAACGTTGGACATGTGACTCAACCTTTGACTGCACCGGCAGCGATTCCACGAACAAACCAACGACCTGAAACGAAATAAACGGCCAAGGGCACCAAAGAGGTCAACAGGGTGGCGGCCATGTTGACGTTGTAAATTTTTTCACCCTGTGTCGAGTTGATGATGTTGTTCAACTGAACCGTCATAGGATAGTGTTCTCGACCCGCAAAGATGAGTCCCAAGATGAAATCGTTCCAGATACCAGTGGTTTGCATGATGGTGGCGACTACAAAAATTGGCAAAGACATGGGTACCATCAATTGGAAATAAATACGCCAAAAACCACCGCCGTCGATTCTGGCAGCCTTGAAAAGTTCAGGGGGCAAACCACCATAATAGTTTTTAAACAGCAAAGTCATGATGGGCATACCAAAAATGGTGTGAACCAACACAATGTTAGTGATTGATTGAAAGATGTCAGCCCAAGCAAACATGCGCACCAAGGGGTACATCATGACTTGATAAGGGATAAAGGCCCCCAGCATGAGGACACTGAACGCCCAATGTCCCCATCGCACCTTCCAGAATGCCAAAGCATAGCCATTGATGGAGCCAAGAAAAATAGACAACACCAGAGACGGTAATAAAATTTGCACTGAATTGATGAAGCCCACACTGATGCCGTTGCACTGCAGCCCAGTGCACGCACTGGACCAAGCTTGCGCCCAAGGTTCAAAGGTCATGGCCAACGGAAACTGAAAAATATTGCCTTCACGAATTTCCACCATCGGCTTGATGGAAGTGACGCCCATGACATACAACGGCAATAGAAAAAACAAAGCAGCAGAAATCAGAAAAACATAGATGCCAATTCGACCAGGCGTGAACCATTGAACGGAAGGACGAGGGCTTAGCATGGAAGGGATGTCTGTGCTCATGCATTTTTCTCAGAGCGGGAACGGGCATACATCAGGGGAGCAATGATGATCAGGACCGTGATCAACATGGTGGTAGAAGCAGCAGACGCCAAGCCAATGTTTTGACGTTCGAACAAATTGTCCATGATGAATTTGGTGGGTACATCGGTTGCATCACCCGGCCCCCCATTGGTCATGGCCACCACAGCGTCAAAAACTTTGATCACTGCAACGGCCAACAAGACCAAACAAGTTCCCAACGATGCACCCAGTTGAGGTAAAACAATGCTGAGGTAGTAGCGCCAGCGAGGAATGCCTTCAATTTGTGCAGCTTTCGCTATTTCTTCATCTACGCCGCGTAAACCTGCCAGCAATATGGCCATCACCAAACCAGCAGAATGCCAAAGGACGGCAATCACCACGCAATAAATGGCCATGTCCTGAGAAGTGATCCAGTCGAAACGTGCATTTTCCCAGCCCCAGCTTCGCAGAGATTGCTGGATACCTAGCGTGGGGTTAAACATCCATTGCCAGATCACACCTGTTGCCACAAAGGACAACGAATAAGAGAAAAGATAGAGTGTTCTGAACACACCTTCGAAACGCACCTTTTGGTCAATGAAGACTGCTAATAAAAAACCAAGGACCATGGCGCCGGTGATGAAGGTCACCCCAAACAGGGCAACGTTGACCATGTCAGTCGCCCAGCGATCGCTCGCAAAAAGAACCTCATACTGTTTCAACCCCACCCAGTCGGACTTGGGCAACATCTTGGAACTGGTGAATGAAATTCGCACAGTCCACAAGATGCCTGCGATATATGCCACCAAGACGGTCATTCCCATGGGGATCAATGCGGCATGAGCCGACCATGCAGGGCGTCTGGTGGGTAACTTCATTTGCTAACGAGTGCTGCAACCAAACGATTCTGGGCGTCCTCAGGTTTCATGTCGGTGTTCCAGAACTTGGTGATCACATCACCCACTGCGCCAAATACATCGGGTGGCACCAACATGCTGGGGTCCGGGGTCTGGCGTGCAGGATCTTTGAGCGCCGCAACCCCTGCTTGCGCACAGATGTCCATGCTGCTAGCTTCGACGTCTGGTCGAATTGGAATGGCACCCTTCTTGTTGTTGAAAGCAACTTGTGCAGCAGGTGACGTGACGACACTTGCCAACAATTCTTGCGCTTTGATCACATCTTTGTTGCTGCTCTTGGGCAGCACAAAAACATCACCGCTCACCATGTAGGGTGCCTTCGGACCCCAGCCCTGAAAGCAACCAAAGTCCTTGCCTGCGACTTTGTTAGCGTTGATGAATTCGCCCTTGGCCCAATCGCCTACGATCTGGAAACCGGCCCGGTCGGTCACCAACAACGCCGTGGTGTCGTTCCAGGTTCGCGTTGGCATGCCAGCATCTGTGTAGGCGTGGAGTTTTTTGAATTTTTCGAGCACAGTTTTGAACGCTGGCGACTTGATGGCGTTGACGTCCCGCTTTTCGTAAATGCTGTTGTAGAGGTCACGTCCACCCATGTGCAACAACACCGCTGAAAAAGTTCCGCGCTCATAGCCCATGGTGCCAGATTGGGCAAATGCGACTTGTCCTGAGGCTTTGATTTTGTCCAGCGCAGTCCAGAATTCAGCTTCTGTCTTCGGCTCAGCGACACCGGCTTTGTTCAGTACAGCCTTGGAATACCAGAACCATGCAAAACTGTGAATATTGACTGGCACAGCGTAATAGCGCCCCTTCACTTTGATCACATTCTTGATGGGTGTAGGCATCCACTGATCCCAGTTGCCTTTGGCCGCCACGTTGTCCAGATCGCTGAGCAAACCGGCTTCGATCAGTTCGTGGTATTGCTTTGAAGTGTTGAATTGCGCAGCTGTTGGTGGGTTGCCGCCAGCAATTCGGTTCAAGGCTGCGGCACGGGCGTTGTCACCCCCTGCGATGGCATTATCGACCCATTGGCCACCTGCTTTGTTATAAGCATCAGCAAACTGTTTGATGGCAGCAGACTCACCGCCTGAAGTCCACCAATGAATGACCTCCGCTTTTTGCGCAAAAGCGTCAGAGCATAAGCCCACGCCTACAAGCAAAGCAGTCAACAGTGGTTTAGAAAATGTGTTCATGGTGAATGTCTCCAAAGTTATGAGTTATTCGATGTACTGACAGGAACATATTGCCATGTTCGAGCAGATACTTTGATTGCGAAATATGTCAACCCTAATCACATTTTTTAGTAATCTGACTAGGGCAAACCCTCAAGCCACCATCATCCTCAGTGATCCACTTGATTCACTAAGACAACATAAATTAAGATTTCAGAACGCTGATCTGGCAGCTTCTAATTCTCAGCCCTCAATAGGCACACCATCACTTGATCTGGAGAGCACCATCATGAAAAAGGCTTTAATTGTCTGGGGCGGCTGGCATGGGCATGAACCTGAGTTATGCGCACACATTGTGGAAAAAAAATTGCATCAACATGATTTTGAGGTTCGCATTGAAACTCAAACATCGGTATTTGATGACCCCGATTTGAATCAGTTTGATTTGATCGTGCCGATTTACACCATGTCCAAAATCGAAAAAACAGAGTGTGCCAACTTAACGGCAGCAGTCCGGTCGGGCGTGGGTCTTGCAGGTTTTCATGGGGGCATGTGCGATGCTTTCCGTGACTCGGTGGATTATCAGTTCATGACCGGTGGCCAATGGGTGGCGCATCCGGGCGGCATCATTGACTTTCGGGTCAACATCACTCGGCCTGATGACCCGGTGATGCAAGGCCTCTCGGACTTTGATTACACATCTGAGCAGTACTACATGCATGTTGATCCTGTCAACGAAGTATTGGCCACCACCACCTTCAGCGGCGAGCACGCAGAGTGGGTTAAGGATGTCGTGATGCCGGTAGTCTGGAAACGCCGGCATGGCCATGGCCGCGTGTTTTACAGCGCGTTAGGGCATGTGTCTGCAGAGTTTCAGGTGCCCGAGATGAGCACCCTGTTTGAGCGCGGCATGCTGTGGGCTGCGCGCTGAAATTTTTTGACACCAAGGAATTGACATGACCATCGAGGCAAGCACGGTAACCGAGGGCGGCAAGAGCCGTCGCCTTCGTTTGGGCATGGTAGGCGGCGGTGAAGGCGCCTTTATCGGAGCAGTTCACCGCTTGTCGTCACGCATGGACGATCACTATGAGTTGGTCGCTGGAGCGCTGAGTGCAGACAAAGACAAAGCCCTCCGCTCGGCTATCACTTTAGGCTTGGACCCCACTAGAAGTTACGCAAGTTATGCTGAGATGGCATTGAAAGAAAGTCAACGTGCTGACGGTATTGATGTCGTGGCCATCGTGACCCCCAATCACTTGCACGTTCCCATTGCCGAAGTCTTTTTGAACGCGGGCATTCACATTATTTGCGATAAGCCTCTGAGCATGAGCCTAGCTGAAGGACTTCGACTGCAAAAATTGGCCAACACTTCTGGCAAAGTTTTTTGTCTGACACACAATTACACAGGCTATCCCTTAGTGCGCCACGCACGTGAAATGGTGCAAACCGGAGTCCTCGGCGATATTCGCTTGGTGCAGGTGGAGTATCCGCAGGACTGGCTCAGCGAGCCGATTGAACAACAAGGTCAAAAGCAAGCCGAATGGCGAACAGATCCAGCTCGTTCGGGTGCCGGTGGGTGTTTGGGCGACATCGGTACCCACGCCTACAACTTAGCCGACTATGTCACAGGCCTGCCACTAGATCAGGTCTGCGCGGAGCTAACCACTTTTGTGCCTGGCCGCAGGCTGGATGACAACGTAGCGATCTTGTTGCGATACCAAGGCGGCGCCAAAGGAATGCTTTGGGCAAGCCAGGTCGCCGTGGGTCACGAAAATGGTTTGCGACTTCGTGTTTATGGCACGCGAGGTGGCATTGAATGGATTCAGGCAGATCCCAATCGATTGGATTACTGCCCGATCGGAGAGCCGCGTCGAATTCTGACCCGTGGATCACCCGCTGTTGGCACCGCAGCAGCGCGCATGACGCGTATTCCGGCAGGTCACCCCGAAGGTTATCTTGAAGGGTTTGCCAATATTTACACAGAGACCGCTCTGGCCATCAGGGCCGTCGATGCTGGCAAGCCCATCCCACCTGAAGTGAACTTTCCGACGCTGCAAGATGGCATCAAAGGCATGGCCTTTATAGAAGCTGTGGTTGCATCCTCTGAAGCTGGGGCCGCTTGGGTGCAGCCCCAATTTGTTTGAACAGCCCTTGAGCATGTCGAGCGCTATTTACCCCAGCCTTGCTGATAAACGCGTCCTGATTACAGGCGGTAGTTCAGGCATTGGGGCTGCCATGGTTCAATCCTTTGTTCGCCAAGGTGCAAAGGTGTGTTTTTTAGACATTGCTGACAAAGAAGCTCTAAGCTTGGTTTCATCTCTGCAAGACGCCCGCTACCCACCCTGTTTTTTCCATTGCGATCTGACCGATATAACGGCCTTGCAAGAAACGCTTCTTCATATCGAAAAAACACAGGGAGTCATCGAGATTTTGATCAACAACGCGGCTAACGATGATCGTCATCTTCCCGAAAACGTCACACCCGCCTATTGGGAACAACGCATGGCCGTGAATCTGCGACATCAGTTTTTTTGTGCACAAGCAGTGTCAACTGCCATGCGCCATGCGGGACAGGGCGTCATTTTAAATATGGGGTCCATATCGTGGCATTTGGCGCTACCGCAATTGTCCCTCTACATGACAGCCAAAGCGGCCATTGAAGGCATGACGAGAGGTTTGGCAAGAGATCTTGGAAGCGCAGGCATCCGCGTCAACTGCATTGTTCCGGGCGCGGTCAGTACACCCCGTCAGATGAAACTCTGGCAATCGCCTGACAGTGAGAAACTCATCGTTGCAGCACAATGTTTGCAGCAACGGATTGAACCTGAACATGTAGCCTCATTGGCACTTTTTTTGGCTTCAGACGATGCAGCCCGATGCACAGGGCGTGAATACCATGTTGATGCGGGATGGTACGGCGGCTGAACGACTTCACACCTTTTTGTGTCTCGCAGCTTCGTTGGCCCTGACCCTTACCTGCGTATCAAAGTGAAGTAACAAAGTCCGCTAATTTCGGAGAATAGCAGCTATGAAACAATCCAGATTTACAGTTGAGCAGCTGATCGGCTTTCTCAAACAGATTGACGCGGGCATGTCCTTCAAATAGCTTTGCGTGTCAGGCGGCTTTAGTCACTCCACCCTCTCAAAGTGGGGTTCCCGCTTTTGCGGTATGAAGCCCCCAGATTACTCAAAACTTGATAGGGTATTGCCTAAGACTAAACCAATCCATGACCTATACAATTTTTAGTACGATGAAAAAACTATCAAACAATGCAATGCGCCGTGTCTCATACAAGCTCTCAGCTTTTAGCTTGATGGTTGGTGTTTTTTCGACTGCCTTTGCTCTTTTTTCACCGCTGGCCGCAGCTGAAACCAACATCACTTTCCGCTACCACGATAGTGAAGGCCCTCAAATGCGCTCGGCGCTCGACGCCTTTGAAAAAGCTAACCCGGACATCAAGGTAACAATGCAACGCATGTCATGGGGAGAGGCTCAGCAGCAGTACCTCCGAGAGGCGGCTGTGGGCTCAGCACCAGACGTTGTCGAGATAGTCTATGTGTGGGCTCGGCCTTTTTCGACCGCAGGTGTATTGCGCCCGTTGGATGACCTGATAGCTAAGTCGCCGCCCGGCATCAAGGGCTGGAACGATTTCATCGCTGCAGATTTGGCAACTGGCCGTGACAACAAGGTATATGCCGTGCCCTATGCTACGGACACACTGGCCGTTCTTTACAACAAGGAGCTGTTTAAGGCAGCCGGCATTTCAAAGGCTCCGAGCAGTTGGGCAGAAATGCGAGAGACCAGTCGCGCCATCTTCAAGAAGACAGGTAAAGCTGGCTTCGGCTTTGCAGCCGGCACCTGCGGCACACCTTCCATCTGGTTTTACCTCAACTCCTACTGGTGGTCTAAGGGCTGGGCCCTGATTGAGGATGCGGGCGGTGGCAAGTACCGCGTTGGCATAACTCCCGGGCAGATCGCCGAGGGCCTGGCTTATTACAAGAACTTCTTGGACGAGGGTGACAACCCAAAGGCCATGATGTCCGCGTGCCTTCTTGGTGCGCCAGAGATTGTCGAGGGCATGGTCAAAGGCGATATAGCCATGGTCAGCGTGCCAGACTTCACAGCGCTCCGTATCATCTCGACATTCAAGGAGCGTTTTCCCGGCAAGCCATTACCCTTTGCTAGCGCCCCACACCCGGCAGACGTCGCGGGCTCCAAGATGCACTTTGGTGGGCGAATGTTGGGCATAAGCCCGAATGCGAAGAACCCCGAAGCCGCATGGAAGCTGATTCAGTTTTTGACCCAACCCGAACCGGCGTTCACTCGTTTTCTCACCAACTACACTCCATCGCAGCGAACCGCTGTTGCCATGCGCAGCTACCCTGAAGGCATGAGCGGTTTTGGTGAGCAGCTCAAGACGGCTCGCAGCTGGGGGCCGTATGCACTGGGCCCGGTGGCAATCCCCTTAATGTGGAACGCGACGGGGCGCGCGGCTGGCTCAGTCTTCATTGGGGAAAAGACTCCTGCGCAGGCTGCAGGTGAACTGCATTCGCTAATCTCGAGCGAACTCGCGAAGAACCAGAAGTAGCACCATGCATTCGCCCCGCTTCGTTGCTGCCGCGCTAACCCCAGCGTTCCTGTTTCTTAGTTGCTTCTACCTGTATCCAATTCTTTTCAACGTCGGCAATAGCCTAACCGACACAACACTATTTCAACTGAAGAACGGTGGCGAGTTCGTCGGCCTCGCCAATTTCGCGGAGTTGTTATCAAGCCCAGACTTCTTTCGCGTGCTTTGGAACACCGTATTCTGGTTGACCTTCGTCGGCGTGTCCACGCGCGTTCTGCTGGGCCTAGCCCTGGCGCTGGCGCTCAACAGCCGGATCATCGAGCGGATGAAAGTTCGCACACTTTTTCGAATCCTCATCTTGGTGCCATGGGCTACTCCGCCAATCGTCGCCATCGTGATCTGGCGATGGATGCTTGACGCACGCGTAGGCGAGTTGAACAAGCTGCTACTTGCGCTAGGTTTCATCGACCAACCGATCGCATTCTTGGGTACAGCTGCCTGGGTCTGGCCAGCGCTGATTGTCATCATCACCTGGAATACGCTGCCTCTGATGGCACTATCATTCCTTGCATCTCTTCAGTCGCTGCCTGAGGAACTGGTGGAGGCCGCAGCCATCGATGGCGCATCGCCGCTGCAGGTCGTGCGCTATATCTATCTGCCGCACCTGAAGCCAACCATTATCGTGATGATCTTGATGTCCACTTTCTGGACCTTTAACAACTTCGTCTACGTCTGGCTGACCACTGGCGCTGGGCCAGGATACTACACCAACGTCATGGCTACCGAGGTATATATTAAGGCCTTCATCGACGGCCGCTTAGGCTACAGTTCGGCAGTGGGCGTGGTCATGGCGCTGCTGATGGGCGCTTTCGGCATCCTTTACATGCGCATCGTTACTCAGCGCAGCCGCTTCGGGGGGGTGATGTGAGCACATCGGCATTTCGCTTGGGTCGAAGTACCGGCATGGGTTTGGCTGGCGAAGCCCTCACGGTACTTTACGTCCTGCTTGTGCTGGTGTTCTTCATCTATCCGGCAGCGTGGATTTTCATTGCCTCTTTCAAAACGCCAGAAACAATGTTCTCAGATGGACCTGCGCGATTTACCGTGGCCAACTATGTGAGCTTGATGCACACTGGCTTTGGGCGCAATATGCTCAACAGCTTCTACCTGTGCTTGGTCAGTGTGCTGATCTCCACGGCGGTGTCCATCGCAGCAGCCTATTGCTTCTCGCGAATGCGATTTCGTGGGCGGAACATGCTCTTTGGGGCAGTCCTTCTGGGTCAGACCTTTCCTTGGATCATCCTCGTGACGCCATTGTTCATCTTCTTTGCGCGGCTGGGTCTTCTCAACAACCACCTGAGCCTAATGGTTGTCTACATCGCAGTGACAATACCGTTTTCGGTTTACATGTTAGTAGGCTACCTGGAAGGAATACCAGTCAGCCTGGACGAGGCAGCGCTGATCGACGGCGCAAGTCATTTGCAGATTCTTGTTCTCATCATCCTGCCTTTAATGATGCCCGGTGTGGTAGCGACTGCAACCTACAGCTTCCTGGTTTGTTGGTCTGAATATTTGTTCGCGCTTGCCTTCCTGACCACCACGGAACTAAAGACCATGCCGCTGGTATTGCAGACCTTCTTCGGCGACAACGTGGTCGAGTGGAACCACGTCATGGCGGCTTCGGTGCTAACAACACTGCCAACGCTGCTGATATTTCTGCCAGTGCAGAGTCAACTCACCAGCGGCCTAGGTTCTGGAGCCGTCAAATAGAATGCGCACGGTCTTCGTACTGTTCGACACGCTGAACCGGCGCACGCTGCAACCCTACGGCGGCACCTCCGTGAAGACGCCAAACTTCCAGCGCCTTTCTGATCGCTGCATCACCTTCGACAACCACTACGTTGGTAGCCTGCCCTGCATGCCGGCGCGGCGCGACATGCAGACCGGACGCCTCAATTTCCTGCACCGTTCTTGGGGACCGCTGGAGCCTTTCGATAACTCCTTCCCCGAATTGCTACAGACAGCCGGCGTGCATTCGCACCTGGTGTCCGACCATTACCACTACTGGGAAGACGGTGGTGCGACCTACCACACGCGCTACAGCACCTTCGACTTTATCCGCGGCCAGGAGGCAGATCCATGGCAGGCCATGGTCAAGCCGCCCCTGGAGCGCTTTCGAGAGATGTACCACAAGTTGCAATACGGCGAGGCGGCGCGCAACCGCTACCGCGTGAACATGGTCAATCGGGAATTCATTCGTGAAGAAGAAGACTTTCCCGCGGTGCAGTGCTTTGCGCGCGGGCTCGACTTTCTGGACTGCAACCGCCAGCATGACGACTGGCTGCTGCAGGTTGAGACATTCGACCCGCACGAGCCGTTCTTCGCGCCGGCGCGATTTCGCAAGGACTACCCGACCGGCTACAAGGGTCCAATACTGGACTGGCCGCCATACGCGCGTGTCAATGAGTTACCTGAGGAATGCGAAGAGTTGCGCGCCAACTATGCGGCCATCGTCGCAATGTGCGACGATCAACTCGGCAGGTTGCTCGACGACTTTGATCGTTATGGCATGTGGGACACGACGGCGTTGGTCGTCACCACAGACCACGGCTTCCTGCTAGGCGAACACGACTGGTGGGCCAAGAACCGCATGCCGGTTTATCAGGAAGTGGCTCACATTCCGCTTTTTATCCATCACCCCGCTCACAAAGCGCGCGCCGGCCAACGCCGCCAATCGCTGACGCAGACCATTGACCTGATGCCGACTTTACTGAACATTCATGGTCAAGCGGTACCAAAGGAAACGCAGGGTAAGTCGCTGCTACCGCTTCTTGCGGAAGACAAGCCGGTTCGCGAAGCCCTCCTCTATGGCCACTGGGGTAGCGCAGTGAATGTCACCGATGGACGCTACACATACTTTCGATATGCGCCCGAAGGTGCTCCTCGCGATCTGTTCCAATATACAGTCATGCCTAGTCACATGGCGGCACCCTTCAGCACTGAAGAGCTGTCGGCTGCCACCTTGGCTGCCCCCTTCGGCTTTACCAAGGGTGTACCGCTGTTGAAGGTCCCTGGCATCGAGAAGACGCCGATGCGCATGCTCTTGCCTGGCTATTTTGCCGACACAGAGACAGTCCTATTCGATCTGCAAACGGATCCAGGCCAGACTCGGCCGCTTGATGATCCAGTCGTGGCGGCGCGCCTTTCTGCCGCGATGGTGCGCCTGATGGACGAAAACGAGGCACCACCCGAACTATTCTCGCGACTAGGCTTGGAAGTGCCAGTTGCCGCAACGACGCGGGGCCGCGCTGCACTTTAAACGGCAAGGCGTGATTTAATTTCAGAAGGCGACGGTACCACGCATGTAAAGTGTGCGACCGAAGGCAGATGCGTAGCGAGAATCCCAACCACCGGACTGAAAGAGATCAGATTGATTGGTGAAAGGCGGGGGGGTATTTGCCAAGTTGCGAATGCCCACAAGTAATTTCACTCCTTTGGAAGGAGTCCAGCCGCCATACACATCGGCTGTGGTGTATGAAGAAACCACATTGGTCGGTTCAAAGTCTTTATAGCCAGACTTGTGGTGAATCGCCAAGCCGGCAGAATACTCAGCTTTGGTCCAATTCACAGACAAATTGTGCTGCCAACGGAAGATTGGGCCAGAGCCAGAGTAGACGCCCACATTTTGTTTGAACTCGCCACCTGGGTAATCTTGGTAGTTGTATTTGGTGATCAACGTGCTCTGTAAGTTTGTGTCGATTTGACCCAAATCAGAGCGCAAGCGGTATTGAACACCAAAGTCAAAACCGCTGGTGTTAACGGCACCTAGATTTTGCAAACGCTGGTCCACATAGCCGCATTTAGGGCCTGGGCAGTTGCTGGTAATTGACAACAAATTGCCGGGTTGCGCAAAGTTATAGTACTGCCCGAACTGAGGATATGTACTAAACAGTGTTGACTGTGGAATGCTGCTGATCTGGTTGGTGACGTCAATCTGCCAGAAATCCAAGCTGGTGGTCAAGTTCTTGGCAGGCTCCAAGACAAATCCCATTGTTAAGTTGGTGGCTTTCTCAGGCTTGAGGGCAGTGTTGCCACCATTTAAGACTTGGAATTGTGATTCGCAGTTGGCACCCGAAGAGGCGCCGGCAATCACATTGCCGCCAGGACAGTTGATCGGGTTGTTAAAGTTACCGGCGGTATTGGTATACGACTGTGAACCATAAAGTTCATAAAGCGATGGTGCACGGAAACCAGTTGAAGCCGATCCCCGAACCAGTACAGTACCAGTGGGCTGGAAGCGGAAAGCTAACTTGGGGTTGGTGGTGGTGCCAAAATCGCTGTAGTGATCTGTACGCACTGAGCCTGTCACATCCAGGCTTTTCTGCACAGGCACATTCAGCTCAGCATACATGGCGGTAATGTTGCGCTTACCCTTGGCCACATAAGTGGGGTCAAGGCCTGTAGAAGCGCTGACCAACTCTGCGAAATCTGTGTTGGCACGGGAGACAAAGTCTTCCTTTCGCAACTCGGCACCCAACGCAATTTGCACTGGCCTGCCCGCTCCCATCCAGTCGCTCAGCTCTCTGCTAGCGCTGCCCTTCAGGGTTGAGACTGTGCCGGTCGCTGTCTGCAGAAGCCCGTTCAAAGCCGCTTGCTGAAGCAGCGCAGAACTTGCAGCGCTTTGGGCGCCGAACGGGTTGATGATGCCCTCGAGCAAACCTTCGCCAATCATTTCACCATTACCGTACCCACCCACTAGCTTTTGGTCAACCTGATTGCGGTTGAAAGACAGTTTGGTGGAATAGTCCCAACCTGCGGCGTTGCCATCGGCTGAGAACATAATGCGGTTTTGTTGATTGTCATTTTGCTGCGAGCGCGAGCCATTTGGGAAATCACGCCAAAATACATAAGCAAAGCCAGGCTGCACGTTCACTGGGTTGGGGAATGCTTTGGAAGAACTGAAAGCAGGGACACCCGCTGTGCCGTCATCGAAGGTTGGATCGATATTGGAAGTTGGAAAATACGGATTTGGCTTGCCATTGGGCATCATCGGATTCATCAAGTAGCCCCCATAGGGCACAGGTGCAATCCTGGTTGTCACAGAATTACGTGCTGCGAAAGCCTCAAAACCCAAGTCTAGCGAACCGTTGACACGAAGTGTGCCCTTGAACAAGCCTGAAGCCGTTTCGGATTTTGGAGAGAAATCAACGAAGTTTGGCGTCACAATCTTACATTGCGTTCCACCCTTGTAAGGCATCAGGGCAGTGCCAGAGCACCCTGGCGCCGAGGGGTTGTAGAGGGTGCCAAAGTCTTGAGTGTAGTTTGCAGGGTCTGTACTGTTGGACAGGCCGCCCACAATGCGCTTGTTGTAATCGCGTTGATTGCCGGCAATGGCATCTTCTTTGCGAAGGCCAATAGATCCAAAGATGTTGTATCCGTCTTCAACAAGGTTGCCACTGCCAAAACCCACATTGGCCGTCTTCACCTTGCCACCCCCCAGTTTGGGATTGTCAAAGCCCGCAGATGCTGTGCCGCCCGTGAAGCTGCGCTTGGTAATAAAGTTGACCACGCCGCCAATGGCGTCCGTGCCGTAGAGAGACGAAGCGCCATCCCGAAGAACCTCTACCCGGTCAATGGCCGCGAAGGGAATCATGTTCAAGTCGGGGGCTGAACCATCGACGGGTTGTTGGAAATGCGCTCACCGTTGAGCAAGACGAGGGTTTTGTTGGCGCCAATTCCACGCATGTTTGCAAAAGTGGCACCGCCAAAGCCGCTGCCAATAGATTGGGCTGCGTTGACGCTGATCTGCATTGCGCTCAGATTTTGCATGATTTGCTCAACAGAGCTAATACCCTGGAGCTTCAGATCGTCCATCTTGATGACCGTGACGGGCACTGATGTTTCTGCATCAATTCGCTTGATGGCAGAACCCGTGATCACGATACGCTCTGTAGAACTCTCAGAGCTTTGTGCAAAAGACAGGCCAGGAAAAGCCAATATGGCCATTGCAGAGAGGGTGCAAAGCACGGCAGTGCTCATCAGCGAGCGCCGAAATGTTGGTGTTTTTGGCATGGGAATTCTCCAGCAGAATCAAAAAACCAAATTATGACACTTTGATGAAACTGTGCCAGCATTGAGTTGCCTAGCATCATTCGCTTTTTTCAAAGTAGCGCAATTTTTGGTAAAAGGCAACAAATGATGGAGTGGGTGGGTCTTGGTGAGCACGATTTTGGAAGGGCTCGTGAAATTAAATTTCAGAGTATTGACCAGTCATTTTCAAATAACGATCCAGCTTTAATCTTCCACTTCACTTCCGCGATCAAAATCTTTAAGCAAAGCATAACGTTGGTTTCTTTGCTCTTGAACCATTCTAATAACGCGCTTCATTGGAACGCCCACCAAAGCAAGCGCATGAGTGGCCAACATCAATGAGCCTTCTATCGTTTCGGGCACTACTTCTGCTGCGCCTGCTGCTTGTAGTTTCTCCAAGTCAAAATCGTCTTGTGTTCTGACAATGACCGGCACTTGTGGGGCATGCTCTTTGGTAAGTGCAAGCACACGCATTGCAGAGGCATTTTCTAAATAAGTCACCACCACGGCACTGGCTCGCACCAGCCCCACCGCCATGAGAGACTGCAAACGTGCTGCATCGCCATAGACTACTTGCTCTCCGTGAGACTGTGCTCGCCTGACTCGGTCTGGATCCAAATCTAGCGCCATGTAAGGAACGTTTTGAGTCTGCAATAGTTTGGCTAAGTTTTGGCCACATCGCCCATAACCACAAATGATGATGTGCTTGTCGATGTCCATGCTTTTCTGCGCGATTTGAGTCATTCCAAGGGATTGCTGCAACCAATCACTGGAAGACCATTTCATCACCCAGTCATTGGCATTCATGATGATGAATGGGGTAGCCAACATGGAAAGCACCATACTGGCCAGCACAGGATTCAGCCAATCGGCAGGGATCAATTGATTTTGACCGCCCAGTGTGAGCAACACAAAACCGAACTCCCCTGCTTGCGCCAAATACAAACCAGTACGCAGAGAAATACCTTCACTGGCACCACCATTACCACCTACAGCACCAGCTCCACCACC
>CANJOS010000010.1 GCA_947476015.1 Comamonadaceae bacterium | reverse complement strand
TGCGCTTGGGTGCTGCATGACCGCCCGCATTGTGTGGCTTGAAGTTGCCAGCACCCATGACTTTAGGGCCGCGTGCAGGACGATCGCTGGCACCGCCGCGCGCATTGTCTCTGCTGGGTGCGCGTGGAGCACGGCTGTCGCGTGAGTCAAAGCGGTTTTCGCCGCGCGAATCAGGGCGACTCTCAGGACGTGCCTCTTGGCGCTGTTCGCCGCGGGGTTCAAAGCGCGCTTCACTGCGAGGCGCAAAGCTGCGTTGTTCGCCGCGGAAGTCACCGCGAGGCTCGAAGCGTGCTTCTGGACGCGTGTCGCCGCGACCTTCAAAGCGAGGAGCGGGAGCACCACGATTTTCAAAACGATCGCCACGGCCTTCGAAGCGATCACCGCCACGATTGCCTTCAAAGCGAGGCGCGCCACGGGACTCAAAGCGATCACCACCGCGGTTACCACCGAAGCCACCACCACCGCCACCACCAAATGGGCGGCCACGACCACCGCGGTCACCGCGATCATTACCACCCCGGCCGCCTGGACGGCTTTCAGGGAAGTTCTGTTTTGGCTCCATGCCTGGAATCACTTCTGCTTTGAAGGGTTGGCGGCTGTAAGCCTCAATGTCCAAAATTTTGCGACGATCGCGAATTTCTGCGAAGGTGATGGCCAAGCCGTCACGACCGGCGCGGCCCGTACGACCAATGCGGTGTGTGTAGTCTTCGGCTTTCATGGGCAAGCCAAAGTTGAACACGTGCGTGATGGTGGGCACGTCAATGCCGCGAGCCGCGACATCGGTGGCGACCAAGATTTGAACTTGGCCGTTGCGCAAAGCCATCAAACGGCGATTGCGCAAACCTTGGCTCAAGGCGCCATGCAATGCAACGGCATCAAAGCCATCTTGTTGCAGGTCAGCGGCCAGTCCATCACACTCGATTTGGGTGCTGGCAAACACAATGGCTTGGTTGATGGAGGCGTCACGCAGCCAATGGTCAAGCAACTTGCGTTTGTGTTGCGCGTTGTCGGCCCAGAACAAAACTTGCTTGATGTTGCTGTGTTTTTCTTGGGGTGAATCGATTTGGATTTTTTGAACCGATGAGCCACCGTCGTGCATCACACGCATGGCCAATTGCTGAATGCGCGGCGCAAATGTGGCGCTGAACATCATGGTTTGTTGGCGTTGGCTGGTGAGTTGGTTGATGTCGGCCAGATCGTCAGAAAAGCCCAGGTCCAACATGCGGTCGGCCTCGTCAACCACCAAGAACTTAACTTTATCGAGCTTGATTTGCATCGAGCGTTGCAAGTCAAGCAAACGACCTGGCGTGGCTACGACCAAATTGGCATTTTGCAACTTGGCAATTTGCAACTGGTAAGGCATGCCGCCCACAATGTTGGCCACGCGCAAGCCGCGGCAATGCTTGACCAAATCGATGGCATCGTGCGCCACCTGTTGGGCCAATTCACGCGTAGGGCAAACAATCAGGGCACCAGGTGTGGGCGCTTTGAAATTGCGTGAGTTGGTGGGGTCTTTGCGCTTGGGGCGCTTGGGTGCTGGCTCGCCATTGGCGGCAGCGTCTGAACAGGCTTTTGCAAATGCAGCGCGCTCGGCTTCTTCTTCAGCGGCCATTTCTTGCAGCAAAGTGTGCAGCACGGGTAACAAGAAGGCAGCTGTTTTGCCACTGCCAGTTTGGCTTGAAACCATCAGGTCGATGTAGCGATGAGCTTCACCTAAAGTTTCTTTGGGCAAGGCCAAGGGGATGGCTTTGAGCTGCACGGGTGTGGGTTGTGTGTAGCCAAGGTCGGCCACAGCTTGGACCAATTCAGGCGCCAAGCCCAACAGCACGAAACCATTGGGTTGCTCTGGGCTGATCTCGGCATCAATGGACTCGTTGTCGCTGTCGTTAATGACGGCAGCATCAAGCGCCAATGTTTCGGTCACGAAAGTTTCGTTCGTAGAGGATTGCGCAGGCGACAAGTCGGCCTGCACTTCAAAAGCGTCAGTCATATTTTTTCTCGCACGGACTTCCGCAAGATTTGCGGTGGCGCCGTTCATGGTTAAAAAACATCAACCATCAAACGGAGCTCGGTGCTGTTTGAAGAGAGTGGGTTTGACGTGATGTCAGGCCCCATCTTTTCCAGTCGAGTGACTCTTATCAGTGAGTCAAAGGCGTGAAGGGTGATGCACAAGGGCTGCGGGCATAGGCCTGTTATCAGCTCAGCCGCGGATTATGGCACAGAATTTTGAGTTGCGCGGGTTTTCCCTAAAATCAGGGGAAGATAGGGATCAAAGCCGAATGAAATGTTCCCGGTAATGAGCTAACTCTTCGATGGATTCGTGAACATCGGCCAGAGCCGTGTGTTTTTGTTGTTTTTTGAAACTATTGAAGACCTCGGGTCGCCATCGCTTGGAGAGTTCTTTCAAAGTGCTGACGTCTAAATTGCGGTAGTGAAGGTAAGCCTCTAGTTTAGGCATGAACTTGACTAAAAATCGGCGGTCTTGGCTGATGGTGTTCCCACAAAGGGGAGAGGCATTTTTGGAAACGTACTTTTTGATGAAGGCTAGGATCGCCTCTTCGGCATCCTGCTCTGAGGTGGTGGAGGTCTTGACTTTCTCTATCAAGCCGCTCCTGCCATGGGTCCCTTTGTTCCAAGCATCCATTTTGTGAAGCAGCTCATCGCTTTGGTGTATCACGCAAACAGGGCCTTCAACTCGAGGTGTGAGGTGAGGGCCGGTCACGATGACGGCAATTTCCAACAAGCGCTCCTTCTCAGGGTCTAGTCCCGTCATTTCGCAGTCGATCCAAACCAAGTTATCGTCTGACTTGGCCAAGGTGATGTCGGCTTTGGGTTGGTCGGCAGGAGAGGCGGATGGAGGAGCGGTCATTTCAAAAAGGGGGATTTTCCAAAGATTCAGATTGTCGCTGATGTTGGCTGATCTACACTTCGGGCTATGAATGCGACATTGACTCTGACTTATTTTTTGGTGGGCGCCCTGCTGACCAACGTTTTATTGAAGCTTTGGCTGAATGCCAGACAAGTGCGTCATGTTGCTCGGCACAGGGGAGATGTGCCAACTGCCTTCGCAAGCCAAATCTCATTGGCTGATCATCAGAAAGCGGCGGATTACACCTTGGCCAAAGCCCGCGTCTCGCAAATTGACACTGGTGTAGATGCAGCTGTTCTCATTGCTTGGACCCTGATGGGGGGCTTGAGTGCCCTGAACAACGTCATTCTGGATTTCATGGCGCCAGGGCTTTGGCAACAAGTGGTGTTGGTGCTCTCATTCACCTTGGTGGGGGGTCTGATCGATTTGCCTTTGTCGCTGTATCAAACTTTTGTCTTGGAACAAAAATTTGGTTTTAACAAAATGACCTGGAAATTGTGGTTGAGCGACGCCAGCAAGGGTATGGCTTTGGGTTTGATCTTGGGCGTTCCTCTGATTGCCTTGGTGTTGTGGTTGATGCAAGCTGGGGGCGCTTACTGGTGGTTATGGACTTGGTGCATCTTGGTATTTTGGCAATTGTTTTTGATGGCCATTGCCCCCAATGTGATCATGCCCTTGTTCAATAAATTCACGCCGCTCGAGGATGAATCGCTGAAAGAAAGAGTCAGTGGACTGATGCAGCGTGCTGGATTCACCGCTAAGGGTTTCTTTGTGATGGATGGCAGCAAACGATCTGCTCACTCCAATGCATTCTTCACAGGCTTTGGCGCTAGCAAGCGTGTGGTGTTTTTTGATACCTTATTGAAGCAGCTCACGCCTTCTGAGATGGAAGCGGTGCTGGCGCATGAGTTGGGACATTTCAAACATCGGCATATTTTTAAAATGATGGCCACAAGCTTTGTTTCGAGCTTGTTGGGCTTGGCATTGTTAGGGCTTGCCTCACAGCAAATTTGGTTTTACACGGGCTTAGGCGTTACACCTAGTTTGACCAGTGGCAATGAGGCTGTAGCGCTCTTGCTGTTCATGTTGGTCGTGCCGGTTTTTACATTCCTGCTGGCGCCGATTTCCTCATGGCGCTCAAGAGTTCAAGAGTATGAGGCGGATGCCTATGCTGTGTCTCAAACACCAGCGGAAGATATGAGCACTGCCTTGTTAAAGTTGTACCAGGACAATGCCTCAACCCTCACGCCTGATCCTTTGTATGTGAAGTTTTACTATTCGCATCCTCCTGCCAGTTTGCGCTTAGCCCGCATGCAGCATGCGCAAGCTTAACCAGCGGACACACACCAAGACCAAGGCTGCGCAGGCCTTGGCTGTTTCATCTCAAGAAGCCATGAACACGGGCTTGGTGGTGGCCACGCACGGAAGGCACTGCGTGGTCGAGTTGGATGATGGTTCGCGCATCATTTGTCATCCAAGGGGTAAAAAAAGCCAGTCCGTGGTGGGTGATCATGTGCGCTGGCAAGCGGCTGCGGATGAAGGCACGATTGAAAGTGTGCTGGACAGAAAGAACCTCTTTTACAGACGTGATGAAGTTCGAACCAAATCATTTGCCGCCAATCTTGACCAGGTGCTGATCTTATTGGCTGCAGAGCCAGAATTTTCTGAAACTCAATTGTCTCGCGCATTGATTGCAGCGGAGGCGGAGCACATCAAGCCTCTGATTGTGATGAATAAAAGTGATTTGGGTGAGGCTTTTTCGCAAGCATGGCACCGCTTGGCCGCTTACCGTCACATGGGTTATGACGTCTTGCCCCTTGAATTGAAAAGTTCCCAAGAGGCCAACGTTTCATTGCGCAATCTCATGGCGCTTATGCAGGGCAAGTGCACCCTCATTCTGGGTCCTTCTGGCGCAGGTAAAAGCACTTTGGTGAATGCGCTGGTTCCCAATGCGCGAGCCCTAACGGGTGAAATTTCACAAGCCCTTAATTCTGGTAAGCACACCACCACCAGCACCTCTCTTTATTGGGTCGGTGACAGACCAACCCAGGTTGGCGTGAGGGGCGGTGGAACGGCCATCATTGATTCGCCAGGATTTCAAGAGTTTGGGTTGCAGCACATACCGCAAAATCAATTGGTTTCATGCATGCCTGATTTGAAGGTGCATGTACAAAATTGCAAGTTTTACAACTGCACTCACCTGCATGAACCTGGTTGTGGCGTGCTTTCTTCATTGCAGAAGCTGGATTCGGACCCCTTGAATGAAGGACAAGTGAGTCAAAGACGGCATCGCATATACGCCCAACTGTTTGATGAATTGGGTCAGCAGCGCTGGTGATCTTTCTGACTTGTTGTGAGCTTGGGTTAGCCCAGTAAGTTGGCCAGGGAAAGTAAGGCCACCAACACCAACCACATCACGACAGTTCGCCAGACAAGACCGACAACTTGCGCAAAGTGCGCCAACTCGGGAGGCCGCCCAGGCGTACTGCTGCTTCCAGGTAAGTCGGGTTGCAACGCGGCACCCCCCAACTGCACATTGATGGCGCCCGCAGTGGCTGCCAAAATCACACCATCATTGTCATCTGGAAATTTCTCGGCGTGGTGACGCCATCCGTCCATGGCATCTTCAAAACTGCCCATGATGGCAAATCCCATGGCGGTGGCCCTGGCCGGTAACCAGTCGATGGCGTGCCATGTCTCTTGCGCAATGGTGCTCAAAGCAAGGCTGGCCCCATTGTGGTTGACGGGATCTATGGAGTTGCCCTGAGGGTAACCAGGTGATGCTGTCCAGTAACGATGGGCAAATTCAGCGATTCTGTAAACCACTGCACCCACAGGGCCCAGGCCAATGACGGACATCAGGGCATAGCTGAAGAACACTCCGAAGACATGCCGATGTGCTGACAAGACAGAGTGTTCAATGACAAGCCGAACAATTTCATTGCGAGGAAGTTCATTGACTTCAACTTGTTGCCATTCGGCCAACAATTTTCGCGCCAGAGGTTCATCACCCTCATTCAAGGCATCCCGAATGCCTGTGAAGTGGTGACTGAACTGTCTAAAACCCAGCGTGACATAAAGCAAGGCTACATTCCATGCCACTGCAAAAAACCAGCCTAAGAAAAAAGACAGTAGCCAGTGTATGAGGATGGCTAAACCTGCCGGTACACCGATCAGCAAACCCCAAGCCACCCAGGATTGGGTTCGAGATCCACCATCAACATGGCTGGCAACCCAATCGGCCCAACGGCGTAACCATTGGTGCAAGAAATGCGAAGCACTCATGGGCCGAGCCTGTTCAATGACCAGCGCCAATAGGATGGAAAAAAAACTCATGGCAACATCATAAAGAATTCGCGGCCAATAACAATCGATAAAAGTTCCTGAGCATGCCCGCCGTGACGCCCCAAATGAACCGTTCCGTGGGCTGTGAGGGGCCGGCAGTGTGTGTGTCCATGTAGGGCATTGAATACCAGCGTCGCATCACGCCTTCTCTTTCCATCTCATGGAACCGATGATTGGCGGGGTTCATTAAAAAAGACAAGGGAACTTCAAACACTTCGTCCACTTCTTCTGGATTGGGTGTGATTTGCATGTGGGGAGACACCAGGCCTACGACGGGCGTGATGTGAAACCCAGAGCCTGTGACATAGCTGGGCATCCTGCCTAAAACCTCGACGAATTCTGGCGACAAGCCGACTTCTTCCTTGGCTTCACGCAATGCGGCATCTTCTACGGAGGCATCGTCATCATCCACTTTGCCGCCGGGAAATGCAATTTGCCCCCCATGCGAGGTCAAATGCTGTGTTCTTTGCGTCAGGAGAACATGCCCTTCGTCAGCCCTCAAAACGATTGGAATCAAGACCGCTGCAGCCTTGGGGGTGCGTTCTTCCCAAGCATGTTCTCGTTTCACCTCTGGAGACCATTCAGGAGGATTTTTAAAAATCCATTTCAGGCGATCTGCCATCAGGTCTTTGGGTGCGATAGGCGACCAATTTGCAGATGGCAATGTCCAAGGGGTGGTGCGTGGATCAAATCCCTTGAGGGCAGTCATATTTTTTCTGTGGGGGGTGATGGAGGGTGCGAAAATTCAAAAAGGTGTTTGGTAGCTAGGGCACTTGACCTCGATTCGCTGAGGTACATCCTGGAGGTGGTTTCTTTGCATGGCTGTGAGGCATCCGCCCCAAACGCAACCTGTGTCTAAAGCCCATACATCGGTCCTGTTGACAGATCCAAGGGTTGACCAATGACCAAAGGCAACGGTGATGGCGGCAGTTTGGCGGTCAGGAACTTCAAACCAAGGTAAGTAGCCCTGAGGCGCTTTGGCCGAGCCTTCTTTTGTTTCAAATTCCATGTGTCCGCTGAGGGAACAAAATCTCAACCGAGTGAAAGCATTCAAAGCGCAACGCCATCGATCGATGCCACTTAATTGAGGTGTCCATTGAGCGGGCTCGTTGCCATACATTTGCATTAAAAAATCATGGGCGTCTGGGCCACGCAGAATTTCTTCCACTTCATGTGCCAATGCCAGGGTTTCGCATAAATTCCACTGCGGTAAAACGCCGGCATGAACCATGAGAACTTCTTCGTCATAAATCGCAAGAGACTGCTGGCAAAGCCAGTGAAGCAAGCTGACCTTGTCGGGAGCGTTCAAGATGTCATTCAAGGTGTCAGTGCGACTTGGTTTTCGGGCACCGGCATTCAGTGCCAACAAATGCAAATCATGGTTGCCTAAAACGCAGCGCACACTGGTGCCCATTTTCTTCAGGCGGCGCAAAACGGCCAAGGAGTCTGGGCCACGATTGACGAGATCACCCAAAACAAAAAGTCGATCTCGACTGGCTGAAAACCCAACTTGGTCTAGCAATTGACCCAATGGAGCATCGCAACCCTGAATATCGCCAACCCAATAAACAGCCATTGATTTCTAAAGTGAAATTGAAACCAACATTGTCGATGTATTTTTACTTATTTCGCAAATCTTCGATCAGGCTATTTCAATCGGCACGTGGGCTTGGCACAATGAGGGCATGGATTTTTTACTGATTGCCTTCTTGACCTTGCTGAATGGCCTCTTTGCCATGTCTGAATTAGCCTTGGCATCTAGCCGAAAAGCCAGGCTTGCGGCCATGGAGGAGGCGGGCGACAAGGGTGCATCCGCGGCACTCAAATTGTTGGAAAACCCAACGCAATTTCTTTCGACCGTTCAAGTCGGCATCACTTCGATCGGTGTCCTCAATGGTATTGTGGGGGAAGCGGCATTCAGTGGGGGTGTTGCCATTTGGTTGGTCAGCTTAGGCTTGTCTGAGCCGGTTGCAGCTTGGTCGGCCACAGCGCTGGTGGTCACTGCAATTACGTTTACCACCATCATCTTTGGGGAATTGGTGCCCAAGCGGATTGGTCAGTTGTATCCCGAGCCTGTTGCAAGGTTGGTGGCCAGGCCCATGGCTTGGTTGGCAGGGGCTGCCAAACCTTTTGTCAGCTTGTTGTCTCTCACAACCCATGCGGTCCTTCAATTGATTCAAATTGACACTCGGGGCAATCGTGCTGTAACTGAGGAAGAAATCACGGCCAGCTTAGAGGAAGGTGTTGACGCAGGTTTGATTGAAGCCCACGAGCACCAGATGGTCCGTAATGTGTTTCATTTGGACGATAGGCCACTCACCTCACTGATGGTGCCACGTGTAGACATTGAGTGGTTTGAGGCGGGGATGGACCGTGATGCGTGTTTGGCCCAAGTAGGCATGAACGAAGGTACAAGTGGACACTCGTGGTATCCCGTTTGCCGAGGTAATTTAGACGATGTGGTGGGCGTGGTCAGCGTGGCCCGATTGATTTCATTGAACAAGGCGGATGAAACGCCCGTTGAAAAAATGGCAATGCCAGCAACTTTTGTTCCGGAAACGCTCACGGGCATGACCTTGCTTGAACAATTCAGGGGGCAATCAGGGCGCATTGTTTTTGTGGTCGACGAGTACGGTGTGGTGCAAGGCTTGTTAACGCCACGTGACTTGCTAGAAGCCATTACGGGTGAGCTGCAGCCTAGGCAAAAAGCAGACGCTTGGGCCACTGAGCAAGGCGATGGCTCATGGCTTTTGGATGGCCTGATGCCTGTCAACGAACTCAAATCTCGGCTGGACATCAAATGGCTGAAGGGTGAAGACCGGGGTTTATTCAATACCCTCGGGGGGTTTATATTGGCTGAATTGGGTTATTTACCCAAAGGAGGGGATATTCTGGTGAGTGATAACTGGCATTTTGAAGTGTTATCTTTAGAGGGTAGAAGAATTAATAAAGTAATTGCTAGATTTATTAAATAATATTGATTTTATAGATTTTATAAAATCAATATTATTTTAATTTGGATTAGAATCGACATATTCTTCGGAATTACATTAAATCTTCAATTCTATTTACTCCCTTTATTTAAACCATGACCAATTCATACAAAGAACTTATCAAGCAACGTGATGCCTTAGAGCAGGCTATTTCGGCAGCGCGAGCGCAAGAACTCTCTGAAGCCATTCGCAAAGCCCGTGAATTGGTAGCGGAATTTGGGTTAACGGTTCAAGATGTCTTTCCCTCAGGCCGCGGCGCCTCTAAATCAGCTGGTAAATCAACTTCAGGTGCCAAAGTGGCTCCTAAATACCGTGATTCAGCCACAGGCCAAACATGGACAGGCCGAGGTAAAGCGCCAAAATGGATTGATGGACAAGATCGCGCCAAATACCTGATCGGTTGATTCATTTTCTTTTCGATCCCATTCATTCAAAAGGCCGCTTGATGCGGCCTTTTGGCTTTTCAACATAATTGTAAAATTCACACCTCTCTCATGAATGCAATCACTTGACTCCCAAAGCGCCCCCTCATCACATCGGCATCATCATGGATGGCAACCGCCGATGGGCCAAAAAACGGTTTTTGCCCAGTGCTTTGGGGCATGCGGCAGGTGCTAAACGGGTCAGGGCCATTGTGGAAGCTTGTCTTCGATCTGACATACCTCATCTGAGCTTGTTTGCGTTCAGTACTGAAAATTGGCGGCGCCCCGAAGAGGAGGTGTCCATGCTGATGAGTCTTTTTGCCAGCTATTTGCAAAAAGAAGTGGATGAAATGGAAGCCTATGGTGTTTGCCTCAAGGTGGTGGGGGATCGCACTAAATTCAGTCAAGAGTTGCAAAGCCTGATTGCACGCGCTGAACAACAAACCCAACACAACACCAAAATCACCTTGCGTGTGGCGGCCAATTACGGTGGCCGATGGGACATGCTTCAGGCAGCCAAGAGGTGGCAAAGCGAGCATGCTGATGAGAAATTAGACGCTCTCACAGAGGAGTCCTTGGCCCCTTACCTGAGCACTGCAGGGGCTCCTGAGATGGATTTGCTGATTCGCACGGGGGGTGAGTCTCGCATCAGCAATTTCATGTTGTGGCAAGCGGCCTATGCTGAAATGTTTTTCATCGAGACTTTGTGGCCGGACTTTACCGTGAAGCATTTGAATGAAGCCGTCGCCTGGTTTTCCAAGCGCGATCGCCGATTTGGATCGGCTGCACCCTTCTAAATTTCGGCTGCTTTGGCAGCCCGGAGTTTGTCTTTTTTGTTCGGCCTTTTGCCTTTAATGCCCCCATTTCCGGGCGCCTGGTCGGGCACGGACTCAGAGGCCTCAAAACCTAGGATGCTTTCCTTTTCCAATTTGACAGCGTGCCGTTTTTCTATCAAACCCCAGTGCTGCAAAGAGTCAGGGCAGACAAAGCTAATGGCCAAACCAGGCTCACCAGCCCGTCCCGTTCGGCCGATACGGTGCGTGTAATCCACTGCAGATCTGGGTAAATCAAAATTGATCACTGTGGGCAGTTTTTCAATGTCGAGCCCGCGGGCAGCCAAATCTGTTGCCAAGACAACTTTCACGCGATGCAGCTTGAAGTCCGCCAGAACTTGTTGCCGTTTGCCTTGACTCAATTGTCCATGAAAAGGTTCTGCCGCAATACCTGCCACCCGAAGTTTGGCAGCCACCATGTCGCTGCCGTGCTGCGTGGCCACAAAGACCAAAATTTGCTTGAGATTCTCCGTTTTGATCAAATGTTTGAGCAATTGAGTTCGCTTGGATGGATCGGTGTAGATGGCACGTTGGACAATGACCGCAGGCTGTTGAGTTGCCCCCACGATTTGAATTTCATGCGGGTTGTTCAGAAGGCTTCGGGCAAGGATTTCAATGCCTTTGGGTCTTGTGGCAGACAAAAAGAGATTTTGCCTCTGGGCAGGCAGGGCGTTTAAAATTTCTTGCAGCTCGTCTTGAAAACCAAGCTCGAGCAACTTGTCGGCTTCGTCGAGAACCAAGGTCTTGACATGCTGGAGTTTCAGCGCATTTTGGGCCATCAGGTCAAGCAATCGACCGGGTGTGGCAATCAGGATATCTGTGCCGCCGCGCAGGCCCATCATCTGGGGGTTGATCGATACGCCGCCGAATACGACGGTCACCTTACAAAGCTTGTGCAGGTGCGCTGACAAACTCATGATGGTTTGACTGACTTGGACAGCCAACTCACGCGTGGGCACCAAAACCAAGGATTGAATGAGCTTGGGTCCTGGCACCTGCTGTCTTTTGGGATCGGCCAGTGACTTGATTGTTTGCTCAATGAGGGGCAGGGCGTAAGCCAATGTTTTGCCAGAGCCTGTCGGGGCTGTCACCCAAATGTCATCCCCCTTCAATGCCAGAGGAATGAACTCGGTTTGAACGGGTGTCGGGGAGGGGTAAGTTTTGGGTTTGAGTGCGGTGAGCAACTCGGGCGATAAGCCCATCTCTTTGAACGGCATAGTGCACAAGCATAAGTGCTAATGCTTGGATCTGCCACCAGAGCATGGCAAAATCTGTGGATGAACCAACGCAAAGGTATTATTTTGGCAGGCGGGTCGGGCACTCGGCTCTACCCAGTGACACAGGCAGTTTCAAAACAATTGATGCCGGTGTACGACAAGCCCATGGTGTACTACCCCCTGACAACGCTCATGTTGGCGGGTATCAAAGAGGTGCTTTTGATCAGTACCCCGCAAGACACACCTCGCTTTACCGAGCTCTTAGGGGATGGCAGTCAGTGGGGGATGAACATTCAATATGCCGTTCAGCCCAGTCCCGATGGCTTGGCCCAGGCCTTCATCATTGGTCGAAAGTTTGTAGGTCAGCATCCGAGTGCCTTGGTCTTGGGTGACAACATCTTTTATGGTCACGATTTCGTCAAGCTCATGCAAAGAGCGGATGCACAAACTTCCGGCGCCTCAGTTTTTGCCTACCATGTACAAGATCCGGAGCGATATGGTGTGGTTGCCTTTGATGAAAAGCAACGTGCGCTGAGCATTGAAGAGAAGCCACTGCAGCCCAAAAGCAACTTTGCAGTCACAGGTTTGTATTTTTACGATCAGCAGGTTTGCGACATTGCAGCAGGTATCCAACCTTCGGCGCGCGGTGAGCTTGAAATCACCGATGTGAATCGTTACTACCTTGAGCAGCAACAATTGAATGTGGAAATCATGGGTCGGGGTTACGCATGGTTAGACACAGGAACGCACGACAGTTTGCTTGAGGCCGCGGGGTTTATTGCAACCCTTCAAAAACGACAAGGTTTGATGGTTGCCTGCCCTGAAGAAATTGCTTTTGCGCAAAAATGGATTGATGCATCGCAATTGCAAGAATTGGCGCGCCCGCTTTCAAAGAACAGTTACGGCCAATACCTTTTGAATTTACTGAAAACGCTCTGATGCCCTATACCGTTACGCCAACGAGCTTGCCAGAAGTCCTTATTTTGCAACCCCAAGTATTTGGAGATGCGCGTGGTTTTTTCTATGAGAGTTTTAACGCCCGTGATTTTGCGAAAGCCACGGGGCTTGACCTTGCATTTGTTCAAGACAACCACAGCTTGTCTGCACAAGGTGTGCTAAGAGGGCTGCACTATCAAATTCAACACGCCCAAGGTAAATTGGTTCGCGTTGTTCGGGGCGAGGTGTTCGATGTCGCCGTGGACATGCGTCAAAGTTCCCCAACTTTTGGAAAATGGACCGGATGCCATTTGAGCGCTGAAAATGCCAAACAGCTTTGGGTCCCGCCAGGTTTTGCGCATGGATTTTTGGTGCTCAGCGAATCCGCAGAATTCTTGTACAAAACCACCGACTATTGGTATCCAGAATTTGAAAAAAGCTTGCTTTGGAACGATGCCTCTTTGGGCATCGATTGGCCCCTGCCTCCCCACATGACCCAACCGCTGCTGGCAACCAAAGATGCGGCAGCATTACCGCTTGCGCAGGCCCTGACTTACGCTTGATTTTCTTATTTCAAGGGTGGCAACACGTAAGCCTTGATCGCGCTCAATTGACCCAGGCTCAAACGGTTTCCGTGCTGGCTGACCACTGCTGCTGCCGCATGGTTGCCCAAGGCGGCTGCTTGCTCAGGGTGATAACCCCGTGTGATGGCATATAAAAAGGCTCCCGCAAACATGTCACCAGCGCCATTGGTGTCAATGGCTCTGACTTTTTCTGCGGGCACATGCCAGGACTGATCTGCCGACAGAATTTCTGAGCCATCTGGGCCTTGTGTGAGGCAAACCATTTTGGCCAGTTTTTGAAGCGTCTTTTTCACTTCAGCCAAGTCTTGCGTGCCACACCAGACTTGTGCTTCCTCTAAGTTGCAAAACAAGTAATCGACCCCCTCGTTGAGCATGGCGTCCAGCCCTGCTTTGCAAAATTGAATCATGCTGACATCGCTCAAGGTGAGGGCCAATGCAACACCCGCATCTTTGGCAATTTGACGGCCTTTCAGCGCGGCACTCAAACCTGTGGGGGAGGCTGCCAAATAGCCCTCCATGTAATAAATTTTAGATTTTTCAATGTCGCGCGGGTGCAGCGCAGCCTCGTCCAATTCCGCTGAAGCGCCCAAGAACGTGCACATGCTTCGTTCAGCGTCGGGCGTGACCAAGACCATGCAACTTCCGGTTTGACCCTCGGTGGCGCGTGTGTGATTGAGGTTGCTGTCAACACCCCTGGCTTGTAGGTCTTTGACGTAAAAGTCGCCGAGGGTGTCATGCGCAACTTTGCAGGAATAAAAAGCTTTTCCCCCCAACTGTGCCAGTGCCACTACCGTGTTGCCAGCAGAGCCACCACCCGTTTGTCGCGGTTGAAGACCATCTAAGTGAGCCAGCAATTCGGCTCTTCGAGGCGTGTCAATGAGAGTCATGTGGCGTTTGTCAACGCCCATGGCTTGAAGGCGTGCGTCGCTGACTTCATATTCAGAGTCGACGAGGGCGTTGCCAATGGCGTAAAGATCGTAGTGAGTCATAGGGTTGGCCAAAATCAATATTCCTTGAAGTTTAAAGCCTTTGGAGGCCTTAGGTTCGCTAAAATGAAGGCAGGGTTTGCAGGCCCGCTACGCTCAAAACTGTAAATCCTATGTTGATTCCTATTTTAATTTTTAGATTTGAAGGCTAAGATGAAACGCGATTATTTTTCTCAATCTTCCCAAGAAGCTCAGCGGCCACACACTCATTCACAAGACGGGAGCTGTGTGGCTTTGGTTGATGCCCGTTTTTTAATTTGGTTGGCGCAACACGCGCAAACGGGTACGCCATCAAAGGGCGTTCAGCGTCAAGGATTGGCTCATTTTCTGGCTCAAGCTCTCAGTCAAACGGGTTTGGATGTTCAACTGAAAAGAATTTATTGGTACACCGAAGAAGGTGACACGCTGGATGTAGAGGGTCAGATCGTGCGAAAAGTTTTGTCGCACGATATAGATGGCGGTATTTCGCTCTTGAAATGTTTGGGGCAAGATTTGCGTCAATTGGCACATCACAAAGCCTGTGATCATGTGATTTTGGCCACCGACGATGAGCGTTTTTTATCAGTGATTGACGAGGCGCAACTCACAGGCTTAAGCGTGCACATTCTGGCAGATCAGTCAGCGCAAAATATGAACAAGCTGCACCAAACAGACCCAGGTTGGGGCCGACTTTTGTCTCAGGCTGATCGCCGACTTTCTGTACAACCGAAAGTCTTGGCGGAGTTGTTGAAGGGAGGCGGCGGTCAAGACGTTCCTGCCGTCATTGAAGATCCTGAAGTGGTTCGGGAGTCAATCACCGAGGTGATCGTGTCGTGGTGGGACGATGAGCCAGAAGACAAACGAGATGAACTTCGCGACGCACTTCACGTTAACCGTGGCATTCCGCAAGAGGTAGATCGGCAATTGTTGCTGCGAATGCGTCATCGATTGACCCGCGCACTCAGCTTGCAGGAGAAAAAAATGCTGCGGGAAATATTCCGGTCCGTTGCGCTGGGAACGAATGCGACAGAGGGGTCTTCAGTCCCTGATGCTTTACATTCCAACCCATTGATTGAAGAGCCTATTTGAGTTGAAATGAACATGAATTTCGCAGCCTCTACCAGTGCATTGTCTGGTCTCAAAGTCATTGAGATGGGTCAACTGATTGCGGGTCCCTTCGCAGCTAAAACCTTGTCAGATTTTGGTGCCGATGTGATCAAAATTGAGCCCCCTGGTGTGGGGGATCCTCTGCGCCATTGGCGTTTGCTGAAAGAGGGCACCTCTGTATGGTGGCAAGTGCAGTCTCGAAACAAACGCTCATTGGCTCTTGATTTGCGGCAGCCTGATGCGCAGGAAATTGTGCGTCAATTGGTGTCTGAGGCCGATGTCTTGATCGAGAATTTCCGCCCAGGCGCCATGGAGTCTTGGGGGCTAGGGCCTGGCACACTGCAGGCCTTGAATCCCCGCCTCATCATGCTTCGCATCAGCGGGTATGGCCAAACAGGTCCCTACAGAGACAAGCCTGGTTTTGGCGTCGTGGCTGAAGCCATGGGGGGGCTGCGACATTTAAGTGGCGAGCCTGGCCGATTGCCTGTTCGCGTGGGGGTCAGTATTGGCGATACGCTGGCTTCATTGCATGGCGTCATTGGTGTTTTGATGGCCCTTCACGAAAGACAGAAGAGCGGCTTAGGTCAGGTCATTGATGTTGCCCTTTACGAGGCGGTGTTCAATTGCATGGAAAGCTTGTTGCCCGAATTCAGTGCCTTTGGTGCAGTGCGAGGCCCTGCAGGCAGTGCGCTTCCCGGTATCGCTCCGACCAACGCTTATGTTTGCAATGATGGCCGTTGTGCCTTGGTTGCCGGCAATGGTGACAGTATTTACAAGCGATTGATGAAGGCGATTGGACGGGAAGATTTAGGCAACGACCCCGAGCTCTCAGACAACGCAGGCAGGGTGAAAAGGGTTGAAGAAATTGATGCGGCCATTGGTGCTTGGACTGCGCAACACTCTGTCAACGAAGTTCTGGCAGTGCTTGATCGCGCTTCCGTCCCTGCGGGCCGAATTTACACGATTGAAGACATTGCTGCTGACCCTCATTATTTGGCGCGTGGCATGTTGGCAGAAGTTACCCTGAAAGACGGCACTCAAATGAAAGTGCCAGGCATGGTGCCCAAGTTGTCGCGCACGCCTGGCGTTCACAGACGAAATGCGCCTGATTTGGGCCAGGATACGGACGAAGTTTTAAAGTCTTTGGGAATTTCAGAGACGCAAATCAGCGAATTGAAAAAGCGTGGCATTGTGGCTTGATGAGTGTCAATGTTTGAGGTGGAGAAGCTTGTGAAGATTGATCGGTCAAGTTAGGATTGAGTCATGATTCGTCGAAGCTGGATTTCAATTTGCTGGGTTTTGGCATGGGCGCCTTTGACTGCATTGGCAGAGGGCCATCCTCACATCGCAGCAGAATTGTTGCCAGCCTCTTTGCAGTACAGTTGGCAACAGAACAAGCCAGACTTGGGTCAATTTGGGCGCTGCGCGGCGGCATTTGACAGCAAGAGCGACCCCTCAAAAATGGTCTTCTCTTGCGCTGTCTATGTCAAGCTGTCATCCGTCGCCCAGCGAAATGCCATCAAGCATTGTGAGGAAAAAAAGTTAGAGCGCGGAATCAAGGCGCCTTGCCAGTTGGTTGACTGAAGCAGCACACTGATTTCAGGCTTCATAGCTCGGCCATGGCGTTTTATTTTTTCGGCAAAGAACCACTGCTTGGTTGTTCAATTTTGAGACGTTTTTTCTAGCTTTGTGATGTCAAAACCCATCAGAGCCAAGCGTTGCACCAGCGCTTCATAGTTTGCTGGGGTGACTTGGGTTGTTCTTGACAGTATCCAGAGGTAATTTTTGGAGGGGTCGCCCACAGCGGCAAGTTGGTAGTCTGGGTCGAGGTCAAGCACCCAGTAGGTGCCCCAGACAAGGGGCAGCCATCCAAGCCACTCTGGTGCAAAACGCACTTCAAGTTGAGCAGGCAAGCCACTTTTTTGAGGACGAGCCAGGCCCAGAGCTTGGATGAACTCGCCAGATTGCGTACCGCAACGGTTAAGGACTTCAATTTTTTGAGGTTCTAGAATTTTGTAGGTAGCTTGCGTCCCATGCGTGCATTTTCTTTGGAACCAATTGGGAAACTTGGCAATTTCATACCAGCTTCCCATGTACCTTGGAAGCTCAATTTCTGGAATCGACTTGATCTTGCTTTGAGCGGCGGCAGAGACTGCCAAACAAAGCGAAAGCCATGGACAAACCAACAGACGAATGATGAGACTTCTGCGAAGGGATGTCATTTTTCGAGATGATAGCGGGTGACACGCGCCACCTCATTTTTGGAGCCTAAGATCACGCTGACCCTTTCGTGAAGTTGCTGCGGCTGGATGTCCAAAATGCGTTCGCGGCCGTTCGTGGACGCGCCGCCTGCTTGTTCAATGAGCCAACTCATGGGGTTGGCCTCGTACATCAATCGAAGTTTGCCTGCTTTGTTCGGTTCACGCTTGTCCCAGGGGTACATGAAAACGCCGCCGCGGGTGAGGATGCGATGCACATCGGCCACCATGCTGGCAATCCACCGCATGTTGAAATCTTTGCCACGAGGACCTTCCTTGCCTTGCAAGCATTCATCCACATATTTTTTGACCGGTGAGTCCCAGTGGCGCATGTTGCTCATGTTGATGGCAAATTCTTGAGTGTCTTCAGGGACTTTCACATGCTCATCCGTTAAGACGAATGAGCCTTGCTCACGATCAAGGGTGAACATGGCAACACCATCGCCAACGGTTAAGACCAAAGTGGTTTGGGGACCATAGACGCAATAACCCGCCGCTACCTGGTGTTTGCCAGCTTGCAAGAAATCTTTCTCGCTGATGGCATCGCTTTCATCTGGTTTTTTCAGAACACTGAAAATGGTACCAATGCTCACATTGACATCGATGTTGCTTGAGCCATCTAGGGGGTCAAACAAGAGCAAGTACTCACCCTGTGGATAGCGATTGGGAACCAAGTGAATGGACTCCATTTCTTCCGATGCCATGGCGGCCAGGTGTCCACCCCATTCATTGGCCTCAATCAAGACTTCATTGGCAATGATGTCCAATTTTTTTTGGATCTCGCCTTGAATGTTTGCACTCTCAGCACTTCCCAAGACGCCTCCTAATGAGCCCTTGTTCACAGCATGGCTGATGCTCTTGCAAGCTCGCGCCACCACTTCGAGCAGCAGTCGCAACTGCGAGGGGATGTGCCCCTTGCTGCGTTGTTGCTCCACCAAATAGCGAGACAGTGAAATTTTTGGACTCATGATTGACTCCTGGTTTATTCAGCCAAGGCGCGCGTGACTACTTCACGCACATCATTGCTCAAGTCGGGCTTGGCCGCAACGCGTTCAATGGCAGTTTTGGCTGCTTGTCGATAGGGTTCCGTTAATTTTTTCCAGCGATCTAGGGCGCGCGCCAAGCGAGCTGCAACTTGTGAGTTGGTGGTGTCGAGCTCTAGGACGCGCTCACTCCAAAAAACATAACCTGCTGCATCGACTCTGTGAAAGCCGCCAGGGTTAGCACTGCAGTAACTGAAGATCAAACTGCGCGCTCTGTTGGGATTTCGCAAATTGAAGTCGGGGTGTTGCATGAGTTGACGCACTAAGGGCAAGATATGTCCCTCGCGGTCAGGGGCGCTGGCTTGCAAGGCAAACCATTTGTCAATGACCAGGGCTTCATTTTTAAACAGTGCATGAAACTGTGCCAATGCAGACGATGCGAAACTGTGGCCACTGGCCACCAATGCTGCCAAGGCGTTGAAACGGTCGGTCATGTTGTGAGCGTCTTTGAAGGCTTGCAAGGCTTGAGCAGGCCAGACACTTGTGCCTTCGTGTTGCGCAGCCAAGCACAGCATGTGCAGGGCCATACCCGACAGCGCTCGCTTGCCGCTTGAAACCGCATCAGGCGTATAGGCGCCCCCCACCCGATTTTCTGAAAAACACATTTCCCAATCGACTTGAAGTGATTGGGCTAATTGCAATTTCATGGCTTCTCGAACAGCATGAACTCGTTGTGGGTCCACAGATTCAAGCTGCTCAGAAATGTAAGTTTCTGATGGCAGGGTGAGAACCAATTCTTTGAACGCGGCATCCAACCCAGAGTGGTTCAAGACGGCGCGCATGGCCTCTAGGTATTCGTGACCGAGAACCTTTTCAATTTGCAAATTGCCTTGGCTTTGAATGAAACGCAAGGCAGCTTGAACGGCCAATCGTTGGCCTGCTTCCCAGCGATTGAAAGCGTCGGTGTCATGGGCCAATACGGTGAGCCATTGTTGATCGGTGAGGGCGCAATCTAAGTTGACTGGTGCACTGAAATTGCGAAGGAGTGAAGGTGTTGGCTCGCTTGACAGATTTTCAAAGACGAAGCTTTGCTCACCTTCGCTGAGAACCAGTGTGAGGCTGTCATTTGCAGTTTGCTGGCTGCCCTGCAGTAGGACTGGCAAGGCTTTTCCTTCCTGGCTTAACAGGCCCACAGTGACTGGAATAACAAAGGGTTCTTTGGTACGCTGTTCGGGGGTGCTGGCGCAAGATTGAGAAAGCGTGAGCGTGTAAGTTTGTGCATCACTTTCGTAGTGGCCCGTGGCATGAACCCGGGGTGTGCCTGCTTGGCTGTACCAGCGTTTGAATTGCGGCAGCAAATTGGCCAGAGGAGAGGTGGGGTTGGCATCTGCAATGGCTTGTGCAAAATCGTCGCAGGTGACTGCTTTGCCATCATGACGTTTGAAATAAAGCGTCATGCCCTTGGCAAAGCCTTCACGGCCCGCCTCATCGCCTGGCGCGCTGACCAAGGTTTGCATCATGCGAACTACCTCGGCCCCTTTTTCATAAATGGTGACCGTGTAGAAGTTGTTGATTTCAACGTAGCTGTCAGGCCGCACAGGGTGCGCCATAGGGCCAGCGTCTTCTGGAAATTGAACGGTGCGCAATACGCGAACATCTTCAATGCGTTTGACCGCACGCGCGCTGGCTACGCCAGCCATGTCTTGGCTGAACTCTTGATCGCGAAAAACGGTCAAGCCTTCTTTCAGGGACAGCTGAAACCAATCTTGGCAAGTGATGCGATTGCCTGTCCAATTGTGGAAATACTCATGGCCCACCACGCTTTCGATGTTGCCAAAGTCGGTGTCAGTGGCGGTGGCAGGATTGGCCAACACATATTTGGTGTTGAAGATGTTCAGGCCTTTGTTTTCCATGGCGCCCATGTTGAAATCGCTGGTGGCCACAATCATGAAGCGTTCCAGATCGAGTGGCAAACCAAAGCGGGCTTCGTCCCACGCCACGCTGGCCATGAGAGAGTTCATGGCATGTTCTGTTTTGTCTAAATCACCGGGGCGAACAAACACTTGCAATAAGTGTTCCTTGCCAGAGCGCGACACGATGCGCTGTTCGCGTGCCACCAACTTGCCTGCAACCAAGGCAAACAGGTAGCAAGGTTTTTTATGAGGATCGATCCATTTTGCAAAGTGCCTGCCTTCTCCCATTTTGCCTTGCTCAACCAGGTTGCCGTTAGAAAGAAGGACGGGGTAATTTTTTTCATCAGCTCGCAGCGTGACGGTGTAACTGGCCATCACATCAGGGCGGTCCAAGAAATAAGTGATGCGCCTGAACCCTTCTGCTTCACATTGTGTGAAGAAAGAATCGTTGCTCACATAAAGGCCCATGAGCTGTGTATTTTTGGCGGGATTGCAGGTGGTGAATATTTCCAAATCGAAGGGTGCGTGACTCTCTGGTAAATTCTCCAGCACCAGTTGGCTGCCATCCATCTTAAAGGACGTACCGCCGCCATTCACCATCACGCGCGCCAAGTTCAGGTCTGCGCCATCCAGTCGAAGGGCTTGCGCTGCGACGTCGGGATTGCGGCGAATTCGCATCTTGTTCAAAACGCGAGTTTTAGCGGGGTCCAAGTCGAATGTCAAATCGACAGTGTCGATCCAAAATGCAGGCGCTGTGTAATCTAAACGGCGTATCGCTTTTGTTTGTCCTTCAAGCATCACAAAAATTCTCCATGGGTTAGGTTGAAGCGCTGGCCATGCCAAGCGCTGTCAGACACCTTGTTTGAGCGAGGCTTCAATGAACGCGTCTAAATCGCCATCCAGCACTTTTTGCGTGTTGGACGTTTCGACGTTGGTGCGTAAATCTTTGATCCGGCTTTGGTCAAGCACATAGCTTCGAATTTGATGACCCCAACCCACATCGGTTTTGGTGTCTTCTAGCTTTTGCTGGGCATCCATGCGTTTGCGCATCTCAAAGTCGTACAAGCGAGAGCGCAGGCGTTTCCATGCCACATCGCGGTTGCTGTGCTGGCTGCGGCCGTCTTGACACTGCACCACAATGCCTGTGGGAATGTGCGTCAACCGAACAGCGGAGTCGGTTTTATTGATGTGCTGACCCCCCGCGCCACTGGCACGGAAAGTGTCGGTGCGAACGTCGGCGGGATTGATGTCAATCTCGATCGAGTCATCCACCTCAGGGTAGACAAAGATACTTGCAAAGCTTGTGTGACGCCCGCCAGATGAATCAAAGGGTGACTTGCGCACCAAACGGTGCACACCCGTTTCAGTGCGCATTAGGCCAAAAGCGTACTCGCCCTCAAATTTGAGAGTGGCGCCCTTGATGCCTGCCACATCACCCGAAGACTCATCTTCCACGGTGACCTTGAAACCTTTCCGCTCTGCATATTTCAGATACTGGCGCATGAGCATGCTGGCCCAGTCGCAAGCTTCGGTGCCGCCGGCGCCCGCTTGAATGTCAACAAAGGCATTGCACGAGTCGGCTTCGTTGTTGAACATGCGCCGAAACTCCAACTGTTCCACAATGGCGGACAGTTTGTTGCCGTCAATCTCAATGGTCAGCAAGCCAGCTTCGTCGCCTTCTTCCTTGCTCATTTCAAAAAGTTCACTGTTGTCAGCAAGCTCGGAGGTGAGTTTGTTCAGCGTGACGACCACGCCATCGAGGGCTTTTTTTTCTTTGCCCAGTTCTTGGGCTTTTTGAGGATCGTTCCAGACGGTGGGATCTTCGAGGGATGCGTTAACGGTTCTGAGGCGTTCCGATTTGGCATCGTAGTCAAAGATACCCCCGTAAATCTTGAGTGCGGGTGGCCAGGTCGGCCAATTTCGCGCCAATTTGATTGATGTGTTCTGCGTCCATGAGAGGGGGTATCCGAAACGGTGAAAGAGGGGATTTTCTCATGCTGTGAGGAACTTCCCAAAATTTCAGGCCAAAAAGTCCTCTAAAAGCTTGGCCAGTGCTTCTGACTGGTCGTGATGCAGCATGTGTCCTGCGTCGTCAAGCGTGACTATTTTGAGATCTGAGACAACTTTGAGACGCTCATGGAATTCTTCCAAGGTGAATTTCCCCTTCCACCATTGGTTCATGGCGTTATCTGAAGCCTCTACCATCAAGGTTGGGGCTGTGATCCGTTTGTAGGTCTCCACAGCTTCATCAACGCGGTAAAGGTAAGGGTTCACCACTTTGTGTGCGGCATCCCCTAAAATACGCCACTCTCCCTTTGCGTTGGGTTTCGCCCAATGCGTCGCCAACCATTCAGCTTTGTCTTGAGTCAGCCTTTTGTTTGTTTTCATCAACCTGTTGGCCACGCTGGCGGCGTCTGGGTAAGGCTTTAATTCCAACTCGCCTTTTTTCAAGGCCTGAAGTTCATCTAGCCACTGACAGAGGCGTCCAGGCGCTTGTGATGCCTGAGTGGCCGACATGCCAAAGCCTTCTAAGTTGACCAAGCGGCGAATTCGGGCTGGGCGTGCCCCTGAGTACAGCATGACCACATTACCGCCCATGCTGTGACCCACCAAATCGATGGCCTGATCCGGGCAAACTTCGTTCAAGAGTGCGTCCAAATCTCCCAAATAGTCTGGCATCCAGTAACTGTCTGTGATGGGACCTTCGGTAAGGCCGTAGCCGCGCCAATCCGCTGCCAAAATTCTTCTTTGTTCAAAAAATTTCGAACTGAACGACTCCACCATGAATTGCCAAGAGGCCGCAACATCCATCCAGCCATGGGCCAGAACCACGGGCGGCAGAGTGGAATGCGGGTTGCCCCATTCCCGAAGATGGTATTTGTGCCCTCGCAAGGGGATGAAATGGCTGAGAGAGTGACGGTTAACTTGGTACATACTGCGAGATCATAAGGAGACAGGGAATGCGTGTCAGTCACCCGAAAGACGCTTACGAGCAAGTGCATCGCCAATTTGGCTGGCAAATCCCAGCGTTTTTTAACATGGCGGAAGCTTGCTGCGGGCGCTGGGCAGGCTCCAAACTGCACCAACACGCAACTGCCATTGTGGCTCACAACGTGGGAGAACTCAGTTCGAAGTCCTGGACTTTTGCGGAACTTCAAGAAGCTGCCCATCAACTCAGTTTCTCGCTTCAGGCCAAGGGGGTGAAAGCAGGTGATCGGGTGGCCATTGTGATGCCACAGCGATTTGAAACGGCAGTGGCTTACATTGCTGTTTTGCAGATGGGGGCAGTGGCCATGCCTTTGTCCATGTTGTTTGGCCCTGAAGCTTTGGCCTTTAGAGTTGATGACAGTGGGGCGTCGGTGGCTTTGTGCGATGAAACTTCGGGGCCGGTGTTGAGTGGTTTGCAGAAGGTATGTCGTGGTTTGAAGTCGGTGCTGGCGGTGCCAGATTTGCTCAGGCCCAGCCCCAAAAAAATGCGCCCCAGCGCAGCCTTCAAAGCTGTGGCAACCCGCGCAGACGATCCTGCGGTGCTCATTTACACCAGCGGTACCACGGGCAACCCCAAGGGGGCCCTCATTCCGCATCGTGCACTGTTGGGAAATTTGACGGGCTTTGTGTGCAGTCAAAATTGGTTTGGATTCAATCCCTCTGAAGCGGGGACTGCGGTCATGGGGGGGCAATTACCGACAGGGTCAAGGGCGGTATTCTGGTCGCCAGCCGATTGGGCCTGGACCGGTGGATTGATGGATGCCTTGTTGCCGTGCCTTTATTTTGGCCGACCCATCGTGGCGTATCAAGGGCGTTTCAGTCCGGAGGTGGCTTTTGAAATCCTTGACCAACACGCTGTCACGCACAGTTTTTTATTCCCAACTGCATTGAAAGCCATGATGAAAGCGGAGTCCCAACCGCAGCAGCGTTACAAGCTTGTTTTGCAGGGTCTGATGAGCGCAGGAGAGGCTGTGGGTGACGCTGTATTTGCGTATTGCCGCGAGCAACTGGGTGTCGTGGTCAATGAAATGTTTGGTCAGACCGAAATCAATTATGTGGTGGGCAATTGCCATATTTTCTGGCCGCCAAAACCAGGCAGCATGGGACGTGCGTACCCCGGACATCAAGTTGCCGTGATTGACGACAAGGCACAAATTTGCAAAGCTGGACAGCCAGGTGAGGTGGCCGTGAATCGATTCGATCGTCATGGACACCCAGACCCCGTCTTTTTCTTGGGCTATTGGAAAAATCCCAAAGCCACTCAAGAAAAATACACAAGTGATTGGTGTCGCACGGGCGATGTGGCCATTCAAGATGAAGAGGGCTACCTTTGGTATCAGGGGCGAACTGATGATATGTTCAAGGCGGCTGGTTATCGAATTGGCCCCGGTGAGATTGAAAATTGTTTGGTCAAACATCCCGCTGTGGTCAATGCCGCTGTCGTGCCAAAGCCAGATGCTGATCGCGGTGCGGTGGTGAAAGCCTATGTGGTGCTGTCGCCAGACTATGTGGCCAAGCGTGCAGCGTCAGATCAAATAGAAATCTTCGATCGCCAATTGATTGCGGATTTGCAGCGCCATGTCCGAGGTCGCTTGGCGCCCTATGAGTACCCTAAAGACATTGAATTCATCGATCAACTGCCCATGACCACCACAGGCAAAGTGCAGCGCAGATTTCTGCGTTTGCAAGAATTGGAGCGGGCTCAAGTTAGACTTAAACTCCACTCTACCTAGATTCACCCAAGAAGTTGAAATCACAATGCAAAAAGTTCAATTAGGCCTATCAGATTTACGCGTCACGCCCATTTGTTTGGGAACCATGACGTTTGGTGAACAGGTTTCTGAAAAGGATTCGCATCAAATATTGGACCGCTCACTGGCCATGGGTGTTAATTTCATTGACACTGCTGAAATGTATTCAGTTCCCTCTAAAGCTGAAACCTATGGTGCCACTGAAACTATTTTGGGGAACTGGTTCGAAAAAAATCCAGGTTCAAGGCAGAAGTTGGTGTTGGCCACCAAAGTGGCTGGCCCCTCGCGTGGCATGCCATGGGTGCGCGAGGGTGCCGGCATGACCGCCCAAGATATTTTGAATTCATGTGATGCCAGTTTGAAACGTTTGAAAACTGACGTGATTGACCTGTATCAAATTCATTGGCCTGAGCGCCATGTGCCTGCGTTTGGCATGATGTATTTTGACCCGCAAAAAGACAAAATTGAAACCGCTATTCAGGTCCAACTTGAAGCCATGGCCAAGTTGGTCAAGGCAGGCAAGATTCGTTACATCGGCTTGTCCAACGAAACCCCCTATGGCACCCATGAATTTGTGCGTTTGGCCGAACAACACGGCCTGCCGCGGGCCATGACAGTTCAAAATCCCTATGGCTTGCTCAATCGCACCTTTGACAATGCACTGGATGAAACGTGTCATCGGCTACAGGTGTCATTGTTGGCCTACTCTCCCTTGGGATTTGGCGCCTTAACGGGCAAATATGACCTGACAGGATTTGACGGCGAGGGGGCGCCCTCGCAAGGGCGAATTGCCAAGTATGAATCAGTTCGAAAACAACGCTGGGGCCGCCAGAGCTCTTTGGCAGCTGCACGTTTGTACAACCAACTCGCGCGTGAGCATGGCATGACGCCCACAGAGATGGCGCTGGCTTTTTGCTATACAAGATGGTCTGTCACCAGCACCATCATCGGCGTGACATCTGTTGCGCAATTGGAAGAGGATGTAAAAGCCTGGGGCATCAAACTCTCCGCCGAGTTGCTGACGGAAATAGATGCCATTCGTTTGGTACACCGAGATCCCGCCACCTGACACAAGCAGGCTTGTTAACCTTCATGCGAGATACTCATGCCTGAAACCCTTTTAGATGCATTGCGTCACCCTTTTTCTGTGGTGGTGCTTTCCTACTTGCTTGGATCCTTGAGCTTTGCTGTCATCGTCAGCCGTTTCATGGGACTGTCAGATCCGCGTTCCTACGGCAGCAAAAATCCGGGTGCGACCAATGTGCTTCGTTCTGGCAGCAAAAAAGCTGCGGTGCTTACTTTGTTGTTGGATGCGGTGAAAGGCTGGCTGCCAGTGTTTTGGGTCATGCAGCAGGGGGAGGCCTTTGGCTTGGCCGATGGCACAGCGGCGGCGGCGGGGCTGGCCGCCTTTTTGGGACACCTTTATCCTGTTTTCTTCAGGTTCCAAGGTGGTAAGGGGGTTGCAACAGCCTTGGGCGTTTTAGTGGGCGTCAATCCCCTGTTGGGTTTGGCCATTGCCACCACCTGGGTGGGAAGTGCTTGGTTTTTCAGATACTCATCCTTGGCCGCTTTGCTGGCGGCCATTTTGGCGCCCGTTTATTACGCCATGGGCGGCGATGTGGTGTGGCCTTTGAAGGCCCCGATTGTGGGCCTGTTGTGTGTGATGGCCGTGTTGCTGGTATGGCGCCATCGTGAAAACGTCAATCGATTGCTGGCGGGTACAGAGTCAAAATTGCGGGCCAAAAAAGAAGCGCCCTGAAGGCGCTTCTTTCGCATCAATCGCGAAAGTTGTTGAAGCTGATCGGTATCTCTGTGATGTCGCTGCGCAGCAAGGCCATGGCGGCTTGCAGATCATCTCGTTTGGCACCCGTCACGCGCACTGCGTCACCTTGAATGGAAGCCTGCACTTTGAGCTTGCTTTCCTTCAACAACTTTTGAATTTTCTTGCTGTCTTCGGTGGCAATACCATTTCGGACTTTCAAAACTTGTTTCACTTTGTCGCCACCCATTTTTTGCACGTCGCCCTTGTCCAGAAAACGAACATCGACACCGCGTTTGGCCATTTTGTTCAGCAACACTTCGTCAATTTGTGTGAGCTGAAAGTCGGCGTCGCCAAACAAGGTGATTTCTTTGTCTTTCAATTCAATGGCTGCAGAAGTGCCTTTGAAGTCAAAGCGGGTGGCAATTTCTTTGGCGGTGGTGTCAACCGCATTTTTAACTTCAACCAAGTTAGGTTCGCAAACAGTGTCAAAAGATGGCATGGGGTTCAATAATCAATAAGAGAATGCGACAATTCTCCCATGAACGTGACCCAAAACGTACCCCTTCAGTCCTACAACAGCTTTGGCATTGTGGCCAAGGCCCATTCCTTGGTGCGCATTGGCACTCAAGAGGATGCTGTGGCGGCGCAGCAAAACCTGAAAAATTGCCCTGAGGGGCACTGTATTTTGGGGGGCGGCAGCAACATTGTGTTGACTGGCGATGTGAAACCTCGCGTTCTCAAAGTTGAAATTGCGGGCAAGCGGCTGGTTTCAGAAACCGAGAAAGCCTGGATTGTGGAGGCTGGCGCCGGGGAGGACTGGCACGAGTTTGTTGCCTGGACATTGTCCCAAGGCTGGCCTGGCCTAGAAAACATGGCCCTGATTCCCGGTTCTGTGGGTGCCTCGCCTGTCCAAAACATTGGCGCCTATGGTGTTGAGCTTCAGGATCGGTTTGAGTCCTTGGATGCCCTCGATTTGGTCACAGGCCAAATTTTCACCCTCAACGCGGCGCAATGTGCTTTTGGCTACCGTGATTCTGTTTTCAAGCACCAGAGCAGCGGCCCTAATGGCATTGGCTTGGCTGGCCGAAGTTTGATTCTGCGAGTGCGCTTTTATTTGCCTAAAGCTTGGAAGCCCGTGGTGGGCTATTTGGACTTGGAACGCAAAATGACCGAAACGGGCATTGCAAACCCGGGCGCGCAACAAATATTTGATTGGGTTTGCGAAATTCGCCGCCAAAAATTGCCGGACCCCAAGGTCTTGGGCAATGCAGGTAGCTTTTTTAAAAATCCCACCGTTACCCTAGAGCAATGCGCCGATATCATTGCGCGCGATCCCAAAGTGGTTCACTACCCCATGCCCGACGGCACGATCAAATTGGCTGCGGGCTGGTTGATAGATGCTTGTGGCTGGAAAGGCAAGAGCGTGGGCAATGCTGCGGTCTATGAAAAGCAAGCCTTGGTTTTGGTGAACCGAGGCGGCGCAACGGGTGGCGAAGTGGTGACGCTTGCCAAAGCCATACAGACGAGTGTGTATGAACGATTCGGAATTCGCTTAGAACCCGAACCGGTTGTGATTTAAATTTTACAGACCACCTTCAAGCTTGATCATCTCGGCACCTTCGCCCAACGACAGCAAGCCCGCTTTTGCATAGATGCCCAACTTGGCCCGAGTGTCCACGATGTCCAAATTTCGCATGGTCAGTTGGCCAATTCGGTCCAAAGGTGTGAAGCTTGACTCGCCTTTTTCCATCGTCAAGCGCTCGGGGTGATAGGTGAGGTTGGGGGATGCAGTGTCCAAAATGGAATAGTCGTTGCCTCGGCGCAGTTCAAGGGTGACTTCGCCTGTGATGGCGCGTGCAACCCAACGTTGGGCAGTTTCACGCAGCATCAAGGCCTGTGAATCAAACCATCTGCCTTGGTACAACAAGCGACCCAGTTGACGGCCATTGTCGCGGTATTGCTCAAGGGTATCCTCGTTGTGAATACCCGTGATCAATCGCTCGTATGCGATGAACAACAAGGCCAGACCCGGCGCTTCATAGATGCCGCGGCTTTTGGCTTCAATGATGCGGTTTTCGATTTGATCGCTCATGCCCAAACCATGGCGGCCACCAATTCGATTGGCTTCCAAAATGAGTTCAACGGGATCGGAAAAACTCACGCCATTCAAAGCCACAGGTTGGCCTTCTTCAAAGCGCACGGTCACTTCCTCGTGTTTGACCACGCAGTCTTCGCGCCAGAAAGGGACGCCCATGATGGGCTGAACAATTTTCATACCGCTTTGGAGGTGTTCGAGATCTTTGGCCTCGTGTGTGGCACCCAACATATTGGAGTCGGTGGAATAGGCCTTTTCGGCCGACATCTTGTAACCAAAGCCATGCTGCGTCATGAAGGCAGACATTTCGGCGCGGCCGCCCAGTTCGTCGATGAAAAGTTGGTCAAGCCAGGGTTTGTAAATTTTGAGGGACGGGTTGGTGAGCAAACCATAACGGTAAAAACGCTCAATGTCATTGCCCTTGAAGGTGCTGCCATCGCCCCAAATATTGACGTCGTCCTCCTTCATGGCGGCCACCAACATGGTGCCAGTCACGGCGCGGCCAATGGGCGTGGTGTTGAAATAAGTCACGCCTGCAGTGGAGATGTGAAAAGCGCCGCATTGCAAGGCGGCAATACCTTCGTGTGCCAATTGCTTACGGCAGTCAATCAGACGCGCCAGTTCGGCACCGTATTCTTTGGCCTTGCGGGGAATTTCTTCGTAGTCGGGTTCGTCAGGCTGGCCCAGATTGGCGGTGTAGGCGTAGGGCACGGCGCCTTTTTGACGCATCCACAGCAGCGCGGCGCTGGTGTCCAAACCACCGGAGAAGGCGATGCCTACTTTTTGGCCGGCGGGGATGTGTTGAAGAATGGTTGCCATGGCGGGACTTTCAAATGCGTTGTGAATCAACCGAAATGGCAGATGTAGTGATAGGCCTCGGTGACGCGAATTTCAAAACTGGATTGGCCTGGGATGCTAAATTTTTCGCCTGCTTTGGAGCTGAGCCATTCAGAGCTGCCCTTGAGTTTGTATTCACAAGCGCCGCCCACGCATTCCATGATCTCAGGTGCGCCCGTATTGAAAGTCAGGGAGGAGGGGAGTACCACCCCCACTGATTTTTTGCTGCCGTCAGCCAATGTGATGTTGTGGCTGACGCATTTGCCGTCAAAGTAGACATTGGCTTGGGTGGTCACGGAAACGTGGTCGAATTTTTCAGTGGTCATGGTGAAAGTGTCCTGGCCACCTGTGGGTGGCTTTGTGAGTTGGCACAAAACCCATGATTTTAGGCCATTGAAGGCCTGTTGAATGCTTGAAATTGAAGCCCTGTGCTCAATTGACAGGGGTGATTTGCAATTTGATGGTGGGGCCGGGGTCTCTGGGCCACTGAACGGTGTATTGTTTTCCCGCAAACTCATAAACCACGTTGTAGCCCATCAGGCGGTTTTCATAGCCCTGCTGAGTGGTGCATGTTTGTTGAGTTTGTGTTGGGCCGGCCTGTGGACTTTCAACCTTGTCGCCCGCAATGGCGCCGCCAATGACACCAATCATGGTGGCCAGTGCGCGGCCTTCGCCTTTGCCCATGGCATTTCCAATGGCACCGCCGGCAATGGCGCCCATGGCGGCCCCTGCGCCAGATGTTTGCACTGGCGCGCTGATTTGAGTTTGCGTACAAATCTGGCGCGGGACAGAAACTTGTTGGTAGACCGGCGTTCGGCTGAGCACGTTGCCGACTTCCTGGGCTTGAGCCGCTAAGCCGAGGCTCAAAGAGGCCCCTAAAGTAAGTGCCAAGCTTTGAGCTGGCAATGAAATGGGAAGGAAGTGATTTGTCATGGTGTTCTTTGAGTCCCAAATGAATTGCGTTTGATTTTAAAGTTTGAAAGCCATGAAGTCTGTTCGGCCAAGGTCAAGGTACTTTAACTTAACGCGCGAGCCATGCTTCAGGTTGATAACCCACTGTGAAATCGACTTGCGTGCCAGATTGCCATTCAATGACGGGTCGTTTGATCAAGCTGGGGTTGGCCATTAAAAAAACTTTGGCGCTGGCCGCACTGGTGATGCTGCCTTGTTCTTGCACCGTTAATTTGCGCCAACTGCTGCCCTTGCGGTTTAACACCGACTCCCAGCCTAGCACTTTCAGCCAATGGTTGAGGGCTTTTTCGGGCAAGCCCTGTTTTTTAAAGTCGTGAAAAACGGATTCATGGCCTTGAGTCGCTAACCAGGTGCGCGCTTTTTTCACACTGTCGCAGTTGGGAATGCCGTAAACGGTAATCGAGGTGTATTTCATGGTGTTCAACAATTCAAGTCGGTCTCAGCGACAATCTTAGCCTTATGAAAACTTTGAGTGAATGGCTCGCCCATTGCGAGACGCTGCATCCCCAGGCCATTGACATGGGCTTGTCGCGTGTCCGACAGGTGGCGCAGCAGATGAATCTATCGATCAAGGCACCTTTGATCACAGTGGCTGGCACCAATGGAAAAGGTTCAACCTGTGCCATGTTGGAAGCCATCTACCTTCAGGCGGGCTACAAAACGGGTGTCTTTACGTCGCCGCATTTGGTGCTGTTTGAAGAACGCTGCCGTCTTCATGGTGAATCGGCCAAAGCCCATGAGTTTGCAGAAGCCTTTGCTTTCGTCGAAAGAGCCCGAGGCGACATCACCCTGACCTATTTTGAATTCAGCACTTTGGCGATCATGCACATGCTATCGCAAGCGGCCTTGGATGTGGTGATTTTGGAGGTGGGCCTGGGGGGGCGATTGGACGCTGTGAATATCTTGGACACCGATTGCGCCATCATCACCAGCATTGATTTAGACCACACCGCACTTTTGGGAAATGACAGGGAGGCCATTGGCTTGGAAAAGGCGGGCATCATGCGCTCAGGAAAAACCGTGATTTTGAGCGATCCCGTGCCGCCAGAGAGCATTGTCAAACACGCAGCCTCATTGGGCGCTGACCTTTGGTTGATGGGACGTGATTTCAATTTTTCGGGCGATCCTTTGCAGTGGTCTTGGGCTGGTCGAGGGCGACGTTACAGTGGCTTGGCCTACCCAGCCTTGAGAGGCGCTAATCAGCTGCTGAACGCATCTGGCGTGTTGGCCGCTGTCGAGGTCATGCGGCCACAATTGCCGGTCACTGCGCAGGCCATTCGAAACGGTTTGGCCATGGTCGAACTCACAGGACGCTTTCAAATTGTGCCCGGAGAACCTGTTTTGGTTTTGGATGTGGCACACAACCCCCACTCTGTCGCCGCATTGGCGGCAAATTTGGATGCCATGGGCTTTTACCCCACCACACATGCTGTTTTTGGGGCCATGGCCGACAAAGACCTGCCGACCATGCTGCGAAAAATTCTGCCCATGGTTGACGCCTGGTATTTCACAGATTTGCCCCTGACAAGGGCCAGTTCAGCAGCGCAGTTGGCGGGAATTTTGGGGCCATTGAACACTCGCAAGGACGTCCAGTTCAGCGTCCATGAAAACCCACAAAAAGCCTTGGATTCAGCCATCGCTGCCGCAAGCCCCACTGATAGAATCCTAGTCTTTGGTTCGTTCTACACGGTAGGCGGTGTGTTACAGAATGGCATTCCCAAACTGCACGCTAAACACCTGGGTCAACCCACTGAGTAACTGAGACTTTTAGAGACTCCAAAGCATGGCTTTTTTCAAGCTTCGAATTCCTGGGCGTTCCCCATCGGCCGGCACTGGCGCAGAGTCGCTTTCCACCACGCCGGCTGAAAGTGTGGAAATCATCCGTAAGCGGGCAAGGCACCGTCTCATGGGGTCTGTTGTCTTGGTTCTCGGGGCTGTCGTCGGCTTGCCTTTGCTGTTTGACAGTCAGCCCAGACCCGTGGCCATTGACACCCCTATCGTCATTCCAGATCGAAATCAGGTCGCACCTTTGTCAAAGCCTGGAGCTGCTGCTCAATCTGCCGACTTGCCCAGGGTTGAAGTTGCTGCTGCGCCAGTCGCAGTTCCTGAACCTTCAAGTCGAGTGGCAAACTCTGTGGCGCTAGACCCCCATGAAGAAGTGGTCACCAAAGATGTGAAACCTGAGCCTAAGGTGGAGGTCAAGCCTGAGCCTAAGCTTGAGCCTAAGCCTGAAATCAAAGCAGATTCAAAGTCAGACAACAAAGAGGCGGCCAAGGCCAAAGCATTGCTCGATGGCAAAGAGGTCGCTAAAGCAACTGACCCGGCAGTGCGTGCTGTGGTTCAAGTTGGCGCATTTGCCGATGCAGCGAAAGCCAAAGAAGCCAGGTCCAAGTTGGAAAGTGCTGGCCTGAAAACTTATACCCAAGAAGTTGAAACCAAAGAGGGCAAGCGTATTCGGGTGCGTGTAGGGCCATTCGCTTCTAAAGAAGAAGCTGATAAAACGGCTGAAAAAATTCGCAAACTGAATTTGCCTGCCACCGTGCTGAAGCTCTGAAAGTTTGACGCACATGTCACCCACCGACTGGATACTTTTGGCTGTGCTGATAGCGTCCATGCTGTTGGGAGCTTGGCGTGGATTGGTGTACGAAGTCTTGTCCGTCATCGGATGGATTGCCGCGTTTTTGTTAGCGCAATGGTTGGCCCCCGAAGTGGCAGATAAATTGCCTATGCAAAATTCAGGTGAAACCCTTCGCTACGCCGCTGCTTTCGTCTTGATTTTTATCGCCAGCGTTTTTGCTGCGGGGCTTGTTTCTGCCCTGATGAAGAAGATCATTTCCTCTGTGGGACTGAGGCCTGTGGACCGCGTCTTGGGCGCATTTTTTGGACTCTTTCGAGGCTTGATTTTCTTGTTGGCTTTGAGCGTCGTGGTGAACATGACGGCGCTTCAAGAAAGTGATTGGTGGGTGGATTCCCAAGGGGGTCCCATGTTGATCACTTTGTTGAAGGGGTTGCGGCCCATGTTGCCCGAAAAATTTGGGGCCTACTTGCCCGAGTGAATGGATTGATCTATGTGTGGAATTGTCGGCGTTGCAAGCAACGCGCCCGTGAATCAGCTGATCTATGACGCGCTGTTGCTGCTGCAACATCGTGGTCAAGATGCTGCCGGCATCGTGACACAAATGGACCGAAAATTTCACATGCACAAAGCCAAAGGCATGGTGCGCGATGTGTTCAGAACACGCAACATGCGCTCACTGCCAGGCAACTGTGGTTTGGGCCAAGTTCGGTATCCCACAGCTGGCAATGCTTTCAGCGAAGAAGAAGCGCAGCCTTTTTATGTGAATGCACCCTTTGGTTTGGTGCTGGTTCACAACGGCAACCTCACCAACGCGAAAGCCTTGAAGGCTGAGCTTTTCTCAACCGATCACCGACACATCAATACCGAGAGTGACTCCGAAGTTCTGCTCAATGTGTTGGCACACGAGCTTGAAAAAACCACGCGGGGTTTGCCTTTAACGCCAGCCGATGTTTTCAAAGCTGTTCAAGGTGTTCACAAGCGAGTCAAAGGTTCGTATGCGGTCATTGCCCTGATTGCAGGACATGGCCTGTTGGCCTTTCGCGATCCCTTTGGCATTCGACCCATGTGCATAGGTAAAAGCAAAGATGGTACCTACATGCTGGCCAGCGAGTCTGTGGCGCTCGAAGGAACGCTGCATCAATTTGAGCGAAACATTGCCCCTGGCGAGGCGGTCTACATTGACCTAGAAACCCAGATGTACAGCCAGCAATGCGCTGAATCATTCCAATTGAAGCCTTGTATTTTTGAATACGTTTACTTGGCAAGGCCCGATTCCACAATCGATGGCATTTCGGTCTACCAAGCGCGTTTGAACTTAGGCGAAACATTGGCCAAGCGCGTGATTTCCACAGTGCCTCCCAGCGACATTGATGTGGTGATTCCTATTCCTGAATCGAGTCGACCCAGCGCAGCGCAGTTGGCGCATTTGCTGGGCTTGCCCTACCGAGAAGGCTTTGTGAAAAACCGTTATGTGGGCCGCACTTTCATCATGCCTGGACAAGCCGTCAGAAAAAAATCAGTGCGTCAAAAATTGAACGTGATTGCAAGCGAATTCAAGGGACGCAATGTGCTGCTGGTCGATGACTCTATTGTCCGAGGCACCACCAGTCGTGAAATTGTCCAAATGGCGCGGGAGGCGGGTGCGCGCAAGGTCTACATGGCGAGTGCGGCGCCGCCTGTTCGTTATCCCAATGTATACGGTATCGACATGCCGACCAAAGATGAGTTGGTGGCACACAACCGTAGCGTCGATGAAATTCGTCAAATCATTGATTGTGATGCCCTGATTTACCAAGACGTGGACGCCATGAAACAGGCTGTGACCCAAGCCATGTTGCCTGGTTTTCCTAAGTTGCAAGGCTTTGATGCCTCTTGTTTTGATGGTGTGTATGTGACTGGTGATGTCTCAGATGAAGACATTGAACGCCTGAACGAAAACCGCCCTTCGCAACAAGACGAAAACGAAGTCGACGCCGATCGATCTCGCTTGGCATTGCCCAACGCCAGTTGATGGTGATGATACCTTCCCCCTTTGTTGACCAGCCTTTGAGATTGCCATGAGCCAGCACCCTTTGCCTGAAAATTTGCACATTGATACCTTGGCAGTTCGCGCTGCTGTTGACCGCAGTCAGTACGGTGAAAATTCTGAGGCCCTGTATCTCACCAGTGGTTATGTGCAACCCGATGCTGAAACAGCCGCCCGACGTTTTGCCGGGGAAGAAGAAGGCTACACCTATGCGCGCTTGGGCAACCCCACGGTGACCAGCATGGAAATGCGTCTGGCGGCGTTAGAGGGTGCAGAGGCTTGCATTGCAACCTCAACGGGCATGTCTGCCATTTTGTTGATGTGTTTGGGTTTGCTAAAAAGTGGCGACCATGTGATCTGCTCTCATTCTTTGTTTGGCGCTACCATTAAATTGATTGGCGGAGAGTTTGCAAAATTTGGTGTGCAAACCACCTTTGTTTCGCAAACCGATGTGGCCGAATGGCAAGCGGCCATGAAACCCAATACCCGGTTGTTGTTCACTGAAACACCCACCAACCCTTTAACGGAAGTCTGTGACATCAAAGCCTTGGCAAATGTCGCGCATGCGGGTGGCGCTTTGTTGGTGGTCGATAATTGTTTTGCAACGCCTATTTTGCAGCGTCCCATTGCCATGGGGGCTGATCTGGTGGTTCACTCCGGCACCAAATATTTGGATGGACAAGGTCGAGTCATGGCGGGTGCTTTGTGTGGAACCATAGCATTGATTGAAGATGTGTTGGGTCCCGTCATGCGCAGTGCGGGCATGACCTTGTCGCCTTTCAATGCCTGGGTGGTTTTGAAGGGTCTTGAAACTTTGAGTATTCGGATGCAGGCACAGTCGCAACAAGCTTTGCTGTTGGGGCAATGGCTTGAAGCTCAGCCTCAAGTGGCGCGTGTGTATTACCCTGGTCTGAAAAGTCATCCACAGCATGCATTGGCCATGGCGCAGCAATCTGGCTTGGGGGGTGCAGTGCTTTCATTTGAGGTGAAAGCGCCATCGCCAGAGAAAGGTCGCGAGAACGCATTCAAAGTCATGGACGCCATGCGAACTGTTTCTTTGTGTACCAATCTAGGTGACGTCAAAACCCTGGTGGCACATCCCGCCAGTACCTCCCATGGCCGTCTCACGGAAGCTCAGCGACAAGTGGCGGGTATTCAGCAAAGCTTGATCCGTGTGGCCGTGGGTCTGGAGCACTTGGATGATTTGAAAGCAGACTTCTTGCGCGGCTTGCAAACCCTTTGAATAGAAAATCAACATGTCAGTTCACAAGCAGCCAGTGCGCACGCGTTTTGCACCCTCGCCAACAGGCTTCATTCACTTAGGCAATATTCGCTCAGCCCTTTACCCTTGGGCGTTTGCCAAGGCGCAAGGGGGCATCTTTATTTTGCGAATTGAGGACACTGATTTGGAGCGATCCAATCAAGCTTCAGTCGATGTGATTTTGGAAGGCATGGCATGGCTGGGCATGCATCCCGATGAGGGGCCGTTCTATCAAATGCAGCGCATGGACCGTTACAAGCATGTGCTGGCCGAACTTCAAGCCACGGGGCAGGTCTACCCGTGCTACATGAGCATTGAAGAGCTGGACGTTTTGCGAGAAAAGCAAATGGCAGCCAAAGAAAAACCACGTTACGACGGAACATGGCGGCCAGAGCCTGGCAAGGCCTTGCCCTCCATTCCTGTAGGTGTGAAGCCTGTCTTGCGTTTTAAAAACCCGCTCGAAGGGGTGGTGGTTTGGGAAGACAAGGTGAAGGGCCGCATTGAAATCAGCAATCAAGAACTTGATGACCTTGTCATTGCGCGACCTGATGGCACGCCCACCTACAACTTCTGTGTGGTGGTCGATGACATTGACATGGCCATCACCCACGTGATTCGGGGTGACGACCATGTGAACAACACACCGCGTCAAATCAATATATTCAAAGCCCTTGGCAAAGACGTGCCGGTGTATGCGCACTTGCCTACCGTGCTCAACGAGCAGGGTGAGAAAATGAGCAAGCGCAATGGCGCCAAGCCTGTCACTCAATATCGCGATGAAGGGTACCTGCCCGATGCCATGGTGAACTACTTGGCCCGCTTGGGATGGAGCCATGGTGATGATGAAATTTTCAGTCGCCAACAATTCCTAGACTGGTTTGACCTTGATCATTTGGGTCGCAGTGCCGCGCAGTTCGACGATGCCAAACTGCGATGGGTGAACGCTCAGCATTTGAAGGCTTCGAACGATGAGTCCTTGGCCTCGTGGGTGAAAGATATCTTGAAGCAAAGAGGCATTGCCTCTGATGAACGTTTGCCTGCTATTTGCGGCCTCTTCAAAGACCGCTGTGACACGCTTTGTGTTCTGGCCGATTGGGTGTCTGTTTTCTACGGCGATGTCACGCCTAAAGCGGATGAAAAAGCCCTTCATGTGACCGAAGCGATCAGACCTGCATTGGCGTTGCTGGTAGAAAAACTAACAGCATGTGCATGGGACAAAGTTTCGATTGCTTCGGCCATCAAAGAGGTTTTGACAATTCAAACTTTGAAAATGCCTCAATTGGCCATGCCAGTTCGGGTTTTGGTCATGGGCACTGCACAGACCCCTTCGCTCGACGCGGTACTCGCCTTGTGTGAGAAGCAAAAAGTTCTAGAGCGATTGAAAAACGCTTAAAAATCTGTCTATAATCCATTTCTCGACACCTGCGAGAGGCGCCTGCAAGGGTGTCACAAAGGGGGTATAGCTCAGCTGGGAGAGCGCTTGCATGGCATGCAAGAGGTCAGCGGTTCGATCCCGCTTACCTCCACCACAGTGTCGAAAATGAGTTGAAGCAATTCTGCTCAGTCCAGGTTATGACCCTATCGTCTAGAGGCCTAGGACATCACCCTTTCACGGTGAGTACCGGGGTTCGAATCCCCGTAGGGTCGCCAAGTTTTGTTGCACTTGGCTTTGTTGC
>CANJOS010000009.1 GCA_947476015.1 Comamonadaceae bacterium | reverse complement strand
GCCTAAGTTGTTGGTTGCACGGCCCATATTTCAATCGGTCATTGATGCTTTGACTCCGTCATTTGAAGTGACATCCAATCAAGCTGACACACCTTGGACGCCAGCGTCGTGGAAGCAAGCACTGGAAAGTCAGGATGGCGCTCTGACCACAGGTTCAGATCCCATCAATGCCGGCGTGTTGGGTGCAAAACCCAGACTTAAAATGGCAGCCAACATGGCCGTGGGGTTCAATAATTTTGATGTACCTACCATGACCTCTTTGGGGGTGTTGGCCAGCAACACGCCAGATGTCCTCACAGAAACTACTGCCGATTTCGGTTTTGCCTTGCTGATGGCCACCGCAAGACGGATGACCGAGAGTGAACATTATTTAAGAGCAGGTCAATGGAAACAGTGGCGTTACGACATGTTTGCTGGGGCCGAAGTGCATGGCAGCACGATGGGCATCTTGGGCATGGGACGCATTGGTCAGGCCATTGCCAAGCGCGGCGCATTAGGTTTTGGCATGAACGTCATTTACCACAACAGAAGCAAACTGGATGCGGTCACTGAAGTAGCATGCAAAGCCCGTTATGTCGACAAAGAAACACTGCTCACCACCTGTGATCACCTTGTATTGGTGCTGCCCTACAGTGCAGAATCACACCATGCTATCGGTGCCAAAGAGATCGCAAAAATGAAGCCTACAGCCACCTTGGTGAACATTGCCAGAGGCGGTATTGTGGACGATGCCGCATTGGCAGTAGCCCTTCAAAATAAACAAATCGCGGCAGCAGGATTGGACGTGTATGAGGGCGAGCCCAGTGTGCATCCCGGCTTGTTGACAGTGCCCAATGTGGTGCTTACACCGCACATCGCCAGCTCAACGGTAAAAACTCGCCTTGCCATGGCGCAACTGGCGGCTGATAACCTCATTGCCTTTTTCAAAACGGGTCGCGCACTAACACCCCTCAACCAAGTTGCCGCTCGATGAGGCTGATCCCTCTTAAATTGGCATAAAGAATGGCCTTGGACATTTCTTTTCTGCTGTGGTTATTGCTCGCACTCAATGCCATCGCATTGGTGTTGATGGGAAGTTTATGGTGGAAAAGTTCAGACCCGTCAAAGTCGTCTGAAGAAGTCGCTCAATGGGCCGCCAACTTGCAGTCTGCCAACGAGCGTCTTGAGCGTGAACTGAGAAGTGCCATCCATGAGTCTGCCAGGGGCGGGCGACAAGAACTCATTCAAACATTGGGAACTTTCCAGCAATCCTTGGTTCAGCAAAGTGCAGAGGCCACGCGCACCCAAAACAGTCAGATGGATGCGTTTGCGCAGCAACTCTCTTTGTTGCAAAAAACATTGTCAGACACACTCACCTTGCAAGTTCAACAGCTGTCTGAAGCCAATGCACGCCGTTTGTCTGAAATGCGCGGCACTTTGGAAACTCAGTTGGCGCAGTTGCAGCAAAACAATGCAGCGAAGTTGGATGAAATGCGTCAAACGGTTGATGAAAAATTACAAACCACATTGCAAGCGCGTCTGGGCGAAAGTTTCAAACAGGTGGCCGATCGCTTGGAGCAAGTGCACAAAGGCCTAGGCGAGATGAACACCTTGGCGCAGGGCGTGGGTGACTTGAAACACTTGTTGACCAACGTGAAAACGCGAGGCATGTTTGGTGAAGCGCAATTGGCATCTTTGCTAGAGCAAGTCATGGCACCCGACCAATATGCCATGCAACACGCCACCATTCCTGGCAGTAAAAATCGGGTCGACTTTGCCATTCGGTTGCCAGGTCGCTCTGATGATGGCCAGCCCGTGTGGCTGCCCATTGATGCCAAGTTTCCGAACGAAGACTATGAAAGATTGCTCGATGCACAATCGCGGGCAGATGCAGCCCAAGCTGAAATTTGCAGCAAAGCTTTAGAAGCGCGTGTTCGATTGGAAGCCAAATCCATCACAGAAAAATACATTGAGCCGCCGCACACCACTGATTTCGCCATCATGTTTCTGCCCACCGAAGGTTTGTACGCCGAGGTCTTGCGCCGTCCGGGTTTGATTGAATCTCTTCAACGAGATTACCGTGTCACATTGGCGGGCCCTACCACGCTGATGGCCATGTTGAATTCTTTGCAAATGGGATTCAGAACCTTGGCGCTCGAGAAAAGGTCGAGCGAAGTATGGCAAGTCTTGGGTGCGGTGAAAACAGAATTTGGAAAGTTTGGCGATGTGCTGGCCAAAGTCAAAGAGCAAACCCAAACAGTTTTGAACACACTTGACAAGGCACAAACACGCAGCAATGTGATGCACCGTGCCTTGCGACAAGTCGAGGCCCTGCCTGAGGGGCAGGTGCCAGGTTTGCTGGCGCAAGAACTCGATGCGGGCCCCTTAGAGGATGAAGCGCCCACTGTCAGCGGCGAGTCTCAGTGAAGAAAGAGTTGACCCAACTGATCGTGGGGCAGATTTTTTTTCACGCTTGCATGACGGGGATGCGAATGGCGACCCCATTGTTGGCCCTTCAGCAGGGCTACAGCGCCATGGCTGTGGGCGTCTTGTTGGCGCTCTTTTCGCTCTCGCAAGTGTTCATGGCCATTCCTGCGGGGCGTTTCACCGATCGTCATGGTTTGAAAAAACCAGTCCGTTTTTGCGTGGTGTTGGCTTGCTTGGGCGCCGGCATTGCTGTGGTGTGGCCTCTCTTTCCAGTCTTGTGTTTGACCGCCTTGGCGACAGGTGGTGCGTCGGGGGTGACCGTGATTGCTCTCCAAAGACACGTGGGCCGAATGTCTTCCGATGCCAATCAGCTTAAAGAAACCTTCAGTTGGCTGGCCATCGGTCCTTCCGTGTCAAATTTCATGGGACCATTTTTCGCAGGTTTGCTCATTGATCACGCAGGCGCTGTTCCGGCAGACGAGGGCGGTTTTCGTGCCGCCTTTGTCATGCTGTTTGTTTTTCCCTTGCTGGCTTGGTTGTGGCTTCGAAGAATCAAGGAGCAACCTATGGCGCCTTTGGATCTTGACATGACGCCGGGCCGCGTTTGGGATTTGTTGCGGGACCCTTTGATGCGGCGACTCTTGTTTGTCAATTGGCTGCTCTCCTCTTGCTGGGATGTGCATACCTTTGTGGTGCCAGTGCTGGGCCATGAACGCGGGTTCAGCGCTTCAGTGGTGGGTGCCATCTTGGGCGCTTTTGCTGTGGCCTCGGCGGTGATTCGCGTGCTCTTGCCATGGATCGCACGACGTTTACAAGAGTATCGGCTGCTCGCAGGGGCCATGATTCTGGCCGGCCTCATCTTCGGCATTTATCCATTTTTTGAATCAGCCATGGCCATGGGGATCTGTTCAGTGGTCTTGGGTTTGGTTTTGGGTGTGGTTCAACCCATGATCATGAGTACCTTGTATCAAATTACCCCATCAAACCGGCAAGGTGAGGCTCTCGGACTGCGCATCATGGCGGTGAATGCTTCGAGTTTTGTGATGCCGCTAATTTTTGGTGCGGCAGGTGCGGTGGCCGGCGTCTCCGTTGTTTTCTGGGTGGTGGGCTTAGGCGTCATGGGAGGCTCACCCCAGGCATGGCGCCTGCGGCCTTCCAAAACGCTTTCGAATTAAATTAATGCCTGGCCCACTTGATCAAACGCGCTTGCGGTACTCGCCTGTGCGCGTGTCAATTTCAATTTTGTCGCCTTGGTTTACAAACAAAGGAACAGGCACTTCAAAGCCAGTCGCAATCTTGGCAGGCTTGAGAACCTTGCCCGATGTGTCACCTTTGACAGCAGGCTCGGTCCAAGTGATTTCGCGTTCCACACTGGTGGGTAACTCAACAGAAATAGCCTTGCCGTCGTAGAACACCACTTCAACAGACATGCCATCTTCCAGGTAGTGCAGGGCGTCGCCCATGTTCTCAGATTCCACTTCGTACTGGTTGAATTCTTGGTCCATGAACACATACATGGGGTCGGCGAAATAAGAGTAGGTGCACTCTTTTTGGTCCAAAATAACTTGGTCCATTTTGTCATCGGCTTTGAACACAGACTCAGTTCCCATGTTGCTCAGCAATGCTTTGAGCTTCATGCGAACGGTGGCTGCACCGCGGCCGCCACGGCTGTATTCAGTGCGCAGAACGATCATGGGGTCTTTGCCTTGCATGATGACGTTGCCGACGCGAATTTCTTGAGCTACTTTCATAAGGTGTCCAGTGTTGTCCCGAATGTTGACGCCCATTCGGGGCGATCCCCTGAAGGATCATTGAATTAAAGGGCACAAGATAGATCTGGCCCAAAGCCCCCGATTTTAGCGCTTTTCTTCTACAAATTGAAGCAGCTGACTGACCAAATCCATCTGTCCCATCAAACGCTGTCTGGCCGCTACGGCGCATGCCTCCCATGCTGGCAGATCAACATCTGGCAGGGGCTCTGTAGACAAGCCGTTCCAGCGAAGATGAAAGCGCCGCAAACTCTCTGGGGCTTCAAGCCAGTCTAAAAAAGCATTCAATTTGGGGGCGTGGGCACCATCTTCTTGCGGATAGATGTGCCAAACAAAGGCTTTTCCAGCCCACAAAGCGCGAACCAAAGAGTCCTCGCCTCTCACAAAATTGAAATCGCTGTCCGCTAAGCATTTGTCAAATTCTGACTGCGAAAGGGGCGGAATTTTGGAGAACCTAAGGTTCTGAGAGTCTTTTGGCAGACTGGCCATGGCTTCGTCAAAGGCCAAAGCCCCCCGACCCTGCGCTACCTGCCATTGATGGCCATCCGCGCGAAAGGCGTTTAATTGCAGGGCCTCCGCCAATGCCACGGGTTCATAGCAAAACAGCAGAGTTTTTTGCAAACTGATTTGGTTTTGGCCTTGTTTACGGGGCTTGCTCAGTCTGATTTTCAGGTCTTCTTCAAGCTTAGGCTCTCGAATCAATCCGCCGGTCTTGTCTGTGAAGCCTGGATAGAAAAACCACTTGGTTCGTCCTTTCAGTGGGCCACTCATGACGGGCGAGGGCAGCCGATGGCTTCGCTCAACATAAGGCTCTGCGCTCAAATATTCCAAGTTCAACCAAACCGGTAGGGCGGACCTCGCACCGTCTGGCGTGCACGCCTGTTCCCCAGAGATGAAATGCAGAGGTAATTCGCAGCCAAAGGCTTCAACCCAGACGTCTGATACGGGTTCTTGTACCGAGAGAGGTGTCTGCCAGGGTCTGACCATGACTTGTGCGCGCTGAAATTGAAGCATTCCCCAAGCATTTTGATCAAGGTGGACTTCTGGCGCCATCCAAGTCAGCGCGCTGGCGTCGTCAACCCACAGGCGAACGTCGTGCCCTTTCGAAGCCAAATCGGCGCTCAGGCGCCAACAGACCCCCAAATCTCCATGGTTATCGATGACGCGGCAAAAAATGTCCCAAAGCATGCGTGATATTGTCGCGCGCTTCGAGACACAATAGCCCCCATGTCAAGCGTTCACCCCGAATCTTTGTTGGCCGAAGTGGCCGCACTCCCCGGTTTGCCGGGGGTGTATCGGTATTTCGATGCTGAAGATCAGGTTTTGTATGTTGGCAAAGCACGAAATTTGAAAAAACGTGTCAGCAGTTATTTTCAAAAAGACCATGGTGGCACTCGCATTGGCCACATGGTCAGCAAAATACGGCGCATGCAAACCACGGTGGTTCGGTCTGAAGCCGAAGCCTTGCTGCTAGAAAATAACCTGATCAAAACGCTGAGTCCCAAATTCAATATTTTGTTCAGGGATGACAAAAGTTACCCTTATCTCAAAGTCTCTGGCACGGGCGGGGCATTCAAGCCTGGTGCTTCCACCGCTGGGACAGGGGTCAAGCCTGAGGTGTATTCTCGCATTGCCTACTACCGCGGGGGCGTCGAAAAAAAACACCGGTATTTCGGACCCTATCCCAGTGCTTGGGCCGTGAAGGAAACCATTCAGTTGTTGCAGAAGGTTTTCAGATTGAGAACCTGTGAAGACACAGTGTTTGCCAACCGCACACGGCCTTGCTTGCTTTATCAAATCAAACGTTGTTCCGGACCTTGTGTGGAGGCCATTACGATGGCGCAGTATGCGCATGATGTGGCGCAGGCTGAGGCGTTTCTCAGAGGCGAAACACAAGCTGTTTTGAAAGACATGGAAGTGCGCATGATGGCGCACTCTGACAGGCTTGAGTTTGAGATGGCAGCGGAAGTTCGGAATCAGATGAATGCACTGTCAAGGGTGTTGCATCAGCAATCGGTGGACAACGTGAAAGATACCGATGTAGACATCCTCGCGGTGAAAGTGCAGGGCGGCCGAGCTTGCGTCAACTTGGCCATGGTTCGAGGTGGGCGTCATTTGGGCGATCGCCCCTATTTTCCCTCCCACGTAGAAGAGGGTCACGCCATGGTGAATGTGGAGATTGAAGATGATGTGGGCACAGAACTACAAAGCCTTGAAGTGAAAGTGCTGGAGTCCTTCATTGCCCAGCACTACTTGAACATTCCGGTACCGCTTGCCTTAATTACCAGTGAAAAAATCAACACCAAAGTTGTGGATGCCATCGCCTCACAGTCAGGCACCAAGGTGTCGGTGGTTCACAACCCCCGAGAACAAAGGCGTTCATGGCTTGAAATGGCAGAAAAAAATGCAGCCATTCAATTGGCGCGATTGTTGGCAGAAGAAGGTTCGCAACAAGCCAGAACCAGAGCCTTGGTGGAGGCTTTGGACTTAGCCCCTGATGACATTGATGCCCTGCGCATGGAGTGTTTTGATGTTTCACACACTTCGGGTGAGGCCACGCAAGCCTCCTGTGTGGTGTTTCAAAATCACAAAATGCAAAGCAGCGAATACCGCCGTTACAAAATTGAGGGTGTCACGGCGGGTGATGATTACGCCGCCATGCGTCAAGTCTTGATGCGCCGTTATGGCAAATTGGCGGAGGCCATGAAAGAGGGAGCCAGCGATGTGAAGTTGCGCATGCCGGATTTGGTTTTGATTGATGGCGGCAAGGGTCAGGTCTCGATGGCCAGAGAGGTCTTTGAAACGCTTGGCCTTGACCTTTCCCTGATCGTGGGCGTTGAAAAAGGAGAAGGCCGAAAGGTCGGCTTAGAAGAGTTGGTCTTTGCCGATGGTCGAGACAAAGTCTACCTGGGCAAAGACTCAGCGGCCTTGATGTTGGTTGCACAAGTCAGGGATGAGGCGCACCGTTTTGCTATCACAGGCATGCGCGCACAACGGGCCAAGGTTCGGGTGGGCGGCGGCCGCTTGGAAGAAATTCCAGGCATTGGACCGCGTAAGCGAGCCAAATTGCTGCAACGCTTTGGGGGTGTCCGGGGGGTGGAGGATGCCAGCGTGGAAGACTTGATGTCGGTCGATGGTATTTCAAAAGAATTGGCCGAGTCCATTTACCAGGCTTTGCGCTAAGGCGTCAGTTAATGCAAGCCAAGACATGCCACAATAAGCACCATGTTTTTCACCATCCCCACCCTCATGACCTGGACGCGCATTGTTGCCATCCCTTTCATTGTGGGGGTGTTTTATTCCGATTTACCACCCGAGTCGCAAAACTTCTTGGCCACCACCATGTTTGTGATCTTTGCCATCACCGATTGGCTCGATGGCTATTTGGCTCGCAAACTCAACCAAGCCTCCTCCTTTGGGGCATTCTTGGATCCCGTGGCCGATAAGTTTTTGGTCTGCGCTTCCTTGCTCATGCTGGTTCATTTGCACCGAGCGCATGTGTGGGTGGCCCTGATCATCATTGGCCGTGAAATTGCCATTTCAGCCTTGCGAGAGTGGATGGCCCAAATTGGCGCCAGCAAGAGTGTGGCCGTCCATTTTGTGGGCAAATTAAAAACCACCGTCCAAATGGTGGCCATTCCTTTTCTGCTTTTCAATGGCCAACTCTTTGGTGTGATCGATACGCACCTTTGGGGGACTGTGCTCATTTGGATTGCTTCGATCCTGACCATTTGGTCCATGATTTACTACATGCAAAAGGCATTGCCTGAAATTCGTGCGCGTGTGAAATGAGCGTTCATGAATCAAGCTGAGTCGACGGTATCATGGGTCCGTGCCATGCCCGTGGTATTCGTCCTGATCTGGAGCACAGGGTTCATCGTAGCGCGCTTTGGCATGCCGCATGCACCTCCCTTTTCATTTTTGGCTTTGCGTTATTTACTGTCCATTGTTTGTTTTCTGCTTTGGATTTTTTGGGCCAAAGTCAGTTGGCCCAAAAATGCGCGCGAATGGTTTCATTTGTCTGTGACGGGGGTCTTGCTTCACGCGGGTTACCTAGGTGGCGTGTGGGCTGCCGTGAAGTTTGGCATGGGGTCGGGTTTGTCCGCCCTCATCGTTGGTTTTCAACCCGTGCTCACAGCCATTTGGCTCTCCACGCATGGAAAGTCAGCCGAGAACAAAGTCAGTCAACGCCAATGGATGGGCTTGCTTTTGGGCTTTTTCGGCTTGATGTTGGTGGTTTGGCACAAGTTAACGCAGGGCAGCGCTTTGGACCACGTCAACTTGCAAAATTTGAGTTTTGCGCTTGCTGCCTTGTTTGCCATCACCTTGGGCACCTTGTATCAAAAAAGCTTTGTCAAACCCTGCGATGTGCGAACGGCCAATACAGTTCAGCTCATGGCGGCATTGACAGTCACCCTGCCTTTGGCTCTGTTCGAAACAGAATCTGTAGATTTGACGGCAGAACTCATCGGCGCCATGGCCTGGTCTGTCTTGGGCTTAACCTTAGGGGGCAGTTCGCTTTTGTACCTGCTCATTCAGAAGGGTGCGGCTGCATCAGTGGCCAGTTTGATGTACTTGGTCCCGCCCTGTACCGCCCTGCTTGCGTGGATCTTATTTGATGAGCCTATTACAGCCCTTACCCTGGCGGGCATTGCGCTGACAGCCCTGGGTGTCAGTTGGGTGGTTCGGCCGCCTAAAATTTCAAGTGAACCCGTGGAGTCAAAACTATGACAAAAAAACGCATTGCAGTGATTGCCGGTGACGGTATTGGAAAAGAAGTCATGCCCGAAGGTTTGCGGGTCATGGAAGCTGCCGCCAGCAAATTCAATCTGGACTTGCAGTTTGATCATTTCGATTTTTCCAGCTGGGATTATTGTGAAAAGCATGGGCAAATGCTGCCAGACAACTGGAAAGATCAAATTGGCGGACATGACGCTATTTACTTTGGCGCGGTGGGTTGGCCTGAAAAAATTGCCGACCACGTATCGTTGTGGGGCTCCCTGTTGTTGTTTCGCAGAGAGTTTGATCAGTACATCAATTTACGACCTGCGCGTCTGATGCCTGGCATCATTGCACCTGTGGTTCGGCGCGACGGCAGTCCAAGGCAACCTGGCGAAATCGACATGTACATCGTGCGTGAAAATACGGAGGGTGAGTACTCCAGTATCGGTGGTCGAATGTACCCTGGCACTGAACGTGAAATTGTCATGCAGGAAACAGTGATGTCGCGCATTGGCGTTGACCGCGTTTTGAAATTTGCTTTCGAATTGGCTCAATCGCGTCCAAAAAAGCATTTAACCAGCGCGACCAAATCAAACGGCATCGCTATTACCATGCCCTACTGGGATGAGCGCGTCGTGGAAATGGCAAAAAACTATCCCGGCATCAACGTCGACAAGTTTCACATTGACATTCTCACAGCGCACTTTGTGCAACGCCCCGACTTCTTTGACGTCGTGGTCGCTAGCAATCTTTTTGGCGACATTTTGAGTGATTTAGGTCCCGCTTGCACTGGAACCATTGGCATTGCGCCCAGCGCCAACTTGAATCCAGATCGCAAATACCCCTCATTGTTTGAACCCGTTCATGGTTCCGCCCCTGACATTGCGGGCAAGAATATCGCCAACCCCATTGGTCAAATTTGGTGCGGTGCAATGATGCTCGAATTTTTAGATTCCAAGCCCGCCCACGATGCGGTCATGCGTGCCATTGAGAAAGTACTCGCACCTCAAAGTGGCGCGCCACGCACTGCTGATATTGGAGGCTCTGCCAATACGCAAGATATGGGCAAAGCCATCGCTGCAGCTTTGTGAGAACTTTATTTAACAAGTCTTGAGTTTAGGATTTTTTTTCGTTAAGCCCCCCGCAGCTAATCACTTTGCGTCTAGAATTCCATCCGCACTGCGGTTTCTAAGCTTAAATTCATTTGACAGATGCGTTATGTCTGGTTAAATTGAAGCTGACAAAGTTCATTGCGGGGACAATTCGTTGTCTAATAAGTTTTATAACTTAAATCAAATTTTTAACAAGAATGATTCACTCTTTTTTGAGTGATCCAAATTTTTCGAAGGCTCTTTGTATGAATAAAACAGAATTGATCGAGCACATTGCTAAACAAGCAGACATTTCCAAAGCTGCTGCTGGCCGTGCATTGGAAGCCACCATTGGTGCCGTTCGCACCACATTGAAAAAGGGCGGCACTGTCGCCTTGGTAGGTTTCGGTACTTTTGCAGTGACCAAGCGTGCGGCTCGCACGGGTCGCAACCCGCGTACCGGCGCTGCCATCAAGATCAAGTCTGCCAAAGTACCTAAGTTCCGTCCTGGTAAGGCCCTCAAAGACGCCTTGAATTAATCTTTGATTAAGGGGGGTGATTAGCTCAGTTGGTAGAGCGGCGCCCTTACAAGGCGTAGGTCGGCGGTTCGACCCCGTCATCACCCACCACCCCCAAACAAAGGCGAACAGGTTGTTCGCCTTTTGTCATTTTGTGACATTCACAGCGTCAATTGACAGAGAGTTATTACATGTTTGATTTTGTCCGAAACAACACCAAGATCATGATGGGCATTTTGTTCCTGCTCATCATCCCTTCCTTCGTTTTGTTTGGTCTTGAAGGCTACAGCCGATTCAATGACCAAGGCGCTGTGGTGGCCAAAGTCAATGGCAACAAAATCAATCAAGCTGAATGGGACGCAGCCCACAAGCGGGAAGTCGATCGCATTCGCGCATCCATGCCCAGCATCGACGTCAAAATTTTTGACACCCCTGAAGCGAAATACGCCACCCTTGAGCGACTTGTTCGCGATCAAGTGATTGCTGCAGCGGCTCAAAAAATGCAGTTGGTGGCCAGCGATACACGTCTGGCCCGTGAACTGCAGCAAAGCCCTGCCATTGCAGCCTTGCGCACAGCCGATGGCAAATTAGACATGGAGCGCTACAAGCAGTTGGCAGCATCTCAGGGCATGACACCTGAAATGTTTGAGATGCAAGTTCGTGCCGATTTGTCCAATCGCCAAGTGATTCAGGGCGTGCAAGCTTCCGCTTACGCCACACAAGCCCAAACGCAAACTGCCATGAATGCCTTTATGCAGCGCCGTGAAGTCCAAGTTTTGAACTTTCCAGCGGCTGATTACCTCAGCAAGGTGAGTCTCAGCGATGCCGATTTACAGGCTTACTACGACAAAAATACGGCCAAGTTTCAATCGACAGAATCTGCTGACATCGAGTATGTCATCCTGGACATAGAGAGCTTGCGCCAAACTGTGGTGGTCAATGAGCAAGAGCTTAAAACTTACTACGAACAAAACCTGCAGCGCTTGTCGAGCAAAGAAGAGCGCCGCGCCAGCCACATTCTGATCACTGCGGCGAAAGATGCCCCAGAAGCCGACAAGAAAACAGCTCGCGCCAAAGCTGAGGCCTTGCTTAAGGATGTGAAAGCCAAGCCGGCCAGTTTTGCCGAGGTGGCCCGTAAAAACTCCCAAGATCCTGGCTCTGCAGTGAAAGGTGGGGACTTAGATTTCTTTGCCCGGGGTGCCATGGTCAAGGCCTTTGAAGATGCTGCCTTCAGCATGAAAAAGAGCGATATCAGCGAAGTTGTGGAGTCTGAGTTTGGTTTTCACATCATTCAACTCACCGACATCAAGTCACCTAAGGCTCAGAGCTTTGAGTCCATGCGACCAGCGCTCGAGGCTGATTTGAAAAAGCAATTAGCACAGCGCAAGTTTGCTGAGTCTGCTGAGACTTTCACCAACATGGTTTACGAGCAATCCGACAGTTTGAAACCCGTGGCGGACAAACTCAAACTCAGCATTCAAAAGGCGAATCAAGTTATTCGCCAACCTTTGGCTTCTGCACAGCAGGCCAAAAATCCATTGGCGCATCCCACCTTGCTACAGGCTTTGTTCAGCGAGGCGTCGCTGCAAAAACAGCGCAACACGGAGGCTGTTGAGGTGGCACCCAGCACCTTGATTTCAGCGCGTGTTGTGAAGCACCAGCCTGCGGCCGCCTTGCCATTGGCAGAGGTGAAGGACCTGGTCAAGCGCAATTTGACGCAAGACAAAGCCGCCGAAATGGCCAAGACGCAAGGCGAGCAAAAGCTCGCTGCCTTGAAAATCAATGCTGACAGTTTGCCAGGTGCTATTGTGATTTCACGCGAAAAGACACAAAATCAACGGCCTCAAGTGATCGACGCAGCCTTGAGGGCCGACCCCAATCAGTTGCCTGTTTTAAATGGTGTCGATTTAGGTGCTCAGGGCTATTCTGTGGTTCGCGTGACCAAGGTTCTAGCGCCGGAAGCTGACAGCAAAGTATTGATTGCGCAAGCTCAACAACAGTTCACCCAGCTGTGGGGTTCTGCTGAAACCCAGGCCTATTTGGCACAATTGAAACGGATGATGAAGGCCGAAATTTTGGTGACCAAACCCGTTCTCGCTAAGCCTGGGCAAGAGACTAAGGGCGCCTAAGCAAAAGTTCTTTCGGCTATAATTCCGCTTCTGCGGTGGCTGTAGCTCAGTTGGTAGAGTCCAGGATTGTGATTCCTGTTGTCGTGGGTTCGAGCCCCATCAGCCACCCCATAAGAATCAAGCACTTAGCCTCACTTCACAAGAGTGGGGCTTTTTTGTGTCAAGCCAATACCGCCGCTATACCGTTCTTTGAGTTTGTTTGAAGTTCAGTCTGAGGTGACTTCACGCTTAAATCGGTCATCTATCAGCCAAAGTTAAACTGCTGATTTCGATCTAAAGCGGCAGTTTGACTTTTGGGCTTCAGTGACTCAAATGTCGCGAAAGCATTCTTTCATTGATTTTCATTTTCAGAACCGAAAGTGATGACTAATCGGTAATTTTTCTTCTCCAAAGCAGCCGTGGCAAAGCTACATCTTTAAGAAGCGGACACTCGCTTCGAACTTTGATGGTTTGTAGCAAACAGTGATTGACTGATCAAGGTGTTTGTTAACCACCAGGCCAATTAACGGACAAAGCAAGTTGTTGCCTCAACCTGCCTTACGTCCACTGGGTTGATTTGAAGTTTAGCAACGCGACATCACATTATCGGCAGCAAATGCGCACTTTAATTCTGTTGCGGCAACGGCAATGCCGTCTTGTAGCGAACCTGTTTGAGCGCGAAGCTCGATCGGATTTTTTCCACCCCTGGAATTGGCGAAAGCTGTTCCAAAATAAAACGTTCCAACGCGGCCATATCACTGATAACGACCCTTAGCAGGTAATCACTGTCACCTGTCATCAGATAGCACTCCATGATTTCGTTGTGCCTGCCAATATGAGACTCAAACTCAGCCAACGTTGCCTTGCTTTGAGCCTTGAGGCTGATGGAAATGAAAACAGTCAAACCAAGTCCCAGTGCCGCAGCGCTGACCAGGGCCACATAGCGGTGAATCACGCCGGCACTCTCCATTGCTTTCACACGCGCCAAGCAAGGAGATGGAGAAAGGCAGACCCGTTTGGCCAGCTCAACGTTAGAAAGAGCGCCGTCACGCTGTAATTGGTCAAGGATGCGTAAATCCATGGAATCAAGACTAATATGCTGCATTTCTCTATTTTATTGAATTAATATTCTGATTTGCCCACATTTTTCAGTGAACTATGGTAGCACATGCGGCAGCACAAACGCTAAAGTTTTGTCCTATGAAACCATTGCAAAACCCCGCTTCGCCTTGTCCCGATTCAAACCAAGCAGAAACCCAAGAGTGGCGCGATGCTTTGTTATCGCTCGCTGTCAGCGAGGGGCCAGCTCGGGTAAGGCAGATCTTGGATGAGATGGCACGCTTGGCGCGCGAACAGCGCATCGGTTGGCAGCCAGAGTTGAACACGCCCTACATCAACACTATTGCGGTCGAAGATCAACCCGGCTTTCCTGGCGACCTCGCATTAGAGGAGCGCCTGGCTTCCCTCATGCGATGGAATGCGCTGGCTATGGTGGTGCGCGCTAACCAAGCCTATGGCGAACTTGGTGGACACATCGCCAGCTATGCCAGCGCTGCAGATTTGTTTGAGATAGGCTTCAATCATTTTTTCCATGCACGCAATGAAGTGCACCGTGGCGATCTGGTTTTTTTCCAGCCGCACAGTGCTCCCGGTGTCTATGCTCGTGCATTCTTGGAGGGTCGTTTGAGCGAAGCTGATCTGCTGCACTACCGCCAGGAAATCAGCGCGCCAGCCAGTGGTGCTCGTGGCCTGTCCAGCTATCCGCATCCGTGGCTGATGCCCGATTTTTGGCAGTTCCCCACTGGCTCAATGGGCATCGGCCCCATAAGCTCGATTTACCACGCGCGATTCATGCGTTACCTCACGAATCGCCAGTTGATCGATTGCAGTACCAGAAAAGTCTGGGGCGTTTTTGGCGACGGCGAGATGGATGAGCCTGAGAGTTTAAGTGCGTTGACACTTGCTGCACGTGAAAAGCTTGACAACTTGGTCTGGGTAGTCAACTGCAACCTCCAGCGTCTTGATGGGCCTGTACGCGGCAATGGCCGCATCATCGACGAACTGGAAAAGCTCTTCGCAGGTGCGGGTTGGAACGTCATCAAGTTGGTCTGGGGCAGCGACTGGGATGGCTTGTTTGCGCGGGATAACACCGGCGCATTGGCACGTGCCTTTGCTCAAACAGTGGACGGTCAGATGCAGACCTTCGCAGCCAAAGACGGGCGCTTCAACCGCGACAACTTCTTTGGTCAGAACGAAGAACTCGCCCGTTTGGCACAAGGCATGACTGACGAGCAGATCGATCGCCTCAAGCGCGGTGGTCATGATTTGGTGAAGATCCATGCCGCTTACACCGCCGCCGCCGCCCACACAGGTCAGCCGACCGTGATTTTGGCGCAGACTAAGAAAGGTTACGGCATGGGATCAGCCGGCCAAGGCAAGATGACCACGCACAGTCAGAAGAAGTTCGATGAAACCGATTTGATCGAATTTAGAAATCGATTCAACCTTCCGCTTACCGATGAGCAGGCTAAAGGGCTGGAATTCTTCAAGCCCGACGACCATAGCCCTGAGATGCGTTATTTGCGCGAGCATCGTGCGGCGCTTGGCGGTGCCATGCCGAGGCGAGTGACGGTATGCGCCGTAGTGCCGGTGCCAGTTATCGGGAGCTATGCACAGTTCGCCCTCAAAGCTGACAGCAAAGAGATGAGCACCACCATGGCCTTTGTTCGCATGCTCGGTACCTTGCTCAAGGACAAGGATCTCGGTCCGCGCGTCGTCCCCATCGTTGCCGACGAGGCTCGAACTTTCGGCATGGCCAATTTGTTCAAACAGGTCGGCATTTACAGCAGCGTAGGCCAACGCTATTCACCTGAAGACATCGGCTCAGTTCTCTCCTACCGTGAGGCGCGGGATGGACAGATCTTGGAAGAAGGTATCAGCGAGGCCGGTGCGATTGCCAGCTGGACAGCAGCTGCCACAAGCTATAGCGTGCACGGTTTGGCCATGCTGCCTTTCTATATTTACTACTCCATGTTCGGCTTTCAACGCGTCGGCGACGCCATTTGGGCTGCTGCCGATCAACGTGCACGGGGGTTCTTGCTAGGTGCCACTTCGGGACGTACCACTTTGGCCGGTGAGGGCCTGCAACACCAAGATGGTAGCAGTCACCTAATGGCTTCAACCATCCCAAATTGCAAGGCTTACGATCCGGCCTTTGCAGGCGAACTCGCGGTGATCCTGGACGCCGGCATGCGAGAGATGCTGGTTGAACAGCAGGACGTTTTCTATTACGTCACGCTCATGAACGAGAACTACGCCAACCCTGATTTGCCAGAGGGTGCGGCGAATGGTGTGCTGCGTGGGGGCTACAATTTTGGCAGCTACGGCCCCGTAGGCGGCCAGCGTGTGACCTTGCTGGGCTCCGGTGCCATCTTCACCGAAGTGATTCAGGCGGCTCAGCAACTTGCCGATAAGGGCATCGGTGCAGACGTTTACAGCATTACTAGCTGGAGCGAATTGGCGCGTGACGGGATGGCGCACGAATGCGATGGTGATGAGCCCTACCTGGCCCATTTGCTTGGGGGCAGTTCAGGCCCTATATTGGCTGCCACCGACTACGTTCGAGCCGTTCCCGAAACTGTCCGTGCCTATTTGCCGAAAGGCCGTGGCTACCGTACGCTGGGTACTGATGGCTTTGGCCGCAGCGATACACGTGCTGTTTTGCGTTCGTTTTTCCAAGTCGATGCACAAAGCATCGTTTCTCGCGCTTTGGCTGAGTTGGAAGTAAGTGCATGAAATTGAAGGAAGTAAAAGTCCCTAACATCGGTGACTTAGGCGAAGTTTCGATCATTGAATTGTTGGTCAAGGTTGACGACAAGGACAAGCAGGGGTGGTGGTTTTGTTGCTGGAATCTGTAACAGACGACGCAGCGTCATCGACTACACCACCGATCCAAGATGTCACCGTGCTAGTTCAATCTGCAATTCATCCCTTTTCGGTTGAGTCTGCGAGGGCCATCACAAATTCATTTCCTGCAGCGAAGCTGATTACAACCGTGACGACTCCTGCACATAACCCTGCGGCAAGCCCTCTTCTGGGCCTGCCCCACGCGTCTCCTTAGACACGCAAGTTAGCTCGCGAATTGGGTGTGCCTTTGGAAGAAATCATAGGCCATGGCCTCAAAGGCTGCATCACGTAAGACGATGTGCCACAGCACCATCAACCGCGAACTCAGTCGTGGGCTTGGTCTGCGTGGCTATCACGCCTAGCAAGCATGCACCAAGGCCTATTCCATGATGAAAACAATCTAAGGATGGAATGTAGAAAAATTCCTGAGGCATTTAGTGCACGAGAAAGGCGCCGTCAAACTATCGTAGTCTCCAAAACACCAATTCCGTCCACGCCAGCTTGCACGATATCGCCAGGTTTCAAGTACCAATCCATGGGGTCTGGTTTATGGTGCAGAGCCACGCCTTCAGGTGTGCCGGTGCTAATCAAGTCGCCTGGCACCAAACCAAAGCGCGACCAGAAAGCTACCATCTCCTCGAAGTCGAAGATCAGATCGCGACAGTCAGAGTGCTGGCGTAACTCGCCGTTGACCTTCAACCAAAGCACCAGTGATTTTGGATCTTGTACCTCGTCAGCAGTGAGGATGTAGGGACCAAGGGGGCCGAACCCGGGAAAGTTTTTACCCAGCATGAGCATGTTGTTGTTCATTTCCTTGATCTGCCACTCGCGCGCGGAAAGATCATTGAAAACCGTATAACCAAAGATGGCCGAAGCCGGATCGGCATTACTGTCGGCGTCAATGGTCTTACCAATAACGACAACGATCTCAACTTCGTAGTCCAGTAACAAAACATCACTGGGCCTTTTCACATGGCTCTTGTGCGGCACCAGAGTGCGAGCAAGCTTGATGAAGCCGGTTGGGAAATCGCTGTGTAGCTTACTGCCGCTGGCCGGGTTCCCCTTGATCGACTCCATCTTGTGACGGCCAAAGTTACGACCGGCACTGATCATCGACTTGGGGGGTACTGGCGTGAGCCAACAAACTTGTGCGGGATCGTCCAGCCAATGAGGGTCCATGCGGCCCGTAACCCACTGGAGCAACTCACGCGTGGCGTCCATGGAGCGACTCTGTCCCTCAACAAGACTGATGACTGTTGATGGCGTTGTCAATGGGCCACCACGCGCGGCGGCGGCACGGTCTAAGTCGAGCAGCATCTCATGGCCGTCCTGAAGCAACACAATCCCCAGTCGCTCTCGTTTACCCTTTGGCTGTTCTCCGCTAAGTTCATATCTTGCTATTTTCATGTCATCTCCTGAAAAAATAGTCTGTGCGCGCCGCCGTCTCACTGATGTATCCGCGCCGCAGATCATGCAGCACCTCTTCACGGGGCCGCTCACGTGGATTGCCAAAGCCACCGCCGCCTGCCGTTTCGATGCGGACTCTGTCGCCTGGCAACATGGCTGTATCGCCCTTCAACATGAGTTCCTCAGTACCGTTGGCCCTGAGAATGGTGACCTTGCCTGGGATAGCGTCACCGCCACCTTGCACTCCCCAGGGGGGGCACAAAACGCGGTCAAATGCACAGTTCAGGCGACACGGCGCAGTTACAAGGTAGTCCTTGATCACGCCCAATCCACCGCGATAGCGTCCCGGGCCTGCAGAATCTTGACGCAACCTAACTGACTCAAAGCGGTACGGGTACAGCGCCTCCTGCAACTCAACCGGCACATTGGCCGAGTCGCCATGTACCAGCGTCTTGAATGGTCCAGGTCCGTCGGCGCGAGCACTCGCCCCATAGCCCCCCTGGCTGGTGTCGACAATACGAAATAAGTGCCCCTTGCTGTCGTACCCTGAAAACGCATGAATACCGAAGGTGCCGTGATGACCCCCCGTGACCCGCTGCGGAAGGGCCTGGCCAGCGGCCTGCAGAACGACATCGACTACCGTGGCCATCGGTGAGCTGTAGCGTGCCATGGGTGCAGTGGCTGGGGCGCTTAGAAATGTGCCTTCGGGCAAGGTCACAGTAAGAGCGCGGAAGGTGCCAGCATTGGGCGCATCCTCGCCACCGACAATGAAAGCCAGACCGATACCAGCGACAGACTCACCGCCGCCGTGGCGCCCGGAGTTGATGGCGCCACGCAGCACTGGGGCGCAGCCCGACAGGTCTATATTGATGTTGTCGCCCTTGATTGTTACAGTCGCGCGTATCACCACGGGCTTGCCAAAATCAACGCCGTCGTCATCCAGAAAGGTTTCGGCCACATAACTGCCGTCAGGCATACCGCGAACGACATCGCGCGCGATGCGTTCAGAGTCATTCAGTATGCGTGCAATAGCAGCTGTAACAGTCGGCAGGCCGTAACGAGCCAACATCTGGCCATACAGCTCGCGCCCAAGCATGCAGCCAGCCAACTGCGAGCCGATATCACCTAGAACCATCTGCGGAAACCGCGTGTTGTATTCGATCATGCGGTACATATCGGCTACTGGCTTGCCCTCGCTCCACAGCTTGACCGTACGGAACTGGATACCTTCTTGGAAAATGTTCTGCGTGGTGTTGGATGAAGCCGAACCGATGTCACGCCCGCCTACATCCATCCAGTGGACAACCACCACCATGAAGGCGCATGGCCTTGTCGCACCAGGCTCGAAAATAGGCGCGTACATGGCCACATTATTCAGGTGCTGGCCGATCACCCCAGAGTAGTTACAGATGATGACGTCGCCGTCTTTGATGCCGTCATGACCATACAGATCAATGCCGTCCTTGACCGCAACACTAAGCAAAGTCGAGCAGAACAGCGGTATACCACCTCGTGCCATGCAGACGAGCTGGCCGTCTGCGTCCACCATTCCGACTGCGAAGTCTTTGTAAGCGTAAATTAGCGGGCTGAATGCCGTACGGATGATGTTGGCTTCAATCTGGTCGGTGATGGCGTAGAGTCTGTGGCGCAAAACTTCAACGGTCACGGCGTCGATGGACGCGACTGATATTTCATTTTTCATAACTTGTCTCCTAGGGTATGCAACTCAAGCCAAAGCTCTCCGTACTTACCCACCCGCATGGAAGAGGCTGCGTCTACAAAGCAACTGCAGCCAAAATCCTCAACAATGGCCGGTCCAGTTGCGCTAAAGCCCTCGGTCATTCGACTTCGCTGATAAACCGCAACATTGGCCCAACCTTCCTTGTCCGAAAGGTAAACTCGCCGCGAACCAATAAGCGGATCGCCTCCAGACGGTGCAGGCGTGATTGCTGCTAGCTCGGGTTTGGGTGCGGCTGCAGTAGCCGTGGCGCCGAGTGCAACAAACTCCACGGCCCCGGTGCTACTGGCGTAGCCAAAGCGCTTTGCATAGAGCTTCTCAAAGCTTGATCGAATTGCAGCTGCACCCGACGTTATATCAAGCGGGACTTTTAGTGAATGCATTTGTCCGCGGTAGCGCAGCTCCGCCGAATGGGTAATGGTGAAAGGCTCGCCCTTCGCCGACTCACCCAAGCCCGCCACAGCTTCTGCATCAAGTTTGCCAAGGGCCGCCTGCGCGCTTTGCATACTGTCATCTTCAAGTGGTTGAAGGAAGGTGGCTGAGGAATCGTTTTCAAGGTCTGCAAACAGCATGCCGAGCGCAGCGAAGATACCGGCACGGGGCGGAATCACAACGCGCGGAATTCCAATCTCCCGAGCCAGTTCTACCGCGTGCAATGGACCACCGCCGCCATAGGCAAACAGTACATAGTCGCGCGGATCCTCGCCGCGCTCAACGGTGACCTTGCGGATGGCTCCAGCCATCAGCACCGATGAAATCGTCAAGATACCCGATGCGAGCGCTGCCAAGTTGGGAGAATCACTTAAACCAAGCGGTTCGGCCAACTTAGAACGAAGCGCATCGTTCACAGCCTGTACATCCAAATGCAGGCCATCGCCAAGAAAGTTTTCAGGGTTGATACGACCAAGCACCACATTGGCGTCCGTAACAGTAGGTTCTTTGCCGCCACGTCCATAGGCCACAGGACCGGGGTTGGAGCCGGCGCTGCGTGGGCCAACGTGCAGCCTACCGAGGGAATCAACGTAGGCTATGGAGCCCCCCCCCGCGCCGACTTCAACGATGTCAATGATGCTGCTGCGAATAGGGGTACCTCTTGCGTAGCCGCCGACCCAGTAAGTCGTGTTTATCTCAAAGGTTGCCGCCTTGACCAGCGCGCATTTGGCAGTCGTGCCGCCAACGTCGAAAGCGACCATGCTGGAAATACCCAGTGCACGAGCATAGGCCGCCGCGCCGACTAGGCCGCCAACAGGCCCTGACTCTACCAGCCTGATCGGCTGTCGTGCGGCTTGGGCAAGTGAGATGGCGCCTGCGCCAGAGCCCATGAAAAAGCGCTTACCGGTGAACCCCTGCTGGTCCAAGATTGAATCAAGCCCTGTTGCATATCGGCCCATCTGTGGACCGACAAAAGCGTTGGCACAGGCAGTGCAACTGCGTTCGTATTCATACCACTCACGCGATAGCTCTGAGCCAGTGCACACAAACACCCCTGGTAGTCGCGCGCGCAACCAGGCGGCGACCTGCTGCTCGTGCGCATCGTTGGCATAACTGTTGATAAAGGAAATCGCGACAGACTCAGCCCCGACCGCGCGCAACTGCGCAGCAAGGATGTCTGCGCTTGCCTCTGCGGGTGCGGTGATAACCTCGCCTTGTCCGCTCATACGCTCATCAATCTCTAGACGCAACTCGCGGGGTATGAGTGACTCCTTGCGGTTGTACTCAAGTTCAAACTGCAATGGGCGATTACCCCTTCCTATTTCAACTACATCACTAAAACCGCGCGTCGATACCAGCGCTGTTCTAGCGCCTTGACGTTCAAGCAGTGCATTGATCACAAGAGTAGTGCCGTGTTTGAAACTCTCCGCATCTTTGAGCGAAATCTTGCGGTCTTGGAGGCATCGGCCGATAGAGTCGAAGAAGGCGGCGTAATCAGTAAGTTGCTTGGCCGCATGGACCTCACCCGTACGGCGGTCAAATGCCGCCATGTCGGTAAAAGTGCCGCCAATATCGATGGCGACGAGGTAATGCAAATTCTGGTGCATGGCGCGCTTTTTCCTTAAGATTTGCTCATCTTAGGCAAACCGTACGCGCCAGTACAATTAATTTCTTTCCTTCTGTGATTAGTAACTGTGATTAATGTTTCCACCCGGGTACTGCGCGCTCTGATCGCGCTGGATGAGTTGCGCCACTTTTCTTTGGCGGCAGAGCAGTGCAACGTGACCCAATCAGCGCTCAGCCAGATGGTCGCAAAACTGGAAAGCGACGTTGGCGTACGGTTGGTAGATCGCGACCGACGCCGCGTAGGCCTAACGCCCGATGGTGATCGTTTCGTCGCCTCTGCCCGTCGCATGGTGGCAGAGTTAGACGAAATCGGCACTGACCTGCGCGACCGCTCCAATATGCGCAAGGGCCGCGTCGCAGTATGCGCGACCTTGCCGTTTGCCGCGCTTTGGTTGCCGCAGTTGATTGCTGACTACCGCGCAACCTACCCAGGCATTAGATTTGAACTGTTCGACCTGCAGCCGACCCGCTGCCTTGAGTTGGTAAGAGAGCGACAGGCAGACTTTGCCATTCTGAGTGCACCTGGGCCCCTGGCCGGGCTGCAGTACAGGGTTCTGTTTCACGAGACCTTTGTTTTGGTTTGCCGACACGACCACCCCTTGGCTAGGCGCAAACGCTTGAAGCTGCAAGATCTTTTGGGCGTCGACCTTATCCGCTATGCCCGATCGGGGATACTTGGCCAACATTTGGAATTGGCGATGAGGGGTATTGCTTTGAACGAAGTGATGGAAGTGGAGCAACTACCGACTGTGTCCGGACTCGTTTCCGCTGGCTTAGGCGTCAGCGTGGTGCCCAGCGTAGCGGCGCCCTTCTTTGAACCCGACAAAGTAGTGGTGATTCCAATCGTCGCTGCTGATTTAGGGCGCCCGATCCATCTTGTGTGGCAAACTTCGCGTGTATTGGGAGCGGCAGCACAGGCCTTCGTCGATTTGGTGGAGGCCTCTTTGGTAGAACAGGGTCGACCACCAGCACCTGCGCGTCTCAAGGCTTGAGCGAAATTGCTAATCGAGAATACTTATGACAGAAAGCAAAGAATTAATTTGCAAGTCAGCATACCGCTCGCTATGATTTAACTAAATTGGGCCCAACCAGTACCAGGAGATACCGTGGAAAGTCACTCTCTCGCACACATCAGCGGCGAAGGCATGCCGCTAAACGGTTTGCCCAATGACTTAAGTCGTCGCAGTGCTATTGGTTTAGCCGCGGCTGCGCTGGCCGGCATCGCAGCACCTGTGCACGCTCAAAGCACATACCCCAATCGACCTATCCGAGTTGTAATCCCTGTGCCAGCCGGCAGCGCCTTCGACGCTGTTATTCGACCTCTAGGCTTGAGGACCCAACCGGTGTTGGGTCAGCCATTTGTAATCGACAACAAGCCCGGCGCATCATTGATGCTTGGAACCCAGTTTGTTGCCCGCGCTGCGGCCGATGGCTACACGCTACTTCTAGCAAACGATGTTCCATTCTCAATTCTTCCGGCCTTGAGTATGCCAATGCAATTCGATCCTGACCGCGATTTCGTACCGCTGTCATTGCTCACCCAGGTGTCATTGGCGCTCATTACAAGTGCCAACTTTCCAGCCAACACCCTACAAGAATTCATCGCTTACGCAAAGGCCAACCCCGGCAAACTCAGCTTCGGCACGGGAGGCGTAGGTAGCCAGCACCACGTGGCGATTGAAAGGCTAATGGCGCGTACCGGAATAGATATGCTTCATGTGCCTTACCAAGGCATTGCGCCAGCCTTCAATGCATTTCTGGCCGGCGACACCAACGTGATGCTCGCAGCCATCGCTCTGCCACGAGAACACATCAAATCAGGCCGTCTCAAGGCGTTGGCTTTCACCGGCGCACAACGCCATCCGAACCTTGCCAATGTGCCAACATTTCGTGAATCGGGCTTCCCCGACTACGTCATCAGCGCTTGGTTCGGCATGTTTGCACCCTCTGGCACACCGATGGAAATCACCAAACGTCTTTCAACCTTGATCTGGGAGGCTGCGTCTACTAAAGAGTTTACCGATAACGTGCTTCTTCCAGCCGGCTTTGACCCATATCCTTCAGTCGCCCCAGAGCAATTTGCTGCGTTCATCCGTGAGGACCGACGTAAGTGGCGCGAGTCTGTGGCCATGATCAATCCTAAAAAGTTTGTGCCGTGAACTTGCTCAGCTACTGATTGGAAACACCCGATGATGTCTTTCAACATTAACCGCCGAAGCTTCACAAGTCTTGCTGCCTCTGTGCCGTTATCGGGCTTAGGTCAGTTCGCCTTGGCCCAGGCCGCGTTCCCCATTCGACCAATCAAGTGCCTCGTTCCATTCCCTGCCGGCGGCACACTGGAGCTTATTGGCCGCCATGTCGGTCAGCGGGTCCAGGCACAACTGGGTCAACCCCTGGTTTTTGAGAACAAGCCCGGCGCGGCTGGCCAACTTGCTGCCTCTATTGCTGCGCGCGCGCCGGCCGATGGCTATAACCTCTTGCTTGGAAATGACCCAGCCTTCTCAATCATTCCAGCACTTGGCACGCCAATGCAGTTCAATCCCGAAACTGATTTTGCACCTGTGAGTCTCCTTTGTCAGGCTTCGCTAGCGCTGGTCACGGCGAGCGACTTCCCGGCTAGAAATCTGCAGGAACTCGTAACCTACGCCAAGGCCAATTCAGGCAAAATCGCCTACGCCTCTGCAGGAATCGGAAGTCAGCACCATATCGCTATGGAAAGATTCATTGGCAAGGTCGGTATCGAAATGATCCACGTGCCCTATCAAGGGATCGCCCCAGCATTCAACTCACTATTGGCTGGCGACACAAAAATTCTCTTTGCAGCCCTTACGCTGCCACTTCCGCATATCGCGACCGGCAAGGTTAAGGCGTTGGCCGTGACGGGAGCCCAGCGCCACCCACTGTTGCCAGCAGTACCCACATTTATGGAGCAGGGCATTGCGGATTATGTGATCAGCGCCTGGTTCGGAATGTTCGCGCCAGCTGCTACACCGACTGCAATCGTCAAGCACATGTCCAGCGTAGTTTGGGCTGCGGTTTCGTCAAAAGACTTCATTGACAACGTTCTGCTCAAGATAGGGTTTGAACTTAACTCCGCCATCACGCCCGAGCGTTTTGCGGCCTTCTTGCGAGAAGACAGACAACGCTGGAAAGAGTCAGTGGCGCAAATTGATCCAAAGAAGCTTGTTCAGTAGGTATCTCAAGAAGTAAGCAGACACAGATGATCGATAGTTCACGTATGACGCAGTTTCAACTGATAACGCTTGAAATGTTCTCTATCTCAATGGCTTTTTGCCTTCGACAACCTCGAGTGTGCTAGCACCATAGCGTACCGTGATACACATCTTGCCGCTATCCCTGGGCCACCTCCAAGGTTTTAAGCGCTTGGAGATCTCGACTTTGCGCGTCTCCCCTGGAACCTCACCTTTAATGCTGTGGATCTTGACTGGTAAAAACTCAGTTCGAGATTGAACGGCCTTGACCATTTTTATCTGTTCATGAATTTGGTTGCTGAGTTTTTGACGACGCTCATGCTTAAGGCCTAAATCCGAAATTGAGCCATACCAGTCGGGCAACACCTCTAGGGGGATATCCTGCGGCGGCGCTTCAATCTTGACTTGATGCTTTGCACTGGGGGCTTAAATGAGGGTAGGGTGCAGTTAGCCTGCAAAAGGAAGCTGAGCTTTCTAATTAGCGTCAATTCTCGGGTAATTTTACGTGGAAATAAAATCCCCAGAACCAAGGCGAATTCAGGGGTAAATCGGGGTATTTATTTCCATGAACTCCCCTTAAACCTGCATGGATACTGGGTTGAATAGTGGCATTATGATTCCTGTTGTCGTGGGTTCAAGCCCCATCAGCCACCCCATATGAATCAAGCATTTAGCCCGTCATACCCGAGATTTTTGTAATCCATAATTAATCAGTCAAAACCTCAACCCCAAAAGTCATTAAAAATGGAAATCCTTACCTCGCCAGAAGCATGGGTTGCATTTGCAACACTGACAGCCCTAGAGTTAGTTCTTGGTATTGATAACATCATTTTTATTTCAATTTTGGTAGACAAGCTTCCATTAGAAAAACGAGAGCTTGCAAGAAAAATTGGCTTGTTCATGGCCATGTTCATGAGAATTGGATTGCTTTTGGTTTTATCTTGGATTGTGGGCTTGGTAGAACCCATGCTGACCGTGCAAGGGCATGCCATCTCAGGAAGAGATGCCATCTTGATTTTGGGTGGCCTATTCCTTATATGGAAAAGCACTACTGAAATTCACGATTCGATTGAAGGTGCGGAGCATGCACAGGCCACTGGTAAAAAAGTGACGTTTGCTTCTGTTATTTTTCAAATCATGGTGATTGACCTGGTTTTTTCCCTTGACTCCATCATCACTGCTGTTGGCATGGTTGATGAAGTTGAAATCATGATTGCGGCTGTGATCGCTTCGGTCGCTTTGATGATGGTATTTGCTCGCGCAATTGGTGAGTTTGTATCTAATCACCCTTCTATCAAAATGCTGGCACTGAGCTTTCTGGTTGTCGTTGGCGTCGTGCTCATTGCTGAAGGCTTCGAGCACCATATCCCAAAAGGCTCTATTTATTTTGCGATGGCTTTTTCAGTATGCGTTGAAATGCTCAATATCAAGTTCAGAAAACTTCGTTCTGCGAGCCAAAAAAAAGTACCACAATGAGCAATTAAGTGACGTGCATCGAGTGGTCTTGATGAAACTGGATTAAAGACAAGGGACTGCGTTTCCCCGTGAGACTTTGCAGACCCTTTTTCTTTTTGGATGTTACTGGAGATGGCAACTGTTTAGGTTGTGCTTGGTTGGTCATCGAAAAATGCATCCTGTAGCCCCAAGCCACCAAGCGCCTGATGACAAAAGAGGCTGCCAGACAAAGGTGACTGCTCCAAAGCTTGTGGGCCCATGTGTTCCCTTGCGCTGGTGATCATCAACGTGTCCAAGTCAGCACCACCAAAAGCTGGGCAGGTGATCTGTGGCGCCTCGCACAAAACTTCAAACAACAATTGTCCTTCTGGAGAAAAGCGTTGCACGCGCGAGGCTCCCCACTGCGCATTCCAAAGGCACCCCTGCGCGTCCACAACAGAGCCATCGGGATAACCGGGTGCAGTGACATGTGCAAAGGTGCGAGGCTCGCCTACTTGGCCGGTATCACTGTCGTAGCTGCATTGCTGAATCATGCCGGTTGGGGTATCCGTGAAATACATCGTTCGGCCGTCTGGGCTGAAGCAAATGCTGTTAGCGATGCGCACCGGCGGCAGATCAAGGCGTCTTAAACCATGATCCAAAGAGTATTGGTAAAAGCGACCTGTCGGCAGTCTCTCCGCTGCTTCATGCAGCGTTCCAAATACCAAGCGACCGCTTCGGTCAGTCCTACCGTCATTGATGCGTGTTTCGGGCTGTTCGGCTTCGACTGGGCAGAGTGGCGTGACCACCAAGGACTGTCCTTCCCAATCGCCCCATGCAAGACCTTTTGCAAGACCTATGAGCCATCTGCCAGACTTTGCGATTGCGAAGCAGCCCGAACGGTCGGGTAAAGCATGGCGCAGGGGGAAGTCTTTGCCACCAGTCCAAGTGAAGACGCAGGCTTCTTCGATGTCAGTCCAGCACCAGCGTTGGCCCCGCGCGTCCCACAACAAGCACTCGCCCAAAGTGCAGACTTGCTTCAAGGCCAAATTGGCGAAAGAAACAGAAGGTCCTTGCTCAGACTTTTCAGTGTTTCGGTGTGGTTGAATTTCACGCATTTGTTTCATATCAATCTTTAGAAACATCATTGGTAACAGCAAAGCGGTACAAGGTCTCACTTTGATAGAGCTGACCAGGCCACAGTTCAGTTGAAGGAAATGACGCTTGGTTTGGTGAATCTGGGTAATGTTGAGTCTCCAAACAAAGTCCATCACTTTGCCGGTACGCCTGACCCGATGCGCCAACTAGGCTGCCATCCAGAAAGTTGCCTGAGTAGAACTGCAGGCCAGGTTGGGTTGTTTCAATCACCATCACGCGCCCAGAGGTCGGATCTGCAAGTCGGGCTGCAAATCGCAAGCCGGGTTTGTCTACAGCGTCAAGCAGCCAGTTATGGTCATAGCCTTGGGCCCGAGTAAGCTGAGGGCTCGCTTTGCGGATTCGTTCTCCGATGCGGGTTGGCGAACGAAAATCAAAGGGTGTATCGGTCACGTCCGCAATGCCCTCTGGAATAAGGCCACTATCGACTGGGCAAAACTTGCTTGCAGAAATTGTCAGATCATGATCAAGGATACTGCCCGAACCAGCCAGATTAAAGTAATCATGGTGTGCGAGGTTGACTACCGTGGCGCGGTCGCAGCTTGCCTGATAGTCAATGCGCCAAGCGTTGTCTAGCGTCAGCGTGTAACGCACCTGAACGTTCATTTTTCCAGGGTAACCCTCTTCGCCATGTTCGCTGACGTAGCTTAACTCTATCCCGACCTCACCGTCTTCGGAGGCGGGAAGCGGCGAGATCTGCCACCACCGTGATCCAAAACCAGCGCGCCCGCCATGCAAGGCATTGACACCATCGTTCAGATCGAGCTGAACGCTGTTCCCGTTAATTTTGAACTGCCCATTGGCTATCCGGTTGGCAAAGCGACCCACGATGGTGCCAAAGTGAGGGTTGCGCAACTCATAGTCCTGCAGTGACGCGAATCCAAGAACGATATTGTCAAGCTTTCCCTTGCGATCGGGAAAGCGGATCGAGCTAACGATGCCACCTAGGTTGATAGCGCTTAAAGACAAGCCAGAACCATTGTTCAGCGTGTATTCATGAACGACACGGCCACTGCTCAAGCGGCCAAATTCACGACAAGTGATCCCGGGGTGCGCTGTTGTCACGTCCAGCCTCCATCAACGACAAAGTCTTGCGCCGTGCACATGGCACTGTCATCTGCCGCCAAAAAAAGTGCCATGCGGGCAAGGTCCTCTGCCATCAAGGGTTGGTTGATGCATTGTCCGCGCGCAATAGCTTCCCGCGCAGCGTCATCCACCCACAAGCGAACTTGCTTTTCAGTCATGACCCAACCGGGCACCAAAGTATTGACCCGAATATTGAAAGGCCCGAAATCGCGGGCAAGACTGCGGGTGAGTCCCTGAACTGCGGCTTTAGCCGTGGTGTAAACCGGCATTCCGCCTTGCTTCAACTTCCAACTGACGGAGCCTAAATTGATGATGGAACCTCCGCCAGATTTCTGCATGTCTTGCGCTACGTTGCGCGCAGCAAAAAACTGGTGCTTTAGGTTGACTGCCATGCCGGCATCCCAAGATTCTGGCGTAGTCTCCTCGATCGGGCAACGCAGGTCATTTGCAGCATTGTTGATGAGGGTCTTGATGGGGCCAGCTTGTTTGCGAAATTGCGCCATGGCACTTTCCAGTGCTGCAATATCGGTCAGGTCAGCCTGCAAAAATTGCGGCGCATGCCTTGCATCAGTCAGACTTCTGGCCAGCGCGAATCCCGAAGCGAGATCGATGTCCACAAAGCCAACCCTGGCGCCTTGGGCGACAAATTGCTTGACAAAGCAGGCGCCGATACCGGTAGCGCCCCCCGTGATAAAGACGTTTCTATCGATCAGACTTGGGTATGAGGCAAATGGTGTCACAGTGCTACTTTAAGGTCAATGCGAAATGAAAAAATTAGAGTTGCGCTTGGTGGACTTATGACGCCAGGGCGTCCTTCAGATGGAGTCGCATCACAATGTCTTGGTTTTGGTTACCAAAACCTTTGCCAAAAATATTGATACCACCCGGATTCTTCGCCTCGTCGTCAATGCCAATCTTGAGGCGGATGGAGTGGTGCTGGTCTAAAGCGAGCTGAGAGAGGCCGACATCTGAAACTTTCGTTTGATTCACGGTGGTGTTCATGTCAGAGATTTTCCAGCTTGTTAATTCGCCATATTGCGAGCCCTTGAGCTTCCACCAATGCGGTGTGTAAGTGCCACGCTTATCGCCATAATCACCGGGTGAGGTCCAAGTTCCAATTTTGATGTCATTGACCCACAGACTGATATCGCTGGGCCAGTTGCTGTTGGTGCCAGGCGTTTCAGAAGACAACTCCAGAGAGAACTCTATCGCCTCTATTTCGGTATTCAGCAATTTGGCGTTGTTTGGGAATTTGTACTCTACATACCCACGACCAAACCAAAGCAAGGCCGCTTGCATTCGGCCTGGATCAAGAAACAAATCAGGGACGTCCAAGATGCCAATGACGCGCTGCGTGGAGCACATACCGCAAGGTGCACTGACACCGCACCCCGTGTAGAGCCCGAGGGGCATGGCAACTTCGACGATATTTTCGAATGGTTGCTTGTGCTCTTCGGCTAGGCGAATAACGACTTCATCATAGCGGGCCGTGCAAATTTTTTGCTGTCCTTTGCTGGCCTTCAAAGTCTGCGTGTCGATCAGCCCTGATTCCTGCAAAATTTGGATATGCGTGGCAACTGTTGATTGCGGTAATGCAACCGCATCGCTAATTTGATTCACATTCATCGCCCCCTTTTGTCGAAGAAGCTTCAGGATCTGTATCCGAACTGGCGAAGACATTCCCCTGATGACTGAAAAATTCAGTTCCGGGTCAACATTTAAAAAGTTCCGTCGCTTGTTGTCTACATCTTCCAAATTAGCCCCTTAAGACCCCATCGTCATGCGGGAACAAGATTGATCAAATTCCATGAGGCGGGTGACAGCGTGAACTGAATTTGATCACCTGCGATGGCAATGCCGTTTATTGCTGTTGGTGCCACATTGTCTGGCTTTTCTTTTGAATTGATGGCTGATAAATCATTGTGGTGCAACTGTTGCGCGACACCCACTTTCAAGGGCGCGAATCCACGTGCTGAAATGGTGACGCGCATCTCGCCTTCAAGATCACGGTTCAACGCAAAAATACTCAAGCCACCCCCCTCGTTGGCGACAGCAGACAATTTAAGATAGGGCGCATTGGGAATTTCGTAGTAATGATCATTGGCACCCCGCGGGTCGAAATAGCGACTGGCATAGGTCTCAGATTGAACGTGTGCCCTTAACACGCTACCACGGCCGTAACGGGCCATCTGAGCGAAGGGGTGAAAAATCGTTTGACGCCAGGCAGGTCCACCCGTCTCCGTCATGATCGGTGCAATGACGTTAACCAATTGAGCCAAACAAGCCGACTTGACGCGGTCAGCGTGGTTCAGCAGAGAAATACAGGCACCTCCGAAGCACAAGGCATCTTCCATGCTGTAAATTTCTTCAAGAATAGGGGGTGCAACGGGCCAACCTTCTTTCACACGGTCACTGCGCACGCGTCTTGTTCGGTACCAGACATTCCACTCATCGAAACTGAGCATGATGCGTTTTGGGGACCTGCGCTTGGCAGCGACCGCATCTGCAATGGCAATCACCTCTTCAATGAAACTGTCCATCAGGTCAGGACAGGCCAAGAACGCAGGTGTGTCGCTTGCGTAGTTATTCAGGTAGGTGTGAAGCGAGATGTACTCGACATGGTCAAAGGTATGTTCTAAAACTGTATCTTCCCAAGCGCCATAGGTGGCCATGTTCCGACTTGAAGAACCGCATGCTGCCAACTCAATGGTGGGGTCAATCCACCGCATCATCTTTGCAGCTTCTGTGGCGATGCGGCCGTATTCAGTGGCGGTCTTCATCTCCATTTGCCACGGCCCATCCATCTCATTGCCAAGACACCAGAACTTGATGTTGTGTGGCTGTTCCCAACCGTGAGAACGTCTCAAGTCAGACCAAGCCGTACCACCGGGGTGGTTGCAGTATTCGAGCATATTGCGCGCTGCATCCCCATCGCGCGTTCCCAAATTGACGGCAAACATGGGCTCCACGCTGGCGATCCGGCACCAGTCAATAAACTCATTGGTACCAAAGGTATTGGGCTCAGTTGAAAACCAGGCCAGATCCAGTCGTTTCGGACGATCTTCTACGGGGCCAACGCCGTCTTCCCAGTTGTAACCAGAAACAAAATTACCCCCTGGGTAACGCATGATGGTTGCGCCAAGTTCACGGACAAGGTCTAGCACGTCATGTCGAAAGCCCTGAGCGTCTGCCGTCTTGTGTCCGGGCTCATAGATACCCCCATAAACGCATCGACCCAGGTGTTCAACAAATGCACCGAAAAGACGGGGGTCTGTGTCACCGATAGAGAATTCTCTATCAATCAAGACTTTGGCTGTGCGAGTACTTGGCATATGTAATGTCTCCCTGAGTGGTTTGTATATGGTTTAGATGAGCGGAATCAAAACAGCATTCTTCAGCTGCTTGGAGTATTCATGTTGTGGGTTGGCGAGTACAGTTTTGGCCTCACCAGCCTCAACCACCTTGCCATGCTGCATGATGATAATTCGGTCAGAAATGTAGTAGGCCGTGGCCAAGTCGTGCGTGATGTAAATGATTGAAATACCTAAATCATCCCTGAGTGTTTTAAACAGGTTGACAATGGACATTCTCAGAGAAGCATCGACCATAGAGACTGGCTCATCGGCAACGATCAACCGGGGCGAAGGAATCAAGGCCCGTGCTACCGCAATGCGCTGAAGTTGACCACCCGAGAGTTCATGGGCGTAGCGACCTCGCACTTCCGCCAAAGACAGACCTACTTTGACCAGTGCGGCATCTGCACACCGCATCGCAGTTTCATCATCATGGGCTTGGGTGAATCGCCGTGCCGTCATGAACAGGTAGTGGTCGAGTTGTTTCAGTGGATTGAATGCTTCAAAAGGATTCTGAAAAATAGGTTGGACCTGTGCCATAAATCGTGTTCGATCTTCTTGGCTGCGCAATTCTGAGAGATTGTTGCCTAGGAACCGCACCGTTCCTTCACTGGGTTGATTCAGATTCAAGATCATGCTGGCGAGTGTGGATTTTCCGCTGCCAGACTCACCAATGATTGTGAAAATTTCAGGCTTTTCAGAATCAATTTGAAAACTGACATCACAAACTGCGCGAACGTTCTGACGTGAAAAGAGGCCACCCCGTACATAGTCCTTCGTAACGTGGTCAACTTCAAGCAATGGCGTTGTCATGGGCTTCAGTGTCTTCAAGTCGTTATTGCAAAACAGGCGACGCGGTGTTCAGTACCGATTGTTGTCATTGCGGGGACCTCGTGGCGACAACGCTCCATGGCAAGCGGGCAGCGTGGGTGGAAGCGGCAACCATTTGGTGGCGATGCCAAACTGGGGGGGGCACCCTCTAAGCCTTTGCGCATCGTGTCATCCCCAATCCGCGGCAAACTGGAAATAAGATGGGTGGTGTAAGGATGCCGTGGATTGCGAAAGAGGGTCTGGGTTGGTCCCTCCTCGACAATTCGACCCGCGTACATGATGCCCAGTCTGTCGGCCACGTGCGCATGCACTCCCAGGTCATGCGTGACAAGTAAGACAGAAGAGCGCATTTCCTTTTGAATTTCCTTGATCATGTCAAGCACGTTCTTTTGAACAATCACATCCAGAGCGGTCGTGGGTTCGTCCGCAATGATGAAATCGGGACGGCAAATTGTGGCCAGTGCAATGGTCGCACGTTGACGCATGCCACCAGAGAGTTCGTGAGGGTAGGCATTCAAAATACCTGGGTCGAGTTTGACCCTGGCCAAGTGTGCATCTAATAATTTATCGAACTCAGGCCGCGACTTGTTGATGTGGCGAAAGGCGAAGTCAACGAATGACTGTCGAATACGCCGAACGGGATTGAAGACACTCATGGATCCCTGAACAATGTAGGACAAATGCCGCCACCGCAAATCATCCAGATCGGACGATTGCATTTTAAGAATATCGGGAGCAAATGCGAAATCAACTCGACCGGCAATTATTTCAAGTGGTGGTTTCAAGGCCGCTGCAATTGTTTTGATGAGTGTGGTTTTACCTGAACTAGATTCGCCAGCAAGACCATATATTTCATTGCGTTGCACTTGGAAGTCCACACCGTCAACTGCCTTCACTTCCCGATTGACACCAAAATGCGTGGTTCGGTAGTAAGCCTTGAGACCCTGGACGGACAGGACGGTGTCACTTTGATGGTCACTCTTGATGCTATTCACGTCCTTGCTTTTCATGCCGCACCACCCATTCGGTTCAAACGGCTGCGCGGATCAATGTATTCATTCATTGATACAGCAAGCAAATACAATCCGATAAAGACCATCACCAGTAAAAGCACTGGAAATGCGATCCACCACCAGACACCGGCCACCATGGCTGTGTGCTGATTTGCCCAATAAATCAATCCACCAATCGATGGTGTATTGATGTCGGTAAACCCCAGTACAGCCAGCGTCACCTCCAGTCCAATGGACCAGTTGATGTTGTTGAGTGTGGTGGAGAATACGATGGGCAGCACGTAGGGGAAGTGTTCGCGCTGCAAAATTTCACGCGTCGTCATTCCTGAAAAAATACTGGTTCGGGTAAAGTCCCGGTTGCGCAAGCTAATTGCAATGGATCGAATCAGTCGCGCATCGTATGCCCAGCCCAGCATAGCCATGATCAAGGCTAGCCAACCCCATGTCAGGTTGTCACGCATCACAAAATAAAATAGCACCAAAATCGGCAGCAGGGGAATGACAATGAAGGTGTCGTTAATTGACATCAGCACCCGATCAATCCATCCCCCCTTGTAACCCGCGACCAAGCCAACTACCAACGCAAGCACGCGACTCATCAGCGCAACACTCAAACCAAATAGAAGCGTATTGCGAATTGCGTATGTCAGTAACCAAAAAAGATCTTGTCCGCGACTGGTCGTGCCGAATAGATGCGGCCAGCCAGGGGGTAAGTCTAGTGGGACAACGTACATGTCCATCGGTGGGTAAGGAGAGCAAAAAGACAATGCTGCTATCACCAATACGATCACAGTCAATGCCATGCCAATCGAGAATTCGGTATTCGTTTTGAGCAGATCACGCAGGACTTTAAGAGCGGCCATGTTCTTCAGCTTGCCTCCACTCGAGGATCCAGCAGGGGATAAATCAGATCAATCAAAAGTACCGCAGCAGAAACGCCAATAATTGAAAAAGTGGTCACTCCCAAAACCAGTCCGTAATCACCAGCATAGACAGCGCCTACCAACAAGGCGCCAATGCCCGGATAACCAAATATCTGCTCAGTGATGATGGCGCCATTGAATATGGTGCCAAGAGTCATGGCCAAGCCAGTCACTTGTGGCACCATGGCATTGCGCATGACGTATGAAAACAATATTCTTTGATGTGAGACACCACCCAGTTGTGCATAAGTCACATAATCTTCTGTGACGACATTCGAAACAAGTGATCGCATGCCTAGAAACCAACTTCCAATTCCAATCAACATCAAACTTGCAGCAGGCAGTATGGAATGCTTGAGGATGCTCACCACATGGTTCAAGTCGAATTGTTGATTGATATTGATATCGCTACCACCCGTGATCGGCAAGATGGGCCAGATATATCCAAAAACCACTAGCAATACAAATCCAGAGATGTAATAAGGTACCGGATGAAGCCCCATGGCAATCACACCGATCAGCTTCAAAGTTTTGTTATCTCGGTAGTAGCCTGCCAGCCCGCCCAACAAGTTGCCTAGCATCCATGTCAAAAGGGTTGACGTCAACAACAGACCCGCAGTCCACGGCAACGCTCTTGCTATCAAAGTCATCACAGGCGTCGGAAAAGAGGACAGCGATGGACCGAAATCACCCGTCACAATGCGCCGCCAGAAAGTGGCGTATTGTTCCAGCGGACTGCCCTTCAAGCCATAGAGTTCCCGAAGCGACTCACGCATCAAATCAATCGCTTCGGGACTTGTATTGCCGTAAGCAGTCACAGCGGCAATCGACTGTTCCACCGGATCAATCGGTGTTGCATGGGTGATGATGTAGGCGATGTTGACGCCAATAAAAACCACCAGCAAAAACTGGCCCAATCGCTTGAGCCCGTAGATGATAAATGCACGCATCTGATTGACTAAGTGGAGAGACTTTTAATCCGCATTACTTGGCTGGCTTCAGCTTGACCAGCATGTACCGTGAATTACCCCAATTGGGTACGGGGTTGGCATAGGGATTGGCTGAGTTAGGCCAGCCTTTCCAGTAAGTCTCGTCCATGACTGTGAAGACGTTGTAGGCCATCAGTGGAATGATGGGCATCTCACGCGTAATCAGTTTGACGTACTCTTTGCCGAGTTCAATGCCACGCGGATCGTCAAAACCTATGGTGCGAATTGTTTCTATGATTTTGTCGAGCTCAGGATTGGCCCATCGTTGCCAGTTTCTCGCTGGTTGTGGTTTGCCCACTTCGGCCACGAACTGGCTGTGCCAGCTGTCAAGGAAGTAGGACAAATCGGGGTGGCCACCCCAGGTCTCGACGCTCCAACCAATAAAGGTGTCAAAATCTCCTGCGCTGCGGCGAGTGAGCAAGGTACCCTGCGCGACGTCAACTTTTGCATCGATACCAAACTGCTTCCAGTTCTGAACAATCATCGAGCCTGCCCGGGTCATGATGGGGCGGGTATCGCCCTCCACCATCACACGGATCGTGAAAGGCTTACCTTCCGGTGTCATCCACTGCGCACCAACTTTTTTATAGCCCGCTTTTTCTAGGAGTTCCTTTGCGGCTGTTGGGTTGGGCTTCCACCAACCCATGCCAAAAGCTGCATCGATTTGCTTGCGGTCCGTTGGGATTTGGGCACCCATGGAAGGGCGCAACGAGTCAGCGATTTCTTTGCCCATGTTGGGGTCATAAGGTTTGATTTTTCGTTTTCCCGTGTCCACCTCAAAAGCCTTTAACCAGTCCTGCATCGGTCCGTGGTAAACGCTGGGGTGTGTTCCTGTGGGCGGTATTCCAATCGCAGAGATGGTTGCAGCGCCCCGGTACGACGCCATAGAAACCCCTTTGATGTCAATCAACAAAGCCAGTGCCCAACGCACATCCTTGTTTTTGAACATCTCATTTTGGGTGTTGAAAATAAGTGCTGGCAGTGTTGGATCAGGGTGACCGTAAGGAAAGCCTTTAAACCAACCGAGTGAAGTCTTGGATTGCTTTGCCAAGGTGAACATCCCCTCGGGAGCGATATCGTGCACCACATCGAGTTGGTGATTTAACTGGGCAATCACCCGTTTCTCTGGTGGGCCTGGATCCATGTAAACCAAATATTTTGGACCTGGCTTGCCAAATCGACCCAATGAAGTGCGCTGCCAGTCATCGCGCAACTGCCATATGTACCATTTGCCATCGGGGTCAAAGCTCTTCATGACATAAGCACCCAATGAAATCGGATTGGCAAAATCAAATTTCAATGGATCTGCTACTTTTTCAAACACATGTTTGGGCATGATCCAAGCACCGTTCCAGCGAACCGTAAACAAAGCGTGGAATCTTGAGTTGGGTTTTTTAAGTTTGAAAACGACTGTCGTTGGATCTGTCGCTGTGACGCTTGCCACATTCAGGTTGAAAACCGCACCCCAACGCATGGCCGGATTTTTAATTTGAGTTTCAACGGTGTAAACCACATCAGCCGCCGTGAATTCAACGCCATCGCTCCAGAAAATGCCTTTGCGCAATTTCACACGCATTTCAGTGAAATCTGCGTTGTAAATTGGCTTGTCGCTTGCGAGGGAGTTATCCCAGACCCCATCGAGGCCTTTTTCTGGATCGATGTACCAGAAGGTGTCCATCCCGACCTGGTGCAGTCCGGTTGACTGTCCACCGCCGCTGATCGCCCAGATGTTGAACCAGCCTGCGTTTTTGATCGTTCCCTCGGGATTTTCTAAAATCAAGGTCTCGTTACGCGGCAAATCGGAAAATGCAGTTTGAGCTGTCGAAATAGCCGGAAGTGTGCACAGACCAATGCCAATTGCGGCAACAACCCGTGACATGATGCGTTTGATCTTCATTGTTGTCTCCTAATGCCCATTGCAACCAGAGGGGGGCCGGTCTAAATGGATTGATTTCGTTATTAAAACCATTTTTCTGATTTGTATCAGAAAATCGGATATGGTATCCGCGAAAAAACTATAGCACCTTATTCAAATCGGTGTCAAGGATCACTGAAATTGATCACCTGAGATTGCCGGCCGCCCTTTGTTTTGGCATCGACTCTGTCTGTTCAGCTTTTGATTTTTTCAAACGTGGTTTAATTTCAGTTTAGTGAAAAAGTATCATCTTGAATCAATTTTCAAAGACTTCAAACTCAAAGATCGACATCGTCTACCTCTGGGTCAACGGCAACGATGGTGAGTGGCGCGCAAAGCGTCAAAAATATGCCGAGAAATTAGAAGCCACCGATCACTTCAACTTTGCCAAGTTCGGTAACGTTGAAGGACGGTACCGCGACAACGATGAGTTGCGATTTAGCTTGCGAGCTCTTGAAAAGTTTTTTCCTGAACACGGTCACATTTACATCGTCACGGATGGACAAGTGCCCGATTGGTTCCAAGCCTCAGATCAAATCACCTTGGTCGATCATCATCAACTGATTCCCCATTCAGCCTTGCCCACATTCGATTCAGGCAATATCGAATCTTATATTCACCACATTCCAGGCCTGTCAGAACGCTACTTTTATTTGAACGACGATGTATTCTTTGGCGCACCTGTTTGTTTGAATGATTGGTTTTTTGGCAAGGGCATTTATGTCTCATGGTCTGATGAACCAGTCGTCAAGGGTCACAAGTTGCAAGCTGAATCGACTTCCCTCGAAAATGCCAGTCGCCTGTCCAAACAGTGGCTTCAAGCAAAATCAGATCACGCGAATGTGAGCACTGATTCAAGGGACCGAAAAATGGACCCGCTTTACCAACATACTCCCAGAACTTTCTCGCATTCTCCACGCCCCATGTTGAAGTCAGTGATGTTAGAAATTGAACAAGATGCGCCCGAGTTATTTGAGCGGGTCAGGTCAACTGTGTTTCGAACTTGGAATAAGCCGACCATCATTTCTGACTTTGCGTTGCGTTGGGCTTTGGCGCATGGCTTTGCCAAAACAATAGACCATTCACATTTGTACATCGCGACGGGACAATCTTTAGAAACACAATCTTTGAAGCACCTCAAAAAGCTGTTTGGCGGGCTAGATTTCTTTTGCATCAACGACACCACGGACGATGCTCAGGACTCCGATCCGAGACTGGTTCAAATCCATGAAATTTTAAGTGCACTTCTGCCAGATGCTTCCCGTTGCGAGATTGGAAATAGCGAAGCCGGTCACATGCAAGAAGTTCATGCAAACGTGTAGTTTTTGAAGGTATTTGATCCGATGTCAAACGATCGACTCAATGACGCTGAAGTTGAAGCGTCTATGGCAAGTCTCAAGCAATGGACGTGCAACATCGCAGATTCAAGCATCGTTAAGGCTTGGCGCTTTGAGAATTTCAAAAAGGCCATAGAGATGTTGGTGAAGGTGAGCGAATTGGCTGAAAGCCACAACCATCATCCTGAAATAGTTTCGGCCCATACCCTGATTCGAATCACATTGTGGACGCACGATGTGAGGGGCCTCACAAGCAAAGACTTTGACCTTGCCCAAGCAATCGATCGGCTGGTTGAGCGAGATTTTTTCGATGCAAGGCCTATTTGACGCCCCGTCACTTGCCAAGCGCATCAGTCAAGCAAACTCAATTCACCATCACCAATTTGCCCATCACTCCACGCGATCCCATGTGGGCAAAAGCAGCCTTCAATTCACGCATCGGCATGGTTCTGTCAATCATGGGTTTGACTTTTCCTTGAGCGTACCACTTTGCCAATTCAGCCATCATGGCCGCATTGGCCTGAGGTTCTCTTCGCGCAAAATCACCCCAGAAAACCCCCACGATGGAGGCGCCTTTCAGCAATGCCAAATTGAAGG
>CANJOS010000008.1 GCA_947476015.1 Comamonadaceae bacterium | reverse complement strand
TGCCAAATTCTTCACTGCAGGCTTGGATTTGGACGAATGGGAGTCTTCAGAAGGGCCATCAGCTGCGGCTTTCAAACATGATTTTGTGGCAGCTCTTCGAAAATTTCCAGGCCCCGTCATTGCTGCCGTCAATGGACCTGCCATCACAGGTGGCTTGGAAATTGTGTTGGCTTGCGATTTTGTGGTGGCTTCCCACGAGGCAAAGTTTGCAGACACCCATGTGCATGTTGGTTTGTTGCCTGGCTGGGGAGGCTCAGTCAGAATGATAGAGCGTGTGGGTTTGGCACGCGCCAAGGAGTTGGCTTTCACGGGACAGTTTTTCAATGCAGAAGATGCGTACCGATGGGGTCTTGTCAATCACTTGGTTCAGCCTGCTGACTTGTTACCGTTTTGTCAAAATTTAGCATGTCAAATGCTTAAAGCTGATCCTGTGCATTTGAAAACTTACAAGGCCTTGCTTGATCAAGAAGCTCAGTTGATATTGGGCTCAGCACTGGCTCATGAGCAAGAAAAAGCAAAAGAAGTCAATTTGCATTCTTCATTAGTTCAAATTAAGAACCGACTGAAAAAATTCACCCAATCGAAAAACTGATGCCAATCATCGAAATGCAACAACCCTGGACCTGACTGGAAATTAACCATGGAATTGCCACTTTCCGACATCAAGGTTCTCGATTTGTCCAAAGTTCTTGCGGGCCCTCTGTGCGCTCAGTACTTGGGCGACATGGGCGCCAATGTGATCAAGGTGGAGTCCAAAGACCTTCCAGATGAAACCAGAAGTTGGCCTCCATTTAGAGAAAATGGAGAGGCTCGTTATGGCGCCGTTTATTTAAGTGCAAATCGCAATAAGCGAAGTATTGCATTGAGCATGACCTCAGAAGAAGGCCGGCAAATTTTGCATGAATTGATTCAATGGGCTGATGTTGCCATCACCAGCTTTGGACCTGGCGTTGCTGAAAAATTAGGCTTGAACTATGAGGCTATGAAAGCCATCAATCCACGTCTTGTTTATTGTCAAATCTCAGGTTATGGCAGTGTAGGCCCGATGCGAGAAGGCAAAGGATATGACGTCATTTTGCAAGCTTTCACAGGCATGTTGGCCATCACGGGGGAACCGGGGGGAGTGCCTGTCCGCAGCCCATTCTCACCCGTCGACCAGGCCACCGGAATGCATGCCATGAGCGGTATTCTGGCCGCCATCCATCGACGCAGTAGAACGGGACAGGGCGGCTTGGTGGAAGCTTCTCTGTTTGACACGGCCACCGGATTTTTAGGCTATTTTCTTCAGAGTTTTTGGGAGCGCGGCACCGAACCCATCAAGCCGGGTTCGGGGCACGAATCGCTTTGCCCCTATCAAGCGTTTGACACGGCAGACAAGCCTCTGATCTTGGGCGTGGCCAACGATGTGCTTTGGAGGCGTTTTTGTGCCATTGCTGAACTTGAGGCCTTCGTCAACGATCCTCTTTTTGCGACCAATGCTTTGCGGGTTGCCAACAGAGAGGCAACCGTGGCGCTTGTTTCTGACACCTTAAAAAAGAAATCACGAGACTTCTGGCTGAAGGCCTTGGATCAAGAAGGTATCCCATCCTCTCCATTGCATACATTGGGTGAACTTTCTGAGCATCCGCATACCACTGAAAGTGGCATGCGTTTTGAATACCAACATCCTGAATTAGGAACGGTTCGCAGCATTGCACAACCATTGCGTTTGGATGGTGAGAGAACTTCCTTCCGCAGACATGCGCCCGCTTTAGGGGAGCACAATGAGTCAATCCTGAAGGAGTTGGGTTTCAGTGAAACGCAGATTAGAGCCTTTCAAACTGTAATGATCGCACAATCAATGAAGTGAACAGATAAAATTTATGAAAGAGGAGACGAAGTGAACACATATCTCAAGTGGACTCGAACACTAGGTTTGGTCAGCATGACACTCGCTGCTGCTTTGTGCCATGCACAAAACTATCCCAACAAGCCTGTTAAATTGATCATTCCCTATGCAGCCGGTCAAGGAACCGACATTATGGGGCGCTACCTAGGTGAAGAGATGTCTAAAGCATTGAAGCAGCCGGTCGTGATTGACAACAGGCCAGGTGCCGGCGGGAATATTGGAACGCAAATCACGGCCCGATCAGCGCCTGATGGTTATACCTTGATGATTGGCACCAATGCCACTCATGCTGCCAATTCATTTTTGTTCAGTCAAACTGGTTTTGATGCGCAAGCAGATTTTGAACCCATCGCCATGGTGGGCATTTTGCCCTTGGTGTATGTCACAGCAAGCAACTCACCAGTGAACAATGTCGCTGATTTGATGGCTGTAGCCAAAAGCAAACCTGATGCACTGAACATTGCAGTGTCCACCACCACCTGTCGCATGGCCCATGAACTTTTCAAGATGCGAACCAATGCGGCAATGATGCCTGTTGACTTCAAAGGCAGTGCGCAATCCATCACTGCGGTGTTGGGTGGACATGTTGAGTTCATGGTTGACACCATTGCTTCTTTACACGCGCAAGTTGCTTCGGGGCAATTGAAGCCGCTTGGTGTCACATCCTTGAAATCAAGTCGCCTGTTGCCGGGGGTAAAGTCAATTGCTGAGCAAGGTGTTGCAGGCTATGAGTTGGTAGGGTGGACCGTCGTGTTTGCACCTAAGGGAGTCTCGAGTGAAGTGATTCAAACACTTACGTCGGCCATCAGCAGAACACTTGAACGACCAGAAGTTCAAGAGAAGTTGTTGCAAATGGGGGTGGATTCTCAAGTCAAAACAGGTGCTGAACTCAAAGCTTTTGTGGCCAGTGAAAAGGACAAGTGGGGGCGATTGATTTCGGCAGCAGGTTTAAAGCCGGCGTGATGAATTTTCATTGAACTCGAAGGCGCAATTTTCGGCTCATTTCCCTGAAGACCTCCAACCCCTGCTTGAGCTGAGGAGACATGCTTGCATGTCGTTTGCTGACGATGCCAATGTTGTCAGAGCTGATGCCAAGCTCGATTTGAACAGCTGCGATGGTTTTGTTTTCACAAAAAGGACGCGCAAAGTCAATGGGCAGGGCAACCACCATATCGGTATGGCTCAACATGCTGAGAATGACTGGGACTGACATGGTTTCAAGCGAACCGCCAAATGCTGGCATGCCGTTCTGTGTACAAAGTCCATTAAGACGGACTCGCAAATCTGTTTCTCGAGGGGGCAAAATCCAATCAAATGTGGCAATTTCCTCTAAGCTGACTTTGTGACGTCTGGACAAAGGATGGCCTGGGCGTACATAAACGCCAATAGGCTCGTTCACCACATGTTCAAAGACCAACTCAGAGTTCAATGAAGCATCTCTGACTCGGGCAATAACGAAGTCATATTTAGATGCCATCAATCCATTGATTAGAACCTCACTTCTGTCGACTTGAGTATTTACAACGATGTTCGGTGTGCGAATGGCCAATTCTCGCAGCGCGGCAGGTAAAAAACTGGAGCTTTGGCTCAACATACAACCGATGGAAAGCGGAACTTTTCCACCGCGAAGCAATTCTTCAATGTCTGTGGCTGCCCGCGCTATTTCAGCCAATGCTGAAATGGCTCTGCGAGTAAGAGCTTCGCCGAATGGGGTTTGAACTACGCCTCGTGCATGACGCTCAAACAACACCACGCCAATTTCCTTTTCAAGACTGCTCAGAAGGCGAGAGGCTGCTGATTGGGTCATCCCTAAATTGGATGCTGCTTGAAGCACAGAACCAGAATGATTGAGCTCCACCAATAATTGCAATTGCCGCGTTTTGATGTGTGAAGGAATGAATTGAGGCATTTCGAATTCCCGAAATTATTGAATACCTTGCGACTTAGGTATGCAATTAAAGCATATCTTGAGTTCAATATTTCAATATGAATTAATTGGCGCGAGAGTTACATTGACCTGCAGATCATTTTAAATAATGTCTCCCCAAAAGGAGGGTGGCTGCTTGGCACAGATTGGGAAAATACGCGGCCGCATTATGTTGAAGTTCTAATTGGATGTGAAAGCATTCGAAGCATGGCAAAAATTAATATTTTGGAATTTTTATGATTCAAATTTCCGACAGTGATTTTCATCCTCGCGACCCAAACGACAGAACATGGACAGAAACAACATTTTTGCCATTTTTCATCCCGGAGCCTGGAATTTTTGGAAATGTTTATGTACTGGCCAGACCCAATCTTGGGATTGCGATTTCGTCAATTTTGGTAAGTGAGGGTCTTTGTGTTCAACCTTACGAGGTTGACTTTACGGATGCGCAAATGCATTTGCCATGTCCGACATCTTTCAGCAAATACACCCTTGCAAATGGTCTCAGCGTTGAAGCCACAGAGGGCCCCAAAGCCTATCGGTTCGATTACGAAAGTGCTTTGGGAACCTGTGGTTTTAACTTGGATTTCAAGGGCTTCCATCAACCCTTTGACCCCCATGATCCCGCCGAAAATCCGTTGATCGCAAAAGCGAGTGACCCCCGGGTAGGCACGGCATGGATGAACGGTCACTTTGAAGTGAAAGGCCATATCACGGGTGAACTGAAGCTGCGCGGAAAAACCTACCAAGTCGATTGCTATGAGGGCATGGACCACAGTTGGGGACCTAGAGAAGAAATTGGAACTCGGTCGGTGTCTTGGATCTCCATCAACTTCGGCAAGGATTTGGCATTTCACATTGCTGTGCCCTTGGATTTAGAAGCTGGTGATGTCACTTATGACAAGTTACGCTTTGGTTTTGTGGTTGAAAACGGCATCGTGCATGGTTTGGTTGACTCCAAAATTGAAACTTCCAGAGCAGAACTTTTGCCCATGGGTATTACAGTGTGGGTCAAAGATATTCGAGGCAAGGAATACGAAATTTATGGCAGCGCAGTGGCGGGCCATCCTTGGTATTCCTTCAACCCATGTCATGTGTCTTTTCAGTGTTGCATGCGATACAGATACCAAGACAAAACAGGGTATGGTGAAGTAGGAGATATTTTTGGCCTAGATTACTTGGCTGACAAAATGTCAAGAGCAGGTCGCCGCAGTCGCACATAGTTAAAGACATGACGCCTAAGAAATTGGATCATTTTGTAAAGATCGTCCAAGCTGGCAGTCTCTCCAGGGCCGCAGATGATTTGCAGATTGCCCACTCAGCGTTAAGTCGTGAAGTGAAAGAGCTTGAAGCTGAGATTGGCGTTAAACTGCTTCAACGCAATGCCAGAGGTGTCGAGGCGACACCAGCAGGCGAAGCTTTGCGCAGGCAAGCAGAAATTATCTTGGGTTTGCTTGGCAAAGTTCGTGACGAAGTCAACAATGCGGCAGACAAACCCTCGGGCTCTGTGGCCTTTGGGATGACAGCCACCATGTGCGGTATTCTTTTGGCGCCTTTGGTGAAAAACTACCTTGAGCTGTATCCTGATGTCAAACTCAGAATACGAGAAGGCACGTCGTTTCGATTGCGTTCTGCGTTGTTGGCGCGAGAAATTGATGTGGCTGTGCTAAATGCCCCCATTGCAGAACCTCAGCTGATTTTTCGGCCTTTTTTCATAGAGCCTTTTGTTTTGGTAGGGCCTGCCAATTCAAATTTGAACAAGCGATCAAAAATTTCAATGCAAGAAGTGTCGCGTTTGAAATTAATTTTGCCTGTGGCCCATAACACCACTCGAATGTTGATAGACACAGCGTTTGAAAAACAAGGTTTAGTTCCTCACAATCTCTTGGAAACTGACGATGCCGCACCCATGATCCAACTGGTCTCAGCAGAACTTGGTTACGCAATGATGCCTGCCAGTTCAGTGTCAGCGCCAACGCATGGCGCCGCTAAAACGGTTCACGTTCCTATTGAGGGCTTGACATTGACGCGCGGCATCTCTGCACCAGCGGGGGTATCGATGTCATTGGCGACGCAGAAAATGTGTCAACTGATTTGCACTCAGACCAAAGCATTGCTTGCCGCTAAAAAGTTAAGAGGTGAGTACATCGGGCCATAGACATTCGTAGAAACCCTTGCTGATGTATCAATTTAGTTACATGTCCAGTGAGTCAATTGCTCTTTCTTTGACTCCCAGCGATTGATACATTGATTCTATGAAAACCTGAACTCTTTAAATATGGAAAAGTGATCTATGTGGCTTTATGCAGATATCAACAATGTGGCTGACATTGTCCGACATTACGCAAGAGTAACGCCCTTTAAAACGGCCTTACTTGAAGGTGAATTCTCTTTGAACTATGCGGATTTAAATTCGGTAACGTCTGCTATTGCGAACAAATTGAAGCATCGGGGTGTCAAGGAAGGCGACGTGGTTGCATTTTTGGGCAAGAACTCCATTCCGTTTTTTGAAGTTTTATATGGTGGCGCCAAAGCAGGGGCCACGGTCTTGCCGCTGAACTGGCGGTTGGCACCGCCAGAGCTTGCAGCCATCATGGATGACAGTCAGCCGAAAATCATATTTGTTGAGGAAGAATTGATTCCCTTGTTGGATCAAGTTCGACAAATCGCTCAAAATTCTGCAACTTACGTGGTGATTCAACCCGCTCATAACGTTCACGGGAACTTGGACACATTCTTTAGTGATGCATCATCAGATGATCCTGGGCTTCCAAGTACTCCCGTTAGCATTGCATGGTTAATGTACACATCAGGGACTACTGGACAAGCGAAGGGCGTTGAAATTTCTCACCAGGCACTCAATTTCATGCGTTTGAGTGAGCACTTCGAACCCGTCTTTCAGTGGCGAGCGGATGATGTTCTGATGATGGTCATGCCCAACTTCCATTTGTTGGGAACGGCGCTACCCATACAGGCGATGTACAACGGTTGTACCGTTTCAATCATGCCTGTCTTGGAGCCTGGAAAAATGCTCAAATTGATAGGTAAAACCAAACCAAGTATTTTAGTTTTGGCACCCACTGTGATTCAAATGATGCTAGATCATCCTGAGGCATCTCAAGCAGACACAAGTTCTTTGCGTTTGATCATGTATGCCGGCTCAGCCATCAATGCGCAACTTCTCAAGCGTGCATTGAAAGAAATTTCGTGTGATTACATGCAGTTTTACGGTGCTACAGAGAGTTGTGGGGCCATGAGTGTTTTACGACCTGAACAGCACGATTTGATCGATGAAAGCAAACTCAAGTCATGCGGCACACCACTCCCTCTAATCGATTTTCAAATTGTCAATGACGAAGGGCAACCTGTCCCGGATGGTGAAATTGGTGAAATCAAAATGCGCTCCCCTGCTATTTTTTCAGGTTATCGTAATCAGCCAGAGCAGACGGCGCTCGTCTTGTACCGTGGTTGGTATAAAACTGGCGATGCAGGTTACCGCGATCCAAAAGACGGGTTGTACTACATTGTCGATCGTGTCAAAGACATGATCGTAACGGGGGGTGAAAATGTTTATTCTGCAGAGGTAGAGCAAGCCATTCAAAAACACCCCGATGTGGCAATGTCGGCCGTCATAGCGTTGCCTGATGAGCGATGGGGTGAGCGTGTGACCGCAGTAGTTGTTACAAAGCCAGGGAAAGAAATCAAGCAAGATGAATTGATTGCCCATTGTCGAACGCTGATTGCAGGTTACAAATTGCCAAAGCAGGTCATTTTCGAACCTTCCTTGCCAATTAGTCCAAGTGGCAAAATTCTGAAACGCGTTCTTCGGGAAAAGTTTGGAATTAAGGCATGATCACCGCGCAAGATTTGGAGTTTCACACACCACCTAACGCTGGGCATACATGGGCTGAAACGTATTTTTTCCCCATCATCATCCCAGAAGAACGTCTGATGATCACCGTTTATGTGGTCGTCAGGCCAGGCATCGGTGTGATGGTCAATGACATTGCCATTTATGGTTCGCTTTCGCAGAACCGAAGTGATTTGGTTTACTTCCATGTAGAACCTCATCTGCCAGCTCCCGCCAAATTTTCAGACATACGATCGCCTATGGGCTTGTCTGTTCAAGCGGTGAATGCGCCGAGAGATTATCGGATTGATTACGTGGGCTACGACGACACAGAAATTCATGTAGATTGGATTGGTTTGATGGACCCTTTCGATATACATGATCCCAATCACAGTCCTAAAGCTGCAAAAACTCAGGCAGAACAACACGCAGGTTCTGGTTTGGGTGCTGCATGGGGCGGTCATTTTGACTTAACGGGGCAAGTCAGGGGGACCGTGAAAATTCGAGGTCAAGAATACAAGGTTAATTGCGTAGAAAGGATGGATCACAGTTGGGGATTTCGCAACCCGATTGTGATGAACGCTCAGGATTCCATTTCTGCAAGTTTTGGCGAAGATCTTGCACTGCATTTGATCACACATTTGGATTTGGATGCGCCTACAGGTTCTGATCAAAAACTAGCCCATGCTTACATATTGGAAGATGGAAAAGTCTACGGCATCAAAGACTGCAAGCTGGAAACAACCCGTCTGGGCAATGTTGTTACGGCCATGGACATTCAATTGACAGACGTCCGAGATAAACAATTTCAGATGTATGCCTACTCGGAAATTGGAGCGCCCTGGAATGCTTATGCGGCCACTGTGACTTACACCAGCATGATGCGTTGGATCTACAAGGATCGAATTGGTCACGGGTGCGTGATGGAAACCATGGGATTGCCTGCCCTGTCAAAACGGCATGGACGTCGATGGACCGAAGGCTATCGATCTCTGTTTACTGGCTAATGGTTTGAAGTAAAAATATTTTTGATAATAATTGAATGACTTCATTCTTGCCTTCATCAGTCACTTCAGATGGCGTTGTGGACCGCGATAAGCCTAGCCCAGATTTCATTGAGGTGATGCGCAGTCAATATCCTACTGAAAAAGAAATTGATTGGGCCTTTACAAGACGAATGCATCGAAGGGCAAACGGCCCCTTCAAAATGCAAAGTATTGATGATTTGGTGGGTTACATCAACGCGATGTTGAAGTCAAAACTTCGCTACGCGTATGAAGTCTCAAATGCCTCGTGGCTGGGAGGCGGTGGCTCCAAATTACAGATGAAATTCACTTTAGCCACAGAGCAACCTCTAAAAGGACACTTTCAGCGAGACTTAGTGTTGCGAATGGAGCCTGCAGAGTCTTTGAACCCTTCAAGTCGATTGAGGGAAGGACAAATTATTGATGCATTGGCAAAGGTCATACCCGTGCCGGAAATGTATTGGGTCGACCGCGATGGCGAGTGGTTTCCTGAGCCTGCCCTGATTTACAGCTTCAGTTCAGGGATTGCCAAGCCCACCAACTTCTCGAATCAGCGCGTCACTGGACTGGGAATAAATTTTGGTCCCAAAGCCCGCCGTACCTTAGGTTCGCAATTCATTGAGTGCTTGGCAAAAGTGCACAACTTTGATCACAGTCGCTGTGATTTGACCAGTTTTGATCGTCCAAATCTAAGATCGACAGAATCTGCCATGTGGCAACTCAACCGTGCTTTGCGAGGCTGGGAAGAGGACAGGGCGCATGACATACCGTTACTCGATATTGCGCGAATATGGTTAACGCGCCACCTGCCTGAACTGGACCATGCCAGTCTGATCCATGGTGACTATCGAAGCGGTAATTTTCTTTTCGACCCCGGTACAGAAAAAATCACGGCAATTTTAGATTGGGAGCGGTGCACCATTGGTGATCGACATCGAGACTTGGCCTGGGCTACATCTGAGGCGATTGGCCACTACGATGAATCTGGAAATGATTTATTGATTTGCGGGTTCTTTCCTCTTGAAGAATTTATTGATGAGTATGAACGGGTTTCAAGTTTGAAAGTTGATCTGGGAAAACTTCACTTCTACACCATTCTGAGCAGATTCCAGCAAGCCGTCACTGTTTTGGGGACAAGTTATCGAGTGGTTCGTTTGAAAAAATCACACCAAGATATTTTGCTATCAAGAATTGAAGCTGCAGCTTATGTGTTGTTGGAAGAACTTCGCCTTGCTTTGGCAGGTGTTGTGTCTAGCAAAAAGCCAATTCTTCAGGGAGCACATCATGCCTGATCCAAGTGAAAACGGTTTCTCTGCCGCTATCAAAGCGCTTAATGAAGTGGTGGCACCTGCTGTCGATCGATCGAACCCCTTGGCCGTTGAGCAATTGCGATTGGTCAGCATGTTTCTTGAGTTCTATTTAAGCCAACGTGACCTGTCACGCAAACTTGATTGGACTGAGCTCAATTTGAACGTTGAGTTGGGCCATGCTGTTTGTGCTTGTTTTCACTCAACTGATCCCATGATCAAAAACTTAAATAGGATGCTATTGCTCGCATCGCGCGATTTGAAGATAACAGGATCGCCTGCTTCAAAGTGGCGGGACCATACCAGCAATATCCTGGGTTCTGTCAGCCAGCTATTGCGCTCTTGTGCTTATCAAAATTTTGAACTATTTGAAACTTTGTCGTCAAAAGTTCTAGAAAAATCTGGCGAAATTTTAGCGCTGAAGCGCAGTTGGTTTTTGCCTCTTGGCTTTGAGGCTAAACCCGATGCATTGCCGAGTTTGAATCAATGGTTTGAACGCTGTCCTGATATTTAAATTTCATTTGGTATTTTTTCACAACACTTAAAGGAGACATCATGAAGAAAATTTATTCTCAAGGTTTGAAAGCGATCGTATTGGGCGCTTCAATTTTAACTCTGAATGCGAATGCACAGTTTCAAGAGAGAACCATTCGCGCATCAGTCAATATTTCAAAAGAGCATTCGCTGGGTGTTGCGTTGACCAAGGTGTCTCAGTGTGTTGCCCAAAAATCGGGGGGCAGGCTGAAAATTCAGCCATTCTTCGATGGCTCATTGGGAAATGATGGTCCTACCATTCAGCAATTGCGTTCCGGCACCTTGGACATGGTGGTCACCGTGACCTCCTTTATGTCGACTATGGTGCCTGCTGCAGCCGCTTTTGACCTTCCTTTTGTTTTTGCTAACGAAAAGGAAGCAGACGCCGCCATGGACGGTAAGGCTGGCGAAATTTTGGCGCAACGTCTGGAAACCCAAGGCATGGTCACGCTAGCCTATTGGGAAAATGGATTTCGAAATGCCACCAATTCAAAGCTTCCTATCACCAAAATGGAAGATATGCGAGGTTTGAAATTTCGCGTTATTCCCAATCCCATGATGGTGGAAACATTCAAAGCCTTGGGTGGTTTTGCAGTTCCGATGCCCTTCACAGAAGTGTATTCAGCACTAGAAACCAAAACTGTTGATGGTCAAGAAAATCCTGTGCCAGTGATTGAAGCGGTGAAATTCCATGAAGTTCAGAAATATTTGAGTCTGACTCGACACATGTACAACCCCGGTATCGTGATTTACTCGAAGCAACTGTTTGACAAACTTTCACCAGCTGAGCAATCTGCTCTTCGCGATTGTTCATTCACTGAGCGTTTGGCCCAACGTCAACTCAATCGCCAACAGGCGGAAGAGGGTATTGGTCGTTTGAAAGCCAAAGGCATGTTGGTAAATGCGATCAGTCCTGCTGAATTTGCTCGCATGCGGGATGCCATCAAGCCAGTCTATGAAAAAGCGCTTCCTGCAATTGGTGCGGACATGATGACGGCACTTAACAATGATGTGAAATCTGTCGCTGGAAAGTAAATATCTCTTTAAGTTGCTTTGAAATAGCCCTGAATCTGAACTGGAATCAAACATGAAAACATTTCAACGATTCGAGGCTATTTTCTTTCGTATTTCGGAGGGCATTTTGGCATTCTTACTTGCAAGCATGCTCTGCCTAGTTTTGCTGAACGTCATCCTTCGTTACGGATTTGGGACAGGTATTTCTGCATCTGAGGAGCTTTCCCGAACTTTTTTCGTATGGATCGTTTTCTTAGGCGCTGTGATTGCGACACGTGATCGATCACATTTGAATGTGGATTCGTTGGTTGCATCCTTGCCTAGACAGGGACGTATTTTTTGTGCATTTTTGAGTGATTTGATTGTTATTGTGTGTTGCGCTCTTATTTTTATGGGTACTTGGCGCCAGCACGAGGTCAGCGCTTCTACGCTGTCCATGGTCGTTGGGATGCCCATGATTTGGTTGTACGGAGTTGGCTATGTGGTGAGTATTGGTATTGGATTGCTCACAGTGATTCATTTAATTAGGTTGCTTTCTAGGAAATTACCTGATTCAGAATTATTTTTCGAAACTTCACAACCAATGCCAAATGTGCATTCAAAAGGTCCGGCACCATGACGGTACTCGTTTTTTTAGTTTCATTAATGGGGGCGATGGCACTTGGAATGCCTATTGCATTTGCCTTGATCGTTTGCGCCTTGTCATTGATGTTTTTACAAGGTTCATTTGATACCACATTGCTTTCACAAAAACTCATTGAAGGGGCAGACAGTTACCCTTTGCTCGCCATACCCTTCTTTATCTTTGCTGGCGAATTGATGAACAAGGGAGGAATATCCAAGCATATTGTTAACTTTGCTCTGGCCCTCGTCGGACACATCCGTGGTGGTTTGGGTTTGGTTGCAATTTTCGCATCCATTGTGATGGCAGCTATCTCAGGCTCAGCTGCGGCAGATGCAGCAGCGCTTGGTAGTATTTTGATTCCTATGATGCGCAATGCAGGATACGACGTTCCGCGTTCTGCAGGTTTGATTGCAGCTGGCAGTGTGATTGCCCCTTGTATGCCGCCTTCGGTTGCTTTCATTGTGTTTGGTGTGATTGCCAATGTGTCCATTGGCAAATTATTCATGGCCACCATTTTTCCTGGACTTCTAATGGGATTGTCCTTGGTAATTGCATGGATGTGGGTGGTTCGAAATGAAAAATTCGATCTCTTACCTCAAAAGAGTGTTGCTGAAATTCTGAAAACATTCAGATCTTCACTTTGGGGTTTGATCATGCCATTTGGCATCGTAGGTGGTATGAAGGCCGGTATTTTCACCCCAACTGAAGCCGCAGTTGCTTCTTGCGCTTATGCCATGTTTGTAGGCATGTACATTTACCGAGAGCTTTCCTTCAAGGATCTTTATCCCTTGTTGGTTGCTTCCGCTAAAACAACATCTGTGATTGTTTTTCTGATCGCTGCAGCCTTGGTCTCTGCTTGGTTAATTACAACTTCTGCAATCCCTCAGCAAATTGCTTCCATCTTGGAGCCCTTCATGAGCAGTCCCCGGCTTTTGATGTTCCTCATGATGGTTTTGGTTGTCATCATTGGGACTGCGCTTGATTTTGCGCCAACTTTGATGATTCTGACACCGGTTCTGATGCCTATTGTGAAGCAGGCTGGTATTGATCCCGTTTATTTTGGCGTGTTGTTTATCATGAACAACGCGATTGGTTTGATCACGCCGCCGGTAGGTATTGTTCTGAATATTCTAAGTGGTGTATCAAAGATTTCTATGGGTGACATGGTACGAGGCAGTTGGCCATTTCTCGTTGCACAAATAGTTGTTCTATTTCTATTGATCATCTTTCCTGATTTGCTCATGATTCCCTACAAATGGTTGATGTGAGCTCAATCAGAATATTTAATTTTCTTGGTCATATAAAGGAGTTTCATGATCACGGCTGCAGATCTTGAGTATCACACCCCGCCTAATGCAAACTACAAATGGGCAGAAACTTATATTTTTCCGATTGCTATTCCGGAAGAACATTTGCTGGTCATGGTCTACGTTGCAGCTCGCCCCGTTTTGGGTGTCATGCTGAATGAAATTTACTTCTTTGGTTCGCTCACCGATAACAGAGCGGAGTTGTTGTATGTAGACAGTCAAGTTCATTTACCGGCACCTGAAAGATTTTCAAACATTGATTCACCTTCAGGGCTAAAAATTCGTTCGGTCAAGCCACCCAGAGAATTTCGAATCGATTATGTAGGCTATGACAATACCGAAATTCACGTTGATTGGATCGGAATCATGGACCCTTTTGATGTACATGATCCAGCACACACGCCACACGCCGTTGGCACTGAAGAAGAAAAAATTGCGAAATCTGGTCTTTCGAAAGCTTGGAAAGGCCATTTCGATATGACGGGTCGTGTTACTGGGGTGGTTAAAGTTCGCGGTAAAGAATACAAGGTGAATTCCCTTGAGCGAATGGACCACAGTTGGGGGGAACGAGGCGAGCTTGAGTTGCCTCCCATGGATTCAATTTCTGCGCAGTTTGACGAAAATTTAGCTTTCCACCTGATTACGCATGTAGATTTGGATGCGCCGAACGGCCAGGATCAAAAGTTAGCGCATGGTTATGTGTTGGAAAATGGACTTCAATATGGTGTGATGGAACTGGACATCACCAGTACGCGTCTTGGCTCTACCATTACCTCAATGCAACTCAAGGTCACCGACGTGCGAGGTAAGATTTATAAGTTGTCCGCCATGGCCGATGTGGGGGCGCCCTGGAATATCTATGCGACCACCTGCTACACCGCTCTGATGAGATGGCTGTTGGGTGACAGAGTAGGCTACGGTGTTGTGATGGAAGTCTTGCCGATTACAGCGACGACCCAACGAAGAGGAAGACGTTGGAACGATTGGCCTGCATCAATCACGACAGGATAAGGAGACATTTATCATGACAACGCCAAACCATGATCCAGGCTTATTTCATCTGCAAAATATTTTCGAGACTGATCACTCAGTTCGAGACGCGCCATCAGATGATTTTATTCAGGCTATGCGCGAGCGCTTTCCTACGGAGCGTGAATTTGATGCGATGCTCACTCGAAAAATGCAGCATCGCCACCACCCAAGAAGACCTGCAACAAATTTGAAAGATTTTGCATCTTACATAGATGCCTTTCTGAAAGCGCATGTCCAAGGGGATTTCGAGGTCTCAAGATTGCGTTGGATGACCGGCGGCGGTTCAAAAATACAATTGGCGTTTGAATTGAACTGGCATGACCCTGAGCAAGGGCGAGTTAGCACAGAACTCGTCATTCGAATGGAGCCTCAGGAATCTTTGAACGCTACCAGTCGAATGCGTGAATCGCAATTGATTCGTGCATTTGCTAAAACTCTTCCAGTGCCCCGTGTTTATTGGGTCGATGCCGAGGGAAAATGGTTTCCAGAGCCCTCATTGATTTATGCATTTGCGACAGGAGTGACCAAGCCTAAAGCAGTGGAGGGCCGGATTTCTGGCGTAGGCAATGACTTCGGAACTCGATTGAGACCTCTCTTAGGCCCGCAATTTGTTGCTCATTTGGCAGCCATTCACACGTTCGACTATTCAAGTTCAGATTTTAGCGCATTCGATATTCCTAGACTAGGAACTTCTGACAGTGCGCTTTGGCAACTCAACAGGGCCAGGCGCATATGGGAAGAAGACCGTGCCGAAGATCTCCCCATCATGGAAATTGCCAGTAATTGGCTAGAACGAAACCTGCCGCTGCTTGACACTGTGAGCGTATTGCACGGGGATTATCGAGCAGGGAACTTCTTGTTTGATGAAGACACTGGAAAAATCACGGCATGGCTGGATTGGGAGCGAGGATACCTCGGAGATCGTCACCGCGATTTAGCATGGATTACCACGCCGCTTTTTGGAAATTATGATGAGGACAGGACGACATTTTTAGTTTCTGGACTGGTACCTTTGGATGATTTTTATGAGCAGTATGAATTAGCTTCAGGCTTGAAAGTTGATGCTAAACGGCTTCGTTATTACCGGATCATGAACAGCTTCCAACTGATTGCATCTGTTCTGGGAACCGGCTATCGTGTGGCGAGGTTAGGCCGCTCACACCAAGATATTTTGTTGTCCTGGATTGAAGGTGCTGCTTACCAGATTTCCGAAGACTTGCGAGTTGCAATCCTTGAGGAGGGTCTCTGATGGCCGACCACACTGATAACGCACTGCGTGCTGCAATCCGAGCCTTGGACGAGGTGATTTATGACGCCATTGACCCGAATCATCCTCTGGCGCATGAACAAACCAAGCTTGTTTCGAAGTATCTGCAGTTGATTTTGAGTCGTCATGCATATGCTCACGATCGTCATCAATTTGAACTAAGTCATTACATAGAGATGTCAGAGCAGGTGAAAGTCGATGCAAACTTGGTTTCTCCAGCAATTTCACTTGCTTTAGATGAAACCTTGGCCAAAGCGCGTGAACTCCAAAAATTGTCATCAACAAGAGACTTTGACTTGCAAGCTTGTTCACAAAAACTCGCAGCCCTATTGACGGCTTTGGTTCGGACGACAGCGACGGTGGACCATGAATTGAGAAAGCGGATTGAAAAGGTCATTTTGTCAGGTAGTAAAGCGTTTTTGGATGCCCAAAGAGCTTGGTTTTTGCCACAGGGATGGGAGTCAAAACCTGAGATGGTGCCGCCGATTGACCAGGTCTTCCAAATGAATGACCGTTGATTCTTTGCTTAAAGTGAACATGAAACATTTATTGATCATTCGACACGGTCGCCCCGACGAGAATCATTCATTGTGTCCAGGGGATCCACCCTTAGATACACAAGGCATGCAACATGCTTTTTCGTTGGCAGAAAAACTGGTCGATGAGGGTATCGATCGAATTGTTTCTAGCCCACAAAGGCGTGCAATTGACACTGCAACACCCTTGGCCAAATTATTGAATCTGGATATTGAAATATTTGAGGGGTTGGCAGAAGTTGACTATCCGTCTGATCGATATCGATCTATAGAAACAATGCGTCAAGAGGAATCGGCAGAAAACTTGGCCCGATTTATGGCATCACCCCTCCAATTTTATGGTCATGACCCAGAAGTTTTCATGCGGAATGTTTACAGTGCCTATCGACGTATCTTTGAAGGTGAAAAGGGGCAACGAATTGCTGTTTTCACCCACGGCGTGACGACCAAAACATTCGTATCTGCAGTTTTGGGGCTGTCTGAAATTAGGTATGGCAAATTTCATTTGAATCACTGTTCAGTGACTCGTCTCAGCGGGGAATCATTTGAAGCTTTGCGATTGGACAGCTTGAACGAAACGCTTGCCGACTTTCGATCATTGGAAAGCTAATGTTTCAAGGGTTTTGCCTAGTATGAGCCGATACTTCTTCAGCATAAAGTAATGATGTGTACAAGTTTTTTGTCCCTCCATGCGATTTAGATTTTGTGAATATTTGTCCATTGATTCGAAAGGTTTAATCATGAAGAAAATGCGTGCTTTATCTTGGTGTCTTTCATTCGCTTTGTTAGGCCTCACTGCGGGCTCAGGAATTGCTCAGTCCAATGCGCCAGTGAAAATTGGTGTGTTGACTGACATGCAAAGTGGGTTCTCTGCATGGAGTGGCAAAGGCTCTGTGGTGGCCGCACAGATGGCTGTTGAAGATTTTGAGAAAAGTGCTGGCAGGTTGCCCTTTAAAATTGAAGTGATCTCTGCCGATCATCAGAACAAAGCAGACATTGGTTCGAGCGTGACTCGCAAGTGGTTGGACGAGGGTGTCAGTGCCATTGTGGATGTCCCTAACTCTGCTGTTGCATTGGCCGTTAATTTCTTGGTCAGAAACAGCAATGCTGCATTTTTAGTTTCTGGCGGTGGTCATGATTCATTGACGGGCAAGGAATGCTCGCCTAACACCGTCCATTGGACCTTCGACCTTTGGTCATTGGGCAGAAACACTGCGACGGCGGCAGTTGAACGCGGCGGTGATACTTGGTTTTTCATAACAGCCGATTATGCGGGTGGTCTTGGATTGGAGGCCGTGGCCAGTAGATTTGCGTTGGCTGCTGGTGCCAAGGTCATTGGCAGTAACCGACCGGCCTTTAACACTCAAGATTACTCATCGTTCTTATTGCAAGCACAAGCATCCAAGGCAAAAATTGTAGGCTTGGCCATGGGCGGGAATGATTTTGTGAATGCTGTAAAGCAAGCGGGTGAATTTGGAATTACCGATGGGGGACAAAAATTGGTCGCACTGGCTATTTTTATCAACGATATCCATAGCTTAGGGCTCAAAGCTTCTCGTGGGTTGATAGCTACAACCGCTTTCTATTGGGATATTGATGAAGGAAAGCGCAATTTTGCTCGTAGATTTGCGCAACGAAATGGCGGAGACTATCCATCAGATGTTCAAGCCGGTGTCTACGCTTCAGTTCTGCATTATTTGAAAGCCACCACTGCTGCGGGTACGCGAGTTGGACCACAAGTGGTTTCTAAAATGAAAGAGCTGCGCACAGACGATCCCTTATTTGGTGTCGGAACCATTCGCGCTGATGGGCGTCATATGCATGATATGTTTGTGATGGAAGTTAAGCGACCTGAAGAATCCAAGGCACCTTGGGATTATTTAAAGTTGGTTCAAAGAATTCCTGCAGAAAAGGCTTTCAGGCCCGCTTCACCTGAAGAATGCTCTTTGGTCAAACGTTGAGCGCTTGTAAAAATTTTTTGCTTCAGTCGACGAGGATTTTGTATGTTCGGTTCAATGGGTAATTTCGATAATCGAGACAATCCGTCCGAGGCGTTTATTCAAGACATCAGTCGACGTTACCCAGGCGAGCGGGAAACGGATGAGTTGTTGGTTCGTAAGATGCGACTTAGGAGCAGTCCCCCTTACAGACGGCCCACCTTGGCAGAACTTTCAACCTGTCTGCAAAAGATGCTGGAAGAAAAGATCCAAGGTGATTTTCAAGTGAGGGATCAATCCTGGTTCACGGGCGGCGTTTCCAAAATCCAAATGGGATTTACCTTGCATTGGATTGATCCAAGGCGTGGACCCAGCGTCGACCGCTTGGTCATTCGAATGGACCCTTCGGAGTCATCGAACACCACCAGTCGAGCCCGTGAGTTTGAATTGTTGAATCTGTTTGAAGGCATCATTCCCGTTCCTCGTGTATTTTGGTTAGATCCAAAGGGAGAGTGGTTTCCAGAACCTGCCCTGATTTATGCCTTTGCAGATGGCGTGACAAAGCCTAAAACTACCGCCACAGGCAAGGTGAGTGGTTTGGGAACTGTGTTTGGCCCCGAGTTGAGAAAACAATTAGCGCCACAATTCATCAAACATCTTGGCACGATTCACAGCATGAAGACCGAAGACAAGGTTTTCACAACCATGGATCATCCCCAAATTGGAGGTACTCAAAGCGCTCTTTGGCAGCTCAATCGTGGCCGTCGAATTTGGGAAGAAGATCGGGGTGAGGACTACGCGCTCATGGAGGTGGCGTCTAATTGGCTTGAGCGTAATTTACCCACCTTAGACCATGCCAGCATTGTTCATGGCGACTATCGAAGCGGTAACTTTCTGTTTGAAGAAGCCACGGGGCAAATGACCGCATGGTTAGATTGGGAGCGAGGGCATATTGGTGATCGCCACCGAGATTTGGCTTGGACTACTCAAACTACCATGGGTCATTATTCTGAGGACGGTCAAACTTATTACGTGTGTGGCCTAGTTCCATTGAATGAATTTTATAAACGATACGAGGATGCATCAGGATTGAGTGTTGATCCTGATCGACTTTACTATTACAAAGTTTTAAATTCCTATCAAATTTTGTGTTCCGCCATGGCCACGGCCTATCGCGTTGCACGTCTCGGTAAATCACATCAAGATATTTTGCTGACGCGCGTAAAGGGTATTGCACCCGCAGTGTCCTTGGATCTCGCCCGCTTGTTAAAGGAGCGTTTGTAATGGATGTCACAGAAAATGGCCTTCGTGCCGCTGTCAAATCTCTGACTGATGTTGTCGCGCCTGCCATCAATCCCAATGATCCTTTAGCTGCTGAGCAACTGAAATTGGTTGTAGATTACTTAGAGTTTGTCAGAGGACGTCTTGATTTTTTATGTTACCGCGAAACATTTGAACTTCGGGATAATTTGGCCTTGGCAAGAGCAATTCAAAATTCTGGTGCGATCATCTCACCAGAAAATAAGTCGCTGTTAGAGTCTTCGATTGAAACGGGCACAGCAGTTCTGTCATCGCATGAATTGAAATCAAATGTGATTCGATTGGCTGCCTTTGAAATTGCCGCCGTTGTGCGTGAAGTCATTCGAGAGTCCGCTTCGTATGAAGAAAGTATTCGCAGAAAACTCGAAACTTTGGTCTTGGAGATGAGCGTCGATCGCATTACTTTTGACAGGGCTTGGTATTTGCCTTTGGGTTTTGATCCTTCGCCTAAAGAAGTGCCTCATTTTGTAGAAGTTGCTGAGAAAAATCGATGACGTCTGTTACGGATGAATTTGTGATTAAAACCCTTGGTTTGACCAAGGAATTTCAGGGTTTTAAGGCTGTCTCAGGTGTCGACCTGCAAGTTCGGCGCGGTTCGATTCATGCCATGATAGGGCCGAATGGCGCTGGCAAGTCCACTGTTTTCAATCTATTGACACGTTTTCTGACGGTGACCTCAGGAAAAATATTTTTCAACGGAAAAGACATCACACGGGATGACCCTGCGGACATTGCCACACGCGGTTTGGTCAGGTCTTTCCAAATTTCATCCACCTTTGGACACCTCAGTGTTCGCGAAAATGTTCGCATCGCTCTTCAAAGACCTCTGAATTTGCACTATGACTTCTGGCGTTCAGACCGATGTTTAGAGGGACTCAGCGACAAAGTGGATGAGTTGATTACTGCAGTAGGCTTGCAAGATTTTAGAACACACACCGCCTCTGATCTGTCATATGGCAGGAAAAGAGCACTCGAATTTGCAACCACCTTAGCCTTGAATCCTCAAGTCATGCTGCTGGATGAACCGATGGCAGGCCTAGGCCGAGAAGACATCGAACGCATCATGACTTTGATCAGAGAAGCTGCCGTTGGTCGAACGGTGTTGATGGTGGAACATAATTTGAAAGTTGTGGAGGACCTGTCTGACTGGATTACGGTTTTGGCGCGAGGGCAGATTTTGGCAGAGGGATCCTATATCGAAGTCTCTGCAAATCCGCAAGTGAGAACCGCCTACATAGGTGCTTGATATGACGCCAGCCAACGCACCATCTATCCTAGAAGTTAGAGACCTGCAAGCTTGGTATGGCGAGTCAAAAGTTTTGCATGGCATGAACTTTTCGGTTAATAAGGGTGAAATTGCAACCTTGATTGGGCGAAACGGCGCAGGTAAAACCAGTACCTTGAGAAGCATTATGGGGTTGGTTGGAAAGCGAACAGGGCATCTTTATTTTGAAGGCCATGACATTGTGACTTACTCTCCTGATGAAGTGGCAAGAAAGGGTGTTGCTTACTGTCCAGAAGAACGTGGGATTTTTGCCAGTTTGTCAGTCCATGAAAATTTACTGTTGCCGCCCATCATCAAGCCAGGCGGTATGAGCATTGATGCCATTCACCAGCTTTTCCCCAATTTGCTAGAGCGTCGAAACAGTCAGGGAACAAAGTTGTCTGGAGGTGAACAGCAAATGTTGGCAATTGCCAGAATTTTGAGAACAGGTGCTCATTTTTTACTGCTGGATGAACCTACAGAAGGTTTGGCTCCCGTCATTGTTCAACAAATTGCCTTTGCAATTCAGCAGTTGAAAAAACTGGGCTTTACGGTTTTGCTGGTTGAGCAAAATTTTAATTTTGCATCTCAAATTTCTGATCATTTTTATGTAGTGGAGCAGGGTGCAGTGGTTGATCAATTCAGTCGCAAAGACATTGAGGATCCGAAAGTCTTGGATCAAATCGATAAATATTTGAGCGTTTGAGCCAGCATGACTGAAATTTTTGGAATTCCCTCTCAGGCTTTTTACGGTCAATTGTTCATTGGGCTCATCAATGGGTCTTTTTATGCATTGTTGAGCTTGGGTCTGGCCATTATTTTCGGACTTTTGAATGTGATTAATTTTGCACATGGCGCCCAATACATGATGGGTGCTTTTTGTGCTTGGTTGGCTTTGAAATTCTTAGACCTCAACTATTGGGCCGCACTGGTTGTTGTGCCTGTTCTTGTGGCCTTCACTGGAATGTTCATCGAATGGTTCTTTTTGAGAAAGATTAAAAAACTCGATCCTGTTTATGGCTTGCTTCTGACCTTTGGCTTGGCTTTGTTGATTGAAGGTGCATTTCGGCAAGGCTTCGGTGTTTCAGGTTTGCCCTATGCCATTCCAGAAGCCTTGCAAGGGCGAAGGAATTTGGGCTTTATGTTTTTGCCTAACTACCGTCTGTGGGTCATTTGTGTTTCAGTGGTGGTGTGTTTGGTCACATGGCTGGTGATTGAAAAAACCAAGCTGGGTTCTTACTTACGAGCTGCGACTGAGAACCCCTCCTTGGTTCAAGCTTTTGGCGTCCGTGTTCCTAGGATGATGACGCTGACCTATGGCGTTGGCGTATTGTTGGCTGCCTTTGCTGGAGTGATGGCAGCGCCTATTTATCAAGTGAGTTCCTCGATGGGAACCAACACCATCATTGTGGTTTTTGCTGTTGTGGTGATCGGTGGTATGGGATCGATAGGGGGTGCCATTTTCAGTGGCTATGCCTTGGGTCTTGCAGAAGGCATGACCAAAGTTTTTTATCCACAAGCTTCAACCACTGTCATTTTTCTGATCATGGCCTTGGTCCTGATGGTGAAACCGTCCGGTTTGTTTGGTAAAAAATCATGAGCGATTCTTCTGCCGAAACAAGCAAACTTTCGCATGACGTAAAAGGTGCAATCGATGGTGTTCATGTCCTCATCGCAGCATTATTGTTGTTACTCCTCATCGTGCCATTTGTGGGCATTTACCCCATTTTCGTGATGAAGGCACTGTGTTTCGCATTGCTGGCAGCTTCTTTTAACTTGCTCTTTGGTTATACAGGTCTGCTCTCTTTCGGACACGCTGCCTTTTTTGGAACGGCCTCATACATCACGGCCCACACCTTGAAATTTTGGGCCATCACCCCAGAGGTCGCTCTGATCTTTGGCACTGCAGCAGCTACGCTGGTGGGATGGATCATCGGTGCGTTGGCCATACGCCGTCAGGGCATTTATTTTGCAATGGTCACGCTTGCGTTGGCCCAATTGCTTTTCTTTTTTTACGTTCAAGCCAGTGATTTTTCCGGAGGTGAGGACGGCATTCAAGCCGTTCCAAGAGGGCGTTTGTTTGGGCTCATTAACCTTGAAAACCCTTACGCCATTTATTATTTTGTGATGGCGATTTGCATGCTTGGTTTTTTCGTCATTTACAGGGCTGTGAATTCACCATTTGGCCACGCCTTGAAAGCTATTCGTGAGAATGAACCCCGGGCTATTTCCTTGGGCTACAAAGTCAATCGCATCAAACTCCTAGCATTTACCTTGTCCGCGGCTTTGGCGGGCGTTGCTGGGGCAACCAAAGCCATTGTTTTACAACTGGCAACATTGAATGATGTTTATTGGGGGCTGTCAGGGGAAATCATTCTCATGACTTTGATCGGAGGCTTAGGGACTTTGTTGGGGCCTATCCTCGGGGCCTTCATTATGGTTGGTTTAAGCTCATATCTAGCCAGTCTAGGTTCTTGGATGACGCTCATTCAAGGCGCTATTTTTGTGATCTGCGTGTTGTCATTCAGACGTGGAATTTGGGGATGGGTCGAAGATTGGCGCAGGAAGTAGATTATCTTTCTGCCTAACGAGGCTGATGGATGAAAGTCGCAATGTCAAATCAGGTTGAATTGCGGAAGTCCCCCCCTAGGGGGGCATCAAGAATCAAGCTTCAAGCTTTTAATAAATCCATGGTTGATCCTGTTGCTATCCAAATTTATCTTCAACTTTTCTGGAATCATTAAGATGGACTTTCAACTGCCGCACGAGATCACTGAAAAACTGGCCGATCTCGACTCATTCATTGAGAAGGAAATTAAACCTCTCGAACGCGAGAATGACAATATTCGCTTCTTCGACCACCGGCGAGAAAATTCTCGAACAGATTGGGATAATGATGGACGTCCTCGAGATGACTGGCGCGCTTTGATTTCTGAGATGGAGAGACGCGCCGACAAAGCTGGCCATTTGAGACTGGGCTTGCCCAAAGCTTGCGGTGGACAAGCAGCATCCAACCTGATGGTCGCAGCAATCCGCGAGCACTTGGCGGGTAAGGGCTTGGGCCTTCACAATGATTTACAAGATGAGTCCTCGATTGTTGGTAACTTCCCCATTGTTCCAGTTCTTGAATCCTACGGATCTCCAGATCAGAAGAAATACATTGAGGGCATCATCACTGGCAAAATGCACCTTTCCTTTGCCTTAACTGAGCCTGGTCACGGTAGCGATGCGACCTGGCTCGAGACAAAGGCGGTGCGAGACGGAGACCATTGGGTGATTAACGGCATGAAGCGTTGGAACAGTCAGGTCGCTCGTGCCCATGCCAACCTCGTATTTGCCCGAACTTCTGGCAAACCAGGTGACGGTAAGGGTATCACCGCATTCATCGTTCCAGTCCAATCAGAAGGGCACAATATTCTCTACAACCACTGGACTTTCAATATGCCCAGCGATCATGCTGAGGTTGAGTTGAAAAACGTCCGTGTGCCAGACAGCGCCATTTTGTACAAGGAAGGTGAAGGTCTGGTTTTAGCCCAGCGTTTCATTCACGAAAACAGAATCCGTCAAGCAGCAGCGAGCGCTGGCGCGGCGCGCTATTGCATCACACTGGCTGCAAGTTATGCACGTTCACGTATTGCCTTTGGTGAGCCCTTGTCCAAGAAGCAAGGTATTCAGTTTCCGCTGGTCGAGCTTTACGCTGAATGTGAGATGGTTCGTAATTTCATCTTTAAAACTGCCTGGCAAATGGATCATCAGGATCCGCTTGAAATCAGTGACATGGTCTCTATCTGTAATTTCCGTGCTAACAGACTCGCTTGTGATGCAGCTGACCGTGCGATGCAGACTCATGGTGGCATCGGTTACAGCAGAACACTTCCTTTCGAACATATTTATCGCCACCATCGTCGATATCGCATCACTGAAGGATCAGAAGAGGTCCAGATGCGTCGTGTCGCGCAGTACCTTTTTGGGTTTAGTGGTAAGCAAGTGCATAAATGAAATCTGCGGTTGAACAAAGACTTGATTTCGAGTTTTCTCGACTTGATGCCTATCTATTGAAAGTCTTTGGGTCGACTGGTGGTGAAGGCGAACCTCTTGAAATTTCTCGCACCCAGGGCGGGATGTCCAACCCAACCTATTTCTTGCGCCGCGGAAGCTGGCAGGCCGTGTTGCGAAAGCAGCCCGCCGGTGTGGTGTTGCCCTCTGCCCATGCGATTGACCGAGAGTTTCGGGTACTCATGGCGTTAAAAGGGAGCGAGGTACCAGTGCCCCAACCGATGCACTATTGCAGCGAAAGGGAAATACTTGGCACACCTTTTTACCTGATGGAGCGAATTGAGGGCCGTGTCTTTCAAGATTTTGCGCTCCCCGGCCTCAATCCGCATGAGAGAAGAGATATTTACAGGTCAATGGGTTCGACATTGGCTGCTATTCACCGTTTGGACTTTCATGCGATTGGCTTAGGTGACTATGGCAGACCAGGAAACTACTTTGAGCGACAACTTAAGCGGTGGTCCCAGCAGTGGGCATCGTTTCGGCGAGATGATGTCGACAACCCCGCACTTGACCAGTTGGTCATTTGGTTGTCCTCGCATGTGCCTACCAGCGAATTATTGGCGTTGTGCCACGGAGACTTCCGAATCGGAAATCTGATATTCCATTCATCAGAGTCTCGCATCGTTGGTGTACTGGACTGGGAGCTTTCGACATTAGGTCACCCCTTGGTGGATGTGGCTTTCAACAGTCAAGCTTGGTCCATGGCCACTGACGAAAATGGGGGATTACTGGGGCTTTCTCTGGTTGAGATGGGGATACCCAGTGAGACTGATTATCTTGAGCTGTATTACGAGCTGGCAAATTCGCCAGAGAGGATGACGACTTTTCACAAAGCCTTTGCGATGTTCCGAGGTGCTGTGGGCTCTGCTGGCGTAGCGGCACGCGGAGAAGCGGGAAATGGGTTTCTGCCCGATGCTGCTCGCGTCGGACGCAAGTTGGCATTGGCCTATGCTCAGCGTGGCATGGAACTTATTCGATCTGGCCACTAATGGTTGCCTGAACTTCGACAGATCAATTGATCAGATGGAGATAATTCGTGAATCAATCAAGTTTTGACAGCATCAGGCATGCGAGTGAGATGAGATCCCAACGTCTCTGGCTTGACCGATCAGTGGATGATTATTTTTGTGAGGCTGTTCGTCGCTGGCCAAACAAAACTGCGCTTACAGCTTACCGAGTTGACCGTCCCGACTCGCTCAAATTGACCTATGAGGAATTGGAACGTCGCGTCGCCTTGGCTTCAAATTCTTTGAGACATTTGGGCATAGGGAAGGGCGACATTGTGGCCATTCAGTTGCCCAACTGGTGGCAGTTTGTCGTCTTAGCGCTTGCTTGTGGTCGAGTGGGTGCTGTGGTCAATCCTTTGATGCCCATCTTTCGTGAACACGAGTTGAAGTTTATGATCAATTTCAGCCAAGCCAAGTTATTGGTTGTACCCAAAGTCTTTAGATCATTCGACCATGCATCTATGGCGCAATCATTGAGGGAACAAGTACCCAGCCTGAAGTATGTCGCTGTTGTTGACGATGATGGAGGAGAAGGTTTTCAAGAACTTTTGCAGAGTGAACGAAGCCAACTTACGAAAGCTACTGATATCAACTGCGATGACCTTGCAGTTCTGATGTTCACATCAGGAACAACTGGTGAACCTAAAGGCGTCATGCACAACAACAATACGTTGATTGCTTGTACAACCGCATTGGCGCAGCGTTTTCATTTAGACACAGACGATGTTCATCTGTGCTGTTCTCCGCTTGGTCACATGACGGGTTATGCAGCGGTCATGCTGCAGTCCATCATGCTGGGTGGTACGCTTGTGCTTCAGGATATATGGGATCCAAAGCGTGGTGTAGAAATCATGGCGCAAGAAGGCGTTTCACATATGGCAGCTTCGACGCCATTCCTTGCGGATATTTGCGAGACGGTCGCATCTGGCTCAGTCCATCCTCAACAATTGAGTACATTTTTATGCGGAGGTGCACCCATCCCTCCGGTTTTGATTGACCGAGCCATCAAAGAGCTGGGTGTGGACGTATGTTCTCTGTGGGGTATGACCGAGACGTTAGGGGCAACTTTGACTGAACCTGAGCGTGCGTTAGAGAAGTCGTCATCAACTGACGGCTCTGCAGTCCCGGGGATGGAAGTCAAGGTGGTCAACAGTCATGGCGATATTTTACCCATCGGTGAGACAGGTAGCTTGATTGTTCGCGGCGCACAAATGTTCTTGGGTTACTACAAGCGACCTGATATTGTGACCTTTGATACGGAAGGTTGGTTCGAGACTGGCGACCTCGCCTACATGGATGCAGAAGGATATATTCGCATCAACGGGCGAATCAAGGACGTTCTGATTCGTGGTGGCGAAAATGTACCGGTGTTTGAAATAGAAAGTCTGCTTTACAAGCACCCCGCTGTACTCTCGACAGCTATTGTGGGTTATCCTGATGATCGATTGGGCGAACGGAGTTGCGCATTTGTAGTTTTGCGGCCGGGTGCTAACTTCGACCTTTTGGCTTGCCAAGAATGGATGGCTGAGAATAAAGTTGCTAAACAGTATTGGCCTGAAAGAATCGAAATCATCGAAGCTCTGCCAGCAACTGCAAGCGGAAAGATTCAAAAATTCACGCTACGTGAACGCGCCAAAGCTTTTCGACAATCCGGTGAGGATCGATGATTATTTTTATATTGATCTGCGCTGTGACGGTTATGCCCAGCGGTATCCATTCACTAACACTGCTCAAGGAAAAAGGAAATTAAGTCATGAATCGATTGAGAGGTCGACGGGCCGTGATTACTGGCAGCGGAAGCGGCATTGGCCGTGCCAGCGCAATTCGATTTGCCAATGAGGGCGCATCGGTGCTCGTTGTGGGCCGCAGTCTTGAGAACACCCATCAGACCGTAGAGATGGTTCGCGCAGCGGGGGGCATTGCTGTCGCGATGGTCACTGATGCCTCCGTGGAATCCAATGTAGCGGACATTGTCGCTCGATGCATCGCAGAATTTGGAGGACTTGACGTGTTCTTTTCAAACATTGCGATTCCCGGAACCAATACACCACTCTTGGAGCAGACAGTGCAGGAGTGGGAAGATGTCTATCGAATCAATACCATCAGTTGCTTCTTAGCTGTCAAGCATGCTGGCGCTCACATGGTGGCTCAGGGCAGCGGGTCCATCATATTGACATCCTCGGCTGCCTCGTTGCGAGCCAACGCTGGTGCTATTTCCTACAGTGCCAGCAAGGCTGCAGTTAACAGCCTGGCGCAATGTGCGGCAAATGCATTTGCTGGGAGCAACGTTCGGGTCAACGCCATCTTGCCTGGTTTGGTCGAAACTCAGATGACACGTAAGGTGTTTGAACAAGCGCGTGCCAAAGGCATCGAATCCAAAATCGGACATGTAACCCCGCTTAAGCGCGCAGGCCAACCTGAGGAAATCGCCGCCATGGCAGCCTTTTTAGCCAGTGACGATGCGTCCTTCATCGACGGACAATGTTTTGCGGTGGACGGGGGTGTCAGTAGCACCCATCCATTCGGCCGTATTGCATTGTGAGCACTCAAAACTCCAAGTGACCTGAAATTTCTAGCGATCTGTTTAATGCACTTGGTTCGCGGGTTTCATCGACATTAACCAAGGGGTCCTGTTTGAGTGCCATTGACTCCAGAGGGCGAGATAACGGTGTAACAACTCTCGTTCGCAGCCAATTTTTTGCCGCTGATATGTACGTTTGCGGTAAGTCTTGACGCTTTCCTCACCGATGCCAAGATCGATAGAAATACCTATCGTTGACATTCCATAAAGGATCCGTGCGCAGACTTCCAATTCGCGTTTGGGCAAGTCGGTTGTCGCAAGGAAACAATTCTCTATTTCGATCAAATCAGTGAGGGCATTTGCGGCATTTGGTATCTGGGCGATGAAACTAGAGTGCTTGGCCACGGCCGACAGCAAAGTGCCTGCGTATTGGCTGAGAGTTTCAAAGCTATTCGGGGCAAACTTGGAGTTTGGGCAGTCACTTAAAACGCTCAAACCGATCGTTGTATCACCCATTCGCCCACACAGCATCACGCCATCACTGATGCGAGGGTAAATCATTTGTCTTAATTCTCTGATATCTGCGTGATCCAATTGCATCTGAATGACGCCAGTGGAATATTTGTCCACGCATTCTTTAGCGCGACTGATCACTGGGTCCTTTTTCCACCAGCCATCTTTGATGTAGCGCTTGACTTGAGCGCTTGCAGACCAAGGCGCGATCATGCTACTGACAACCAATGGTTTGATGTCATCATTGCCAAAATTAAATGCAGCGCAATGATTGGCGCCGCAGATTTGATGGAGTAATCTCACCAGGCCCCGACCAAAGGACTCAGTTCCGATTCCCTCAACCAGATCAGCTAAATTCCCGCTCAAATCATAAGAGGGATATGCTTCCACCATTGACAAGCCGCATATCATGAACATTGCTCCTGTATCAATTATTCTGTTTAACGTAAGTAGATTACGCGTATTAAAATTCAGTGAAATCAGGGTTTTCCCTTTTTTGTATGAATTCCCCTGGTTTGAATTCGAGCCAGAACAAATTTGGTGATTTAACAGGGCCCTCTTGGGCACCGCAGCATGGTTGTCTCAGCCGCAGAATTCAAAGCATTCCCATTTTGCGGGATGCGTCTTTGGTTTTTTCTTTTAAGAGTTTGGCGATAGGACCATTGTGTCGGGTGTCAAGCACTCCTACTTCGCCCCAAATTGTGATGGCGGCTGCAAGATTCCCTAAATGGTCGAATATGGGAGCTGCCAATGCATTGATTCCCCTGTGGTATTCCTGAGAGTCGTTATACGCAATACCTTCCCTCTGAATCCGCTCAAACATGGTTTTGATTAGTTCTCGGTCTTTAAGCTGCCCAGATGTTCCATTCAGTCCACCACGTCGTTTCATTTCCGCTGCAAGAACTGATGCTGTGATTTGCCGAGGCAAAAAGGCGCCAAAAATCTTTCCGGTAGACGAACTGAGAATCGGAAGCACCGTTCCTGGACGTGTGGTCGTGACGACCAGTTGATTTGATTCTTCGAGTCTGACGAAAGTGGGTCCGAAGGACCCCCATACTGCTAGAGCGGCCGTAAAGCCCGTCTCGTCTCTGAGCTCTGTCAGAATCAAGCTAGATACTTTCACAACGTCCATGTGTCGCAATACCGCCAGACCCATTTGCAATGCAAGGGGTCCCAGACGGTAGCCACCCCCATTACTGTCACGCTCTACCAAGCCACTGCGGCAATAGCTGGTGAGGTATCGGTGGGCCTTAGGGGGTGACATGCCAGATTGTTCAGCAAGTGTTTTGAGTTTGGAGGTAGGTCCTAAGGCAATCAGAGCTAATAAAAGCCGAATACCTGTCTCAACTGCCTGAACCCCGCCGGTACCGGCTTCATCCAGTAGTTCTTCAGCTTTTCCGATTGTCTCTCTGCTCATTGGTACCTCTTTATTTTGTACAAAGTCAAAAAAATCAGCGCGATGCCCCATGTCATTGGAAAGCATTATGCGGACTTTGGATAAAGCACATCCCGCCATGTCCCCTCTGCAGGGGACTGTCCCGAACTATAAGCATGTGCACACTGTGCATGTGGGCATCGTAAAGGACAAGTTATTTGTCCTCTGAGTTCTTCAAAAATCTTCATTGTCCAGACTATTCCAACAGGAGACTTTCTATGAGCATTCAAAATCGCAGCTCTTCCCTTTCCGGCAACTTGACCCGTCGCAGTGTTCTCTATGGTGCGTCTGCTCTAACCGGCTCATCCTTGATGTCAGCGGTTGGATCAGCGTTTGCTCAGAACACCGACACAATTAAAATTGGTTCTGCAAGGGCTCTCACCGGGTTGGTTGCATCATCATTTGCCCCGCTCTACGTTGGTGTGAAAATTGCCGTCGAAGAGATCAATGCTGCTGGCGGAATTCTTGGCCGCAAAGTTGAGATCATTGAGGCAGATGATGAAAGTTCACCTGCCAAGGAGCCAGCAGTGGTCCGTAAACTGCTGGACAGTGGGGCACAGGCCATTCTGGGGCCAGTAGGCAGTTCACATACATTGGCAGCGGTTGCATCTACGACCCCGGCCAAAATTATCCATGCAGGCGGTGGTTGGACAGAAGAACTGGCTGATGGGAAAAAGTACCCCTACCAATATCAGTTCACCTACAACACCAGCCATCAGGGCGAGGCAATTGCGGAACACATCGCAGAGAAGTTGAAACTCAAAAAAGTTGGTCTGCTGCTTGAGAATTCCGCCCTAGGAGAATCTGGAGGAATAGCGACAAGACGTTCCTTAAAGAAGTATGGAATTGAGCCAGTTGCAGTCGAGACCTATCCTCTCAATGCAACCGATTTGAAGGTTTACCTTAATAAAATTCGGGCAGCTGGCGCCGATGCGTTGGTGATTTGGAACTCGCCAGCGCAAGGTATTTTATTGACAGCTGCTGGACTTCAGGCGATGAAGTGGTACCCGGCTTTGCTAGGTGGGAACTCAATGTTCTCGAACGTCGTTCTAGAGAATGCTGACCCCGAAATACTTAAGAATGCATCTGGCACCTTGCTGAAAGTTTTTACCTATACCCAGAATGAAAACATTGGAGGCCGTCAGGTGGCACATGCCAAGCGTGTGATTAATTTCCCTGAGTCAAAACAATGGGAAATCAATGCAGCCATCAGTCCGTTTTACGATTTTCTGCACTTGCTGAAGGTTGTAGTGGACGCTGAAAAGAAATTCGATTCAGAACGTGTGAAGGCTGCCTTTGATGCGGTCAAGAACTACAACGGCATGATCGGACGCATCAGTTTTACCCCCGAAAACCACTGTGCACTCACCGGTGATCAGATGGTGATGGCCACTTTGCTGTCTGGCAAAGATCCAAAATCAATGCACGTATTCCGCGAACGTGCTTGAGGGTTGAGCTTCTTCCATGTGGTTTGATACGGTAGTGACTGGCTTAACGGCTGGCAGCCTTTATGGTCTGATTGCGGTTGGATTTAATATTCTCTATCGCCCGACCAGGGTATTTAACTTCGCCCAAGGTGACTTGGTCATGTTGGGTTCCATGGGCGGGGCTATTCTTTTGACGCAAATGAAATTGCCATGGTGGGTTGCCTTGGTCGTGGCCATTTTGGCCATTGCCGCATTGGCTGTTTTGGAGGAGCGAGTAGCTGTTGCGCCTGTATTGCGACAAAGCAGTCATGGCCACGCTTGGATCATCACAACCCTCGCAGTAGCGATGATCATTGTCAACATTGTTGGAAAAATATGGGGTCCAGACCCCATCGTGGTGCCGGCCCCAGCTCCTTTTTCTACAGACATGCTGCCATTCAATGGTGTTTCCATCTCAAGTTATCAGATCGCATTGATTATCTTGACACTTTTATTGGTGATTGCTATTGAGCGACTCTATGGAACTCTCTGGGGAAAGGCCGCGATGGCAGTCGCGGAAGATCGCGACGCTGCGCTATTGCGTGGCATTGATCCTAACGCCATTTCGCGCTGGTCGTTTGCGTTAGGCGGTGGTTTTGCAGCACTGACGGGAATGCTGGCGGCGCCAATCCTCAACGCATCAACTCTTTTGGGTGCAATGCTGCTCCTCAAGGGCTTTGCATCCGCGGCAATTGGTGGCTTGGGCAGCAATCAAGGTGCCCTGATGGCGGGTTATCTGATTGGCTTGGTTGAGGCATTCAGTGCCTTGTGGTTATCCCCTGGTTATCACAATGGCGTGATGCTTGCCGTGGTTCTGGTGGTTCTTCTGGTTCGGCCGGGCGGCCTGTTTAATTCTCTCGAAGCGCGTACTGTTTAAGAAAGCCATGAACACAAGTACAAGTTTTCAAGAGACAGCCGTTCGGTGGGGGTTTGTAAAGTACCGAAGCTTATTTTTAACGTTCATACTTTTAGTGGTCCTTTCTAGTCCTTTATGGTTTAAGGGGCAATTGATACTATTTTTGGCAACTCAGGCTGCGGTCATGATGTTGGTGGCAATTGGTTTGAATCTGCTCATGGGTTACGCTGGCCTTGTCTCGTTGGGCCATGGCGCATTGGTTGCAATCGGGGGCTATACGACAGCCTTATTGATGGTTGATGCACAGATATCTTTTTGGATCGCTTCCCTCGCTGGGGTTGCGCTTGCGACTGTGACGGGTGTGTTGATGGCTCTGCCAGCCTTGCGACTGTCGACTTGGTATTTCGCCTTAGTTACTTTAACTTTTTCCCAGGTTGTTTCCGATCTGCTTGTTGAATGGAAGGGTGTGACCAAAGGCTTCAGCGGCATTGTAGGCATTCCTGCACCCAGCCTTTTCGGACGTTCTTTGTCTCCTGTTGAGGTTTACATCGTTGTAGCTGCGTGCGTGGTACTGGCCTTTATCCTCTCACGTAACCTTGTTCAATCACGCATCGGACGAGGCATGGTGGCTGCTCGCGACAACCCCTTGGCTGCGACGGCTGCAGGGGTATCAATTTGGCGAATCAAGCTATTTGCATTTGCGATCAGTGCTGCGTTGGCTGGTTTGGCAGGAGCTTTCTTCGCGGTTCAAAAGACAGTGATAACGCCAGAGGATTTCAATGCAGATTTTTCAATTTTTTTCCTTCTGACCATTGTCGTAGGCGGATTGGGGCGGCTTTGGGGCCCCGTCATTGGCACTTTGGTGTTCTTTCTGTTGCCTGAATTGCTGGGCCCGTTGCAAAGTTGGCGGTTGTTGATCTATGGCGTGATTCTTTTGGTTCTGATGGTGTTTGCACCCCACGGAATCACCGGAATGAAGTGGTGGCGACGCTGGTTTGATCGACCTGCCTCCATCACTGTTCTGGATGGAGAAAAGCGACCCGTTCATGCCGACCCTATTCAACATGTTTCATTAATGATCCGTGGCCTTAAGAAACATTTTGGTGGTGTCAAAGCACTCGATGGTTGCGACCTTCATGCAGATTCTGCTTGTGTTCATGCATTGGTCGGGCCGAATGGTTCTGGCAAAACAACCATACTCAACGCAATCAGCGGCTTTGTTCAAGCAGATGAAGGATCAATCATCATCGGCTCAGTGAATGTCATGAAGATGGCACCGCATCAGATCGCACGCTTAGGCGTTGGACGTACCTTTCAGACGCCCAAACTTCTCAATGACATGACTGTTTTGGACAACGTGCAACTGGGGGGATTTGTTAGCGAAAAAGCCTCTGCTTTCGAGATTGCCTTGCGCATGGCCCGAGCTTCTCGTGATCAGGCTGAGGGTCAAACCAATGCAATGGAATTGTTATTGTTTGTAGGGCTTGCTGAGCGAGCCAACGACATCGCGGGTGATTTGCCACACGGACAACAGCGGCTGGTAGAAATTGCTCGAGCCATGGTCAGTAGACCGTCATTGTTGTTGCTCGATGAGCCTGCAGCTGGCCTGTCTTTGGCTGAATTGGACCGATTAGGTATTCTCATAGAAGCGATTGTTGCAAAAGGTACCACGGTGCTTGTCGTTGAACATCACCTTGAATTGATCGCTCGGATCAGTCGCTCAGTCACTGTACTAGACCGCGGTTGTGTCTTAGCTGATGGTACACCCGATGAGGTGTTCAGTCATCCAGAGGTCGAGCGAGCCTACATGGGCCGTGAAGCCATGCGAGGTGCGAAGTGAACAACGCAACAGAAGCATATTTGCAAGTTAAAGACATCCATGTCGGTTATGGTCGGGTCGCGGTTCTGGAAGGTGTGTCATTGGAAGTTCCGCGTGGCGGATTTGTTGCCATTGTCGGAAGCAATGGTGCAGGGAAGTCCACGCTGTTGCGAACCTTGTCAGGTTTGCTCAAGCCGCATTCTGGCGAAATACTGCTTGCCGGCGAGTCTATGATTGGCCTAGAACCCGCCGAAATTATCGGTCGTGGTTTGCTGCATGTTGCCGAAGGCCGTCGTCTATTTCGTAGCCAGTCAGTTCAAGATAACCTTGAACTTGGACTCTGGGGAACACGCCTAAGCAAGGAAGAAACGACCAGACGCTTTGACCGTGTTCACACATTATTTCCTGTTCTCTTGGAACGTAGGAAAGTTAACGCTGGAGTTTTGTCTGGAGGTCAGCAGCAGATGCTGGCGGTAGCACAAGCCATGATACGTAACCCTTCTTTGCTGATGTTAGATGAACCCTCCTTGGGTTTGGCCCCTTCGGTGATCGACAAGGTTTTGGACGCAGTGGTTCAACTTCGAAAAGAAGGTACGACGATTTTATTGGTAGAGCAGATGGTTGAGCGAGCGCTACAAATCGCCGACACAGCCTATGTTGTACAAAATGGACGAATCATCGGACACGGTCTTGCTTTGGAGTTGAAGGACAGTGACTTAATACGCAGAGCATATTTGGGCGCAGGCACCATTGAATCTCGGAATATTCAAAAAGGAATTTCAGCATGAAATTACGCAATCAAACGGCTGTCGTCACAGGGGGCGCAAGGGGTCTTGGCAGAGCCTATGCTTTGCGCCTCGCAGCCTTAGGTGCAGACGTTGCTGTTATCGACATCGATCTGAATAGCGCCGCTCAATTCGGTGAAAAGCTCAGTGCTGAAAGTGTCACAGCCGAAATTGAAGCCATGGGTCGACGAAGCATTGGCATCGAATGCGATTTGGCCAACCGTGAAGACGCCTTTGCTGCGATTGCCAAGGCTCATCAGGCGCTAGGTCGAATTGATATCTTGATCAATAACGCCGGCGGCGCTCTGACCCCAGCAGACCGGAGTTATCCCACGATCACACCGGAGGAGGACACCGTATTTTTGATGGATGTGAATTACATGAGCACGGTCCATTGCTGCCAAGCTGCGGCAAAAATTATGAAGTCTCAAAGCTGTGGCTCGATCATCAATATATCTTCACAGTCCGGCATCACCACCTATAAACAGGGCCTATTATCAGCTTACGCGGCTTCTAAAGCTGCTGTCACTCACTACACCCGTTACCTCGCGGCCGAACTGGGTCCTCATGGGATCAGGGCCAATTGCCTTTCGCCCGGCGTCATGATGACAGCGCGAGTGGCTGCGCAAGTAGCAAAAAGAGGGGTCGGTACTGATGATGAGGCAGCACAGATTCCATTACGTCGATTTGGCCGCGTTGAGGATTGTGCGGGGGTGGTCGAGTTCTTGGCAACAGATTTGTCTCAATATGTGACAGGTCAAGTTATTTCGGTTTGTGGTGGTGCTGTACTGACGCCGAATTGATGGAGGTCAGACATCACATGGACCTTGACTATGTGAAAAATTTACGTTTTGAGCCTTGCGATCAAACCTATGTATCTCGTGATTCAATTCTTTACGCTTTGTCCCTCGGCATGGGTTCAGACCCATTGAATGAGGATGAACTGCCCTTCGTCTACGAAGGCCGAGGCCTCAAGATTGTCCCAAGTCAGTGTGTAACTTTAGGTTGGCAACCCATGTGGCACAGGGATCCGTGTGCAGGCATCGATTGGGTTTCTATCGTTCATGGTGAACTAGCCTTTACATTGCATCGCCCGCTGACAATTCAAGGCACAGTTCGAACTTTCCACGTCCTCAAATCAGTAGAGGACAAAGGCCCTGGAAGAGGCGCTTTGCTTCATTTTGAACATCTTGTCACTGACAAAGAATTAGATACGCCCTTGGCAACGATACGCTCAGTGCAGTTTCTTCGCGGTGATGGCGGTTGTGGAAATTGGGGAATTCCGGTTCTTGGGAGCAGTCCGCTCGCAATCACCGTGGATCCAAGTTGGCAGATTGACTACAGCACATCACCTCAGGGGGCGCTGATGTATCGACAGGCCAGCCATGATCTCATGCCGATTCACGCTGATCCACATATCGCAAGAATGGCGGGCTTTCAACGACCTATTTCGCATGGCCTCCATACGATGGGGCTGGCATGTCGTGCGATCATAAAGCGGTATGCACCCAGTCAACCGGAACGCTTACTTGAAATGTCTGTGCGTTTCGTTCAGCCCGCTTTTCCTGGGGAAACGGTTCGAATTGAATTGTTTGAATATGGGGAACTGGTCCGTTTTCGCGCGCGCTCCGTTGAACGAGATGTGCTGCTGTTAGATCGAGGTAGTGCCCGCCTAGATACCGTTTGAATTATAAGGAAACGATATGAAACTTTGCATATTTGGAGGCGGCGCAATTGGAGGTTACTTAGCGGCTCATCTTGCGCATGTGAGTTGGGTCGACCTGAGTTTGGTTGTCAGGGGAGAGCATTTCCATGCAATCAAGCAGGACGGTCTTCGACTGATTTCACCAGGCGGCGAGCGATGTATCAAGGTCAAAGCCACGGACAATCCATCTGAACTAGGCCATCAGGATGTGGTCATCCTAGCCCTTAAATCGCATCAAGTGACACCGGCGCTAGAACAGATAAAGACCTTGCTCGGTCCCGATACCGTGGTCATCCCCCCCACTACGGGCATCCCATACTGGTATTTTCATCAGATGCAAGGGCCATTGCGTGACAAGCGCTTAGATCGAATTGATCCAAGCGGTCTTCAATGGAAGGCACTTGAACCGCGGCGAGTGTTGGGTTGTGTCTACTGGGTTGCATCAGAAGTTATTTCACCCGGTGTCATTCACCATGATGGCAGCCTTTCGCGCTTTCCCATTGGCGAGCCCGATGGCTCAAACAGCCTGCGCATTGAGCTTTTAGCCAAAGCCTTTAGTAGCGCTGGTTTGGAAGCACCAATCGTGTCAGATATTCGCTCATGGATCTGGGCCAAAATGATCAGCAGTCTTTGTTGGAATCCAATGGCCGTGCTCACCAAAGGCACACTGGCCGAAATGAACGATGAAGCTGATGTTGTGGATATTGTGAGACGAATGATGGCAGAGGCCGATGATTTGGCTTTGCGTTCCGGTGTTCAACAAATGCCAATATCAATAGAAGATCGAATAAAAGCTGCCAGAATGGCGGGTGCCCACAAGATGTCAATGCTTCAGGATTTTGATCGACACCGTCCGCTAGAGATTGATGTTTTGCTTGACTCGGTATCCGCCATGAAAGAGCTCGTAGGGGGTCAAACCCCCACACTGAACGACATCTACGCGCTGCTCAAACTGAGGATTAAGACGGCCCTCACGCCTGATGCATTGCTCCCACTTCCTGCAGCGAATTAATCTCGTCAGTTGATAGCCCCCAGCCTGCAAGCACTTCCTCGCTGTGCTGCCCTGGCGCTGGGGCTGGTCTTCTCAAGGCGCCAGGAGTTTTGCTGAATCGCGGTGCTGGGCTTGGATGCAGCACATCGTCAAACTTTTGGAATACCCCCCGTTGCTTCATCTGAGGATGTTGTGGTGCTTCATCAATGCTTAAAACAGGAGAGAAACACGCCTCTCTGCCAGCCATGATCTTCACCCATTCATCGCGTGTTTTGGTCAGAAAAATAGCTGCAAATTGGGCGCGCATTTTGGGCCATGCAGTTCGATCGTTTTGGGCTGGAAGAACTGAGTGATCAAGGCCTAGCACATGCAGAAGCGCCGCGTAAAAGTGTGGTTCGATAGCGCCTACGGCAATGTACTTTCCATCTTGAGCTTCATAAGTGCCATAGAAGTGTGCACCGCCATCTACAATATTTTCACCGCGTTCGGAGGTCCAAGTTCCTTGTTGCCTGAACGCTTGAAATGCAGACATCAAGTGAACCACACCATCAATCATTGCAGCGTCAACAATTTGTCCCTGCCCAGACCTCTGGGCTTCAAATGTTGCCGCAAGTATGCCCATGGCAAGGTACATGGCTCCGCCACCTAGATCAGCGACCAAATTGAGGGGTGGCGAGGGAGGTTGTCCGGCCATGCCAATGCAGTGTAGTGCTCCAGTCAATGCGAGGTAATTGATATCGTGGCCTGCCTCTTGGGCCAACGGTCCACTCTGTCCCCAACCCGTCATGCGACCATAGACCAGCAGAGGGTTAGCATCCATGCAAGCTTGTGGGCCCAATCCTAGACGCTCGGTAACACCTGGCCGAAACCCCTCTATCAACATATCGCTTTGACAGACCATTCGCAGCACTGTTTTGATAGCATCAGGGTGCTTTAAATCCAACGCTAAGGAACGCTTGTTGCGGTTATAAAAGTCAAACTGCGGGGGTGACTCTGATGATGCGTGTTTTGGGGGTGGCCGATCAATACGGACGACATCAGCCCCTAGATCAGCTAGGAGGCCGCCTGCAAAGGGTGCGGGTCCAATCGCACCTAATTCAATCACTCTCAATCCATTTAAAGGTCCGGGCATGAGGTCTCTCCTTTTTTAAAGAAAACCATGTTGATCACACCATGGCACTGCAGCGATAAGAGCTGTTGGAATTACCTGTGAAATTGAACAACCTGCGAAAGGTCGGCTCTCCCGACGCGAGCAAGATTGGCGGCTACTTTGGGATCTTCATACCCAAAGGAGATGCCAAAAAGTAGTCGGTGATCTGAAGAAAGGTCTAAATGTTCTCTGATGATATTGGGATATAGGCCCAGTGCACCCTGTGCACATGAGGCAATGCCGCGGGATGTCATTGCCAGCATCAATGATTGTGCATACATGCCTATGTCAGCAGCTTCACGAGTGTCAAACGGTTGTTCCAAGAAAATGAAAACTGCATGCGGTGCATCAAAAAAAGCTTGGTTGCGAATGTATGCTGCTTGTCGGCCAACAAGGTTAGTTCGTTCAATGCCCATTGCGTCGTAGAGCTTAACTGCAGCGTCAACTTGACGTTGACGATATATCCCTGTGAACTTGCCGTCCGATGGCCAATCAGAATCAGGAGGGATGCCATTGCTTGCAGCTTTGATGAGAGCTTCGCGCAATCGCGATATGGTTTGACCAGAAACCACATGCGGAAGCCATGGTTGAACATTGCAGTTCGATGGCGTGAGTTGTGCTAATTGAAATACATCTTTCAAAGTTGAGTCTGGAACTTCGTTCGAGAGAAACCCACGTACAGATCGACGGTTACGAATGGACTCGTCAAAACTCATTGCATTGATTGTATCGGTCAATTTTTAATTTCTCCACATTGATTCTTGTTAACATCCATTAAGTTGCTATCGGCTTTTTTAAAGTATTTCAATCAATCATTAAAATCGTGATATTTGATTTTTAATGCCCCCCTGAAAGGGGACTGTCGACTTTAAATAAACCATCAATTTTTTGGCAGAATTATTTGTAGTAATTCTACAAACTGCCTATTTCAAATTGAATCAACATGATTGAATTAGTTGTTTTCAATAATAGTTGATT
>CANJOS010000007.1 GCA_947476015.1 Comamonadaceae bacterium | reverse complement strand
CCAACGCCAACAATGATTGCAAAAACAATCGCAGCAACTGCCAATTCAAACGTAGCAGGGAATTTGTCCCATATCAATGCCAAGACAGGTGTGTTGAATCTGTAAGATTGACCTAAGTCACCTTGTAAGACATTGGTGAAAAATATAATGTAGCGTTCGAAGGCCGACTTATCCAGTCCCAGCGCTTGTTGATAGGCCAGACGATCGGCTTGTGAAGCTTCCGCTGGCATCAACAACTGAACTGGGTCGCCAATGAAGTGTGTGATGCAAAAAATAATGACCGACACACCCCAAACGCAAACTGCAGCCTGTATCAGGCGTTCAAGCAGATAACGCCATCGATCATTCATCACTTGTCGACACTGGCATTCCAAAATTTGTAAACATTGTCGCCAGGTTGGGGTCTCCAAGTGACCTTGTCACGCATGCCAATCAGAATTTTGCTCTCCCATAAGAAAATATGGGAGGCATCGTCGTAAAGCATTTTGTCAATTTTTTGGAAATGGGTATCGCGTTCTTTTTGTTCTGATATTTTGAGTGAGTCGTCAATCATTTTATCGACTGCATCATTTTTATAAAAAGACCAAAAAGCTTTACTGTGCAATCCAAAAATCATCAGACCTTCAGGATCAAACACCGTGTTACCAAACGCTTGGTAGCTCATGGGGTAGTATTTTTTAGACAAATCACCAACCCACTTGGAGGACTCCCAAAGGTTGAGGTTGACATCGACTCCTACAGCTTTCAGCTGGTTGGCGATGACCAGTGAAATGTCTTTGTCCAATGTGTAGCGTCCCACAGAACTGTACATATCGACTTTTAAACCATTCGGGTAGCCAGCATCGGCTAACATTTTTTTAGCTAAGGCAGGGTTGTAAGCATAAGGCTGTAAATTTTTATCAACGGCAGCTACTGACGGTGCAAGAGCGCCTGCAATTTGAACTGCTTGGTTTTTAAGAACGTTTGTGATGATGGCTTGTTTGTCAATGGCATGGTTCAGTGCTTTTCTAACCATCGGGTTGAGAAGCGGACTGTCTTTTGCGCCATCTTTGATATTGAAGACGACCCAGTAGATTTCGCCACTTGGATGTGAAAGTGTTTTGACACCCCGCAAAGCATTAATTCGTTCAACCAATGGTGGTGGCATCTCGGCAACGATATCTGCCTCGCCAGTTTGGAGCATTGCCAAACGAACGGCATCTTCGGGAACAGTTCTGATAACCAAGTTTTTAACCTTGGGGACAGTGCTCCAATGCAGTTCATTGGCTTCCATCTCGATTTGCTCGTTGATTGAGCGGGAAACAAATTTAAACGGACCAGTTCCCATGGGTTTTTTTGCAAATCCATCTTCGCCAACAGCTTGAATGTAATTCCTAGGAACAATCCAACCAGCAAAGGCTAATTTCTTAAGAAAGATGGCATCTCTTTCTTTGAGCTTCATGGCAACGGTGTCTGCATTGATGATATCGACACGATCAATTGTTTTGATGTAGGCCAGTAAAGGATTTTTGGTGTTGGGATTAATGGCTCTTTCAATTGAAAACTTCACGTCGTCAGCAGTCATGGCCGAGCCATCATGAAACTTCACACCCTTTCTCAATTTAAATGTGTAGGTAAGTCCATCAGAAGCAACGGCAACGGATTCGGCCAATGCCGGTACCAATTCTGCTTTATCGTTTCGAATGTAAAGGCCCTCAAACATGTTGGTGTTGAACATGTAGTTGTACCGATTGCTTGCTTTGTGAGGATCAAGCGTTGCGGGCTCAGAGGGGACAGCAACCGTTAGTTTGCCAGTGGGTGCAGAAAAGCTGAGGCTTGGCAGGCTTAAAGCGCATATCAAAAACAAAGCGGCAAAGGGATTTTGAGAGCTGAATTTCATTCGCTGTTCCTATTCATGGTTATGAATTTCATGCTAACTAAAGGGGCATGGTGCGTCAATCCGTATCTCTTGGAAAGTGATAGTTGATTACCCTGTAGTTTTTAATTTCTGTTGACAAAGGTGTCGATTTTTTTGCCTCTTTGGAATGATTTTCTTTTCTTAATTTTTATATTTTCTCTTATGATTGTCCGGAATCCGAACTATTGAGGGCTTGCAACTTGTAAGTGCTTGAGTTAATTTGAGAGATAAATATGACAGGTAAAAATTTAATGGTCACCGATAAATCTCGAAAAGATGACAAAAGCAGAATTCAATCCATCGTCAAGATGATGTCTATCCTTGAATGTTTCTCCACAATCAATCGGCACTTGACGCTCGCTCAGGTTGCGCAACTTGCTGGCCTTCCTAGGCCAACTGCTCATCGAATGTTGTCTGCAATGAAAGAGATTGGCTTTATCGAGCAAGACTCTAGAACAAGCAGCTACGGTCTTGGCATCAAACTGTTTGAGTTGGGTAATATTTCCCTTGCAAACATGGACATCCTGAGGGAAGCAAAGCCCTTCATAGACAGGCTGTCTAAACTGGCAGGGGAGTCATCCCATTTGGGAGTATTCAATGGTTTTGAAGTTGTTGTCGTTGAGCGAGAAGAGCCGCTGGAGCGCCAATCCAGAGGCATTCAGCCCATAGAAGCCTCTCCTGCTCATTGCACGGGCGTTGGCAAGGCATTGCTTGCATTCCAGCGTCCTGAAGTCATTGAGAGAGTTATTGCAGCGGGTCTCAAGAAATTCACCACAACAACAATTTCAAAAGCTGAAGACCTGCGCAAAGAATTAGCGGCCATCAGAAAGCGGGGCTACGCTATTGACAATGCAGAGCACCAGGTTTGGGTGAGGTGTATTGCAGGGCCTATTCGCAACTCATCTGGCCACGTCTTTGCCTCTATCAGCGTCACTGGATCTGCGGATCGCATGACAGACGCCAAGATTTCAAGCTTGGCCCCCCTTGTTGTGCAGACTGCTGAAGCAATTTCAAGGCAGTTAGGCTATGAGTCAGACTATTGAGCAAGGCTTGAGGGTGACTGTTTCAATCCATTAGAGTTCCAATTCTTCGCAGGGATTACACCTATTGCCCACCTGAGAGTTCACTTTTAAATTGCTTGATATTCGGAACATTAATCCGGATTCCGGACATTTTGAAAATCAAATTACCATTGGAGGCAATCTTGACCCGTCCCACACCCTCACTTCGCCAGCTGTTAACTGGTGTCCTTCCGCCAATCACGATGCCATTTGATCAAAATGGAGATTTGGTAAAAGGTGGATTAAAAGAACAAATTGATTTCATCATCAAGAGCGGCGCCAGTGGTGTTGTGGCAGGTGGCAGCACAGGTGAGGGCCACACCTTAACGGATGGTGAGTTTTCGTCGGTGATGCGTGAGGCCTATGACGCAACGGATGGCCGAGTTCCTTTCTTAGCGGGTCTTATTGTGCAAAGTACAAGAGCGGCAATTGAGCGCGCCAACATGCTCAAGGGCATGAAGGTTGCTGCCCTTCAAGTCACGCCAGTGCATTACTTATTTAAACCCGACGCTGATGCAACGATTGAACATTTCCGAACCATTGCAGATGCAACTGGAATTCCAATCCTGATCTACAACGTCATACCTTGGAACTACTTGAGTGTCGATCTGATGCTGCGCATCATGGCGGAAGTTCCTGGCGTCATTGGAATGAAACAGAGTGGGGGAGATCTCAAGTCATTGTCTGATCTTCTCTTGCGTTGTAAACCTGAAAATGTGGTGCTTTCCGGTGTCGACGCTTTGTTATATCCCGGTTTTTGTATGGGCATGCATGGTGCCATTTCTGCATTGACAAGTGCCGTGCCACATGTGGTTGTCAAAATTCAAAAAGCTGTCGAAGCCAATGACCATCAGACAGGAAGAGATCTTCACTTTAAATTAAATGCTTTATGGAACACCATGAGCCACGATAACTTACCTGCCTGCATTAAGTACATCCAGCATCTTCAAGGTATTCGCATGTTCGAACCTCGTGCGCCCATGATGCGTGTGACTGAACAACAAAAAGTTGATATCAAAGCGGCCATGCAGCCTCTAATGCCTTGAGTTCATGCATCAGACTGACTACTTTTCGAAAGCCTACGTCGACGTAATGCTAGGAAAATCGTCTAAGTGTAAATACCATTTTATTGTGCTAGCTTTTAATTCACCATGTTAAAAATTAAGGATCATTCATCATGAAACTGCGTATTTCAACCGGCAAACTGCTTGCTTTAACTTCTTCATTATTTTTGGGAGTCATGACCTTGGGCGCTAATGCCCAGAGCGCTGCCGACTACCCCAATAAAACAATTGAACTTGTTGTGCCATTTGGCGCAGGTGGAGGAACAGATGTTCTAGCCCGAGTTTTTGCAGATGCGGCAAAAAAACACACGTCACAGCAAATTACTGTGATGAATAAGCCAGGTGCCAGCGGCGGAATTGGGTTGACAGAGGTCGCATCGGCTAAGCCTGATGGCTACAAGATTGCCATGGTGACAGTTGAGATGGCCATCATTCCTCATATGGGCATTGTGAAGTTCACAACAGATGATTTCACACCAATCGTCAGGCTCAATGCTGATCCTATTGTTCTGACAGTCAGGGCTGAGGCGCCTTGGAATACTGTTGAGGAATTTATGGAGGCTGCTAAAAAGTCAAAAGATCCCATGAAGTTTGGTAATGCAGGTACTGGCGGTTTATCGCACATGGCTGCTGAAGCCCTCAGCCAAAAAATTGGTACAACCTTTACGCATGTGCCCTTCCAAGGTAATGCCCCTGCAGTTGTAGCACTTCTGGGAGGCCACATTGATGCTGTGACATCCTCTCCTTCTGAGGTTTCCACTTTTGTCTCTACTGGCAAGCTTCGTCCGCTGGGTGTCTTTGCGGATCAGCGGTTCAGGGGCGTCGGTTTTGATCAAATTCCAACTTTGAAAGAAAGAAAAATTGATCTCTCGATGGGAACTTGGCGAGGCATTGCAGGCCCTAAAAACATGCCTGCAGATGTCTTGGAGAAACTTTCGGCAATCAGCGTGAAAACAGCCAATGAACCCGCAGTTAAAGAAGCAATGGAAAAACAGAACCTTGGTTATGCTGTGACGGATGGTGCTAATTTTAAAAAGCAAATTACCGCAGACAGTGCACTCTTTAAGCAACTGATCGAAAAACTCGGTATTAAATAAATTATTTTTGAATTGAGTTTGAACGTGTGCTGAAGCCTTTACAGGCATTGGCACACGTTTTCTTTTATGTCTTTAGATACTAGACAAATAAGATACATTGGCGTCAATCTTTTTTAAAAAAGAATCAGAGATGAATAGAACAGATATTTTTGACTTAAGTGATAAAGTCATTGTGATCACAGGTGGGCTTGGCCAAATTGGACGTCAATTTACGCTTGAACTGCTTGATCGTGGCGCCAAGGTTGCCATATTTAATCGCCATATCCCTGATTTAGCGGAATTAAAAGAACGATTTCCAATCGATTCTGACAGCCTTGCATTCTTTACAGTTGATATTGCGAATAAATCATCGGTGATCGCTGGTTTAAATGCTTTGGTTTCTAAGTGGGGTGTACCCCATGTCCTTATCAACAATGCTGGCCTCGATACTCAACCTAGCGCCCCACCCGAAGTTTCTGGACCGTTTGAAGATTTTCCTGAGGATGTTTGGCGCGAGGTGATGGAAGTGAACATGACCGGCACTTTCTTTTGCTGCCAAATTATTGGGGGTGCAATGGCTAAACTAGGACGGGGTTCAGTGATCAATGTCGGCTCGATTTACGGAATGCTTTCTCCGGTTCAAGACATTTATGCTTATAAAGAATTGAAAACTGGAAAACCATTCGTCAAGCCCGTCGCATATTGCGCTTCAAAATCTGGCTTGTATAACTTCACACGTTATCTGGCAACCTATTGGGGCCGCAAAGGCGTGAGGGTCAACATCCTGACTCCCTCGGGCGTCAGGCGTGACAGCCAAGACGCTGAATTTCAAGCCAATTACTGTCAGCGAATGCCGATCGGCAGGATGGCTGAGGAAGACGAATTCAATGGCTCAATCGTATTTTTAGCCTCTGACGCTTCTCGCTACATGACGGGATCTAATCTTGTTGTAGATGGCGGTTGGACCGCTTGGTAATTTCAAGGAAGAAAATGAGCATTGATTTTTCAGGTATTTATCCAGCACTCCCAACACCCATGAAGGCGGGTGGAGAAATCAATCTTGAAGCCTTAAAGAAACTGGTTGATTTTGAAATCGATCAAGGTGTAAATGGACTTTATGTTGGAGGATCTACTGCAGAGTCTTTCCTTCTTACCGAAGACGAGCGGAAAAAAATAGCAGAAATTGTGCTCAATCAATCGGCTGGCCGAGTCAAAGTGATTGTGCATACGGGTTGTGGCGGAACTGATGCTGCAGTTCGATTGTCAAAACATGCCAAGGAGAATGGCGCGGATGCGATTTCTTCTGTACCGCCTATTTATTTCAAATACACCACAGAAGAAATCATTGCTTATTATTTGGATTTGATGGAATTGTCCGATATGCCATTGGTTGTTTACAACATTCCAGCATTCACTGGCATCAATATGACACAGGGCCCTATCAAGGAGTTGTTCAAGCACCCTCGAGTTTTGGCATTGAAACATACCAATACAAACATGTATGAGTTAGAACGTGTACTTTCACACAATCCTTCACTCATTGGACTGAATGGCTACGATGAAGCTTTTCTTTCAGGACTTTCAATGGGCGCCAAAGGAATGATTGGCAGTACGGTTAATTTCATGGCTCCTAAGTTCATTGCCATCAAAAAAGCATTTGAAAGTGGTCAGAACTTAGAGGCTTTTAGAATCCAAGGCCAGGTGAATGAAATTGTTGAGACCATGGTTGAGGCAGGTGTGTTCAATGCTGTTAAATACGCCATGAAGTTACAAGGGATTGATTGTGGAATTTGCAGGGGACCATTTAAACCGCTCACAGACCATGATAAAAAACGGGTTAAGGACGTATTGCAAAAAAATCTTGTTATAGCTTGAACTTGGCTGCCGCAGCATCTGCACCTGCTATCAGCAAGTGCAGGTCCGTTCCAACACCCACAAAAGTTGCGCCCCCGGCAAAGTAAGCTTCAGCTTTGCCATCTGCGGCCAGTACGCCTGCAGCTTTACCTACAGCATTGGCTGTTTTGAAGGCTTGTGCAATGGCTGCTTGCACTTCAGGGTGACCGGCATTGCCTCGGTGGCCTAGGCTCGCAGCCAGATCGGAAGGACCAATGAAAATAGCATCCACACCTGGTACCCTGCAAATTGCATCTAGATCGGCTAATGCCTCACGTGACTCAATTTGAAGGATGAGTCCAACTTCATCATTGGCTCGCGCCATAAAGTCTGTGTAGCGCGTGTAGTTTCCTGCGCGTGTGCTGCCCGCCACACCGCGCAAGCCTTCTGGCGCAAAGCGGGTGAAAGCCACTGCATCTCGTGCCTCTGCGGCATTGCGAACATTCGGCACCATGATGTTGGGCGCACCTGCATCAAGAACACGCTTGATCCAAGCCATTTCCAAAATAGGCACGCGCACTACAGCAGCAGTGGAAGTGCCCCTCACGGCTAAGAGTTGTTGACCCACGTCGTAGAGGTCAGTGGGGCTGTGCTCCATATCAAACAAAAGCCAGTCAAAACCAGCGTCGGCCAACACTTCTGCGATTTGTTGATGCGCAAAAGTGACCCACAAGCCCACTTGTCGTTTGTTTGCTTGAAGGGCTTTTTTGAGTTGATTGTTAGGCAGTGTTTGATGCATGATTTTTTAATTGTTCAATCGGGCTTGATATTCGCAGTTTTGATTAGACGACCAATGCGTTCATTTTCACCGGGCAGAAATTTGGCCAACTGTGAGGCATCACCATTGGAAGCTGTGACGCCAACACCATTCAGCTTGCCAATAAGATCTGGCGTTTTGAGGGCTGTGGAAAGTGCACCAGATAACTTGGCAACAATGTCTTTTGGTGTTTTGGCAGGTGCAAAAACCGCGTACCAGGCAGAGAAGTCAAATTGGGGATAGCCTGCTTCTGCAAAGGTCGGAACATTGGGAAAATCAGCCAGACGCGCAGTGGCACCTACTGCTAAAGCCCGAACCTTGCCCGACTTCAACAATGGAACACAGTTGGTGGCAGTGTCAAAAATAACGGGAACTCGGCCACCAATCAAATCGATGATGTGAGCGTTGCCACCTTTGTAGGGCACATGCGTCATTTCAATTTTGTTTTGCGAAATAAACAGCTCACCGGCCAAATGAAGCGGAGAACCATTGCCAGATGTACCGTACATCACGCCCTTTGGATCTTTTCGAGCAGCATCCACAACGTCCTTGAGTGTTTTGAAAGGGGAATCGTTGAAGGTGATGGCAATGATGGGTGCACTTCCAATCATGCCAATCGATTCAAAATCTTTAAGGGGATCGTAGTCGGCTTTCAACATGTGGGGACTTGCTGCATGAGTCGCCAAACCACCAATTAGCAAGGTATGGCCATCTGCAGCAGCGCGTGCAACTGCAGATGCACCTAACAATGCGCCTGCACCTGGCTTGTTTTCTACGACTGATGTTCCGCCAAGAACTTCCGACATTTTGAGGCCAATTAAACGTCCCAACATATCGTTAGCCCCACCGGCTGGGTAGGGCACGACAAAGGTGATTGGTTTACTGGGAAATTGACTTTGAGAAAATGCGCTGAGTGGCATTGAGGCTACTGCACTGGCACCCCAAATTGCAGTTGTCAGAACTGTTCTTCTTGATGGATTACTTGTCTTGATCATGGTTTGTCTCCCGTTTGAAAATACGAAGGCCTGCATAAAGAAGCAGAAGTCAATGACAATTTGCATCCGATGCAATCCATCATCTCTTCCTACTTGGCTACCGATGCCGATACAGTCATTTATCATCTATGTCTTAAGGCTCAGTATCTTTCACAAACAATGTTTTGAACAGTCGGGATTTCACGGGGTTGTGATGGCGAAAAAGTGACAATGAACAGGGAGATCTTTGCCCTGAGGCCTAATTTGAGAAGACTTAATTGGATTAAGCATGAAAAAAACCATTGCTCTTTTTCTGCATCACCCCACCTGTTCCACTGATTCAGTCAACGGGGTAATCGCTGCTTTGTCGCCTGTGGCAGAAATTAAATTATTCACCAGTCATAAAGTGAGCGATGGTTTCTTTGACGATGTGGACTTGGTGGTTTTTCCTGGTGGTGATGGTGAGGCGACGGCTTTTAGAAGGATTCTTAAGTCTAACCTTCCCGATGTGCAATCTTTTATGCGGCGTGGTGGTAAGTATTTGGGTATTTGCATGGGCGCATATTGGGCAGATGCCTATTACTTCAATCTACTCAAACTGACCCGCTGTGTGCAATACATCAAGCGACCCAGGTCGGACATCCGTTCTTCCTATGGCACCACAGCCCCTGTCGTTTGGCGTGGTAGAGATGAGCAGATGTACTTTTATGATGGTCCTACATTTTTAGAGGGTCGTTTTGATACTGTTGCCACCTATGCCAATGGCGACCCTATGGCCATTGTGCAGGGGTCAGTAGGATTGGTGGGGTGCCATCTAGAAAGCCAAGCAAACTGGTATACGAAAAAATTCATGCAGCCGCATTGGCATGAAAATAAGCACCACCTGATGCTGTCACAGTTTGTCGCAGATTATTTATTGCATGCCAAACAGATGTATTTGTTTGATTGATTCAAAATTCTTTTCATTCGCTGTAATGGCATTCATTCTAGTCACTAGACTTGCGACTCGTACAGTTTAAATACTGCCGCAGTATCGAGCTCTGAGTGGCCCAGATGGATCAGCATCCGATACAGCGTCAATGCTTGGCCTGACATTGGCAATGGCGCTTTAAGGCCGCCGGCGAATTCGTTCAACATCTCCAGATCTTTGAGAAGTTGACGCGCATAACCCTGAGGCGCGAAATCGCGTGCGATGATTCTTGGATACAGTTTTTGTAGCATCGAGCTGTCGGCATAACCTCCCGCAAGGCACTCAGGAATGCGTGCTGCGTCAATGCCAGCGGCTTCGGCAAGAACAGCCGCTTCGGCCATGACTGCGTGAGTGCATCCCACAATCAGTTGGTTGATCATCTTGGCGGTTAAACCTGCGCCTGATGGGCCCATCAAAGTGAATTGCCCTGCGATATCGCCCATCAAAGGGCGCACGCGGTCAATCTCGCCAGCATCGCCACCTGCCATGATGGTCAGGTTTCCAGCAGCACATGCGGGAGGACCACCTGACACTGGCGCGTCGATCCACCCACAACCCGTTTTTTCTCTAAGCTTGGCTGCGAAAGCACGTCCCTTGTCAACTTTGACCGTTGAAAAATCGACAATAAGTTGCGGTGGGCGAATGGCTGTTGCAACGCCATGCTCGCCAAAGACGGCCAGCTCAACGGCATCGGTGGTTGGCAGATTGAGCAAAATGATGTCATTCCCATGCACCACTTGTGCGGGTGTGGCTGCCAGTTTTGCGCCTGATGCGCATGCCGCATCTGTGCGTCCTGACAGAATGTCAAAGACAGTCACAGAGTAGCCAAGCTGCATCAGTCGCAGTGTCATGGGCATGCCCATGAGACCGATGCCAACATAGCCTATTCGTAGTTTTCCCATGTGTTACTCCATGTTGTAAATGCGGATGGCGTTATCGTGGAACAAGGCGCGCTTCTCAGATGCGGAAAAGTCAGAAACGATGGTGCGGAACCCCGTGAAAATAGTATCAAAACTGGCGCACAAACTGTCGACTGGGAAGTTGCTGGCAAACATCGCGCGCGCTGGTCCGAAAGCTTCGATGGCAGCTAAGACGATGGCGCGATTGGCGTCAACAGTCCAAGTTTGACCCTCTTGGCCCAAGCCCGAAATTTTGATCATGACATTCGGACAGGATGCTAATTTCTTGATCGCACGCTGCCAGTTGGCAAGTCCCTCAGCGCTGCGGTCGCTGGGAAGCCCCGTATGATTGAGAATAATTGTAGTGTCAGGGAAATCGCATGCTAGGAGAGTTGCATCGGCGAGGTGCCACCATGGTGTCTGCAAATCGAAATGCAATCCTAAGGGCGCAAGCCGCGCGAAACCAGTGCGCCATTTTGCATCGCTCATGCCACCCGGTGCCGCATCATTGGGAGAAGAGTTTGCTCTGGGTTTATGCCTTACGCTGCGCACAAAGTCAAAAGCCGCTTGCTGTTCGAGGACCGAAGCGCAATCATCTCGGTCGAGCCAAGCTTGTGCAACTGTGACATTTGGGAAATTTTTTTCTCGACGCAAATCTGCGATGTAGCGTGATTCTCCGATGGGGTCTGATGGATCCCATTCGGCTTCTACATAAACTGTCTTCACAACATGGTGTGGCGAAACGCTGACAAAGTAATCGTCAGGCAAATACTGTTTTCGGATTGCGCTGTAGTCGCCATATCGAAATGAAATAGGTGGCTCGTCGCGCAGCCATGGGTGATAGTTCTTTTCGATGTTCCAAAAATGCTGGTGCGCATCAACGATTGGAAAGTCTGCGCTCGGCTCAGGCTGATTGTTTTTCACGGCCCACCCATTGCAAGTCGGGGTAACCACGTTGTCAGGCCAGGCACGTAGGTGATCAGCATCAACGTGATAAGAAGAGGAACATAATAGGGCAGCATCTCTTTGAGGACCTCTTTCATGGTGACCTTGGCAATGTCGGCCACGAGGAAAAGCGCAAGACCCATCGGCGGCGTCAGCAAACCCACCATGAGATTGAAAACGACGACCATGCCCAGATGCACAGGATCCACACCGGCTGCAATCAGGGGCTTGGCGATGATTGGTGCGATGACCAAAATTGCAGTCGTGCTGTCCAAGAACATACCGACCAAAATCAGCAGTACGTTGACAATCATCAGCAATACATAAGGGTTGGTAGAAATTGACAGCATGACCTCTGTCAGCTTTTGGGGTACTTGCTCAACCGACAAAATCCATCCAAACAGTGCAGCGACAGCAACGATGATCAATATACCCGCCGAAGCACGAATAGTTTCAAAAGCGGCATTGAGTACGCCTTGCCAGGTTAGTTCGCGGTAGAAGAGGCTGCTGATCAGCACTGCGTACAGCACAGTGACGGCAGCGATCTCGGTGGGAGTGAAGTAACCAGCCAGCATGCCAGCAATCAGAATCAACGGGGCAACAATGGCGGGGAATGCCGGCTTGAAATCGCGCCACAACTCTGCCCAAGTTGGCCAACGTTCAGCGCGCGGGTAATTTCGCCGTTTGGCCAGCCATGCGGTCATCAGCATCAGCATCAGCACACAAAGCAGGCCAGGCAGGATACCGCCCAGCAGCAGCTGTATGACTGAAACGCCAGTGACCGTGCCATAGATGATCAGCGGAATCGAGGGTGGAAAAATCGGGCCAACGATGGCTGAAGCGCTCGTGACTGCAGCAGCGAACTTTGACGTAAAACCTTTGTTTCGCATTGCATCAATTTCAATCCGTCCCAATCCGCCAATATCGGCAAGGGCCGAGCCAGACATGCCGGCAAATATCAGGCTACCAAAGATATTGACCTGTGCCAATCCGCCAGGAAGACGCCCAGTGGCGGTATCCGCAAACTTGTAGATATAACGTGAAATGCCAGCGCTGTTCATCAGGCTGCCGACAAATAAGAACACTGGCACTGCGACCAGAGGAAATGAATCAAGGGCATAAAGGGTCCGCTGCGCGATCAGGTCGATGGGCAAACCTTTTAAAAATATGTAACCGATGCACGGAATTCCGATGGCGAGAACAACTGGAAAGCCCAGAACGAACAGCGACAGAAAAGCAGCAACGATGAAAAAACCTTCCATTGAAAACTTCCTTTGTTAGGTTAATACTGTGTGCTTCTCGTCGGGCCTGCGACGGCGAAAGGTATGAAAAAATGACACGGCTGTCTCGATAACCAGTAACAATGAGCCTACAAGCAACGGGCCCATGAAGAGCCAAAATGGCATCTCAAGGGTTGGTGTTTGGTTTTGCATATTGTTGCCTATCGTGATAGCTGAAGCGACGCAAATAACTGAGAACATCACAACGCCAGAGATTTCAATGAACATCTGTAGATACCAGCGAAGACGAGGCGGCAGCAAACCCTGAAATTCTTCCATCCGAATCTGCCCGCCTTCAATCGTCACATAGGATGACGCCAGAAATGTGAGGCAAATCATGAAATAGCGCGCAAGTTCTTCGGCCGAGGACATCGGTACGTTGAAGATGCCGCGCATTCCAATTTGAGCCAGTGGTGTGATCACCAATAGAGCCAGCAGGGTCAGGCTTGCCCACCGCACGCCTTTGCGAATGAACTCAAGACTATTTGCCCACATTTAAATCTATCCTTGCACTCTGCGCTGATTATTTGACAGATCGGATCTGCTCGATAAAAGGCGGCCAGTCGGGAAAGTCTTTGCCAACTTGAACTAGAACTGATTTGCGGAAACCTTCAATGTCCAGGCCATCTTTGGCTTCAACAAAAGTCATACCCCTGGCTTCAAGATCGGTTCTGCATTTGCCTGTGGTTGCACGGTCCCAAGCTAGCGTAGCTTTGCCAACTTCGGCCATGGTGTCCTCCAGAATCTTTCGATCTGCAGCCGGAATGGCTTGCCAGGCTTTTTCATTGGAGAAAACGGCGAGGGTTGACTGCATGTGGCCCGTCATCATCACAAATTTTTGAACCTCAAAGAGTTTGAGAGATTGAAGATTACAAAGAGGATTTTCCTGCCCCACAACGAGGCCGGTGGCCAATGCAGTGGCAAGCTCTGCCACCTCCACAGGCGTGGCAACTGCACCCATGCCAGTGAGCATCGAGGACCACAACTTGATTGGAACGCCACGGTATTTTTTACCTTGCATGTCTTTAGAGGAGAGTACTTTCTCATTGGAGGTCAAGTGCCGTGTGCCAGCAAAAAAACTACCCACAATTCGGATATTTCCTTTTTCCACCAGTTGCTTGTTGATATCTCTCAAGGCAGGTGAGGTGCTTTCGTTGGTGGCACGCAAACTGTGCTCTGGGTCTCGGTAGACGAAAGGCGTATTGAACACTGCAACAGTTGGAACCAATTTGGCCAATGAAGCAAACTCGTGATGGCCCATGGAGATTGCGCCAGACTTCACGCCATCGACCAATTCTCCAGCACCGCCGAGTTGCGAATTCGGAAATAGCTGAATGAGAACTCGCCCGTTGGTGCGTTCCTTGACCAGTTTGGCCACCTCTTCTGCATAGAGCGTTTGGGGCGCCCCTGCGGTACCCACGTGGGCCCAGCGCAATTTGACCTCAGCCAGAGCAGGGGCAGAAAAGAAAGGGGCAGCGGCCACGAAAAACACGGCTGCCGAAAACAGTGATTTGAACTTCCGATTCATTTCAGATTCTCCTACGATGTAACGGGCTCGTGCCCATTTGTTAATTGTGAAAACGCCCAGACTGCAACTACTTTTTATGTGCAACTTCACTTTATGCGGAGCATCACTATGGGTCAAGGGATAAATTTTGAAGCGAGATGATAAAAAAACTTAGCCTCCGAAATCGCTGAGATTCTGTATACCCCCCTAGAAAGCAAAATTTCTTTCTAGGGGCGGCGGGCTTTTACAAACAGCCTGCCTTGTCGGCTTTGTCTGCTTCAACCTCAGATCTGACCCAATCGACGAATCTGGTAATCAGTGGGTCCTTTAAGCGGGACTCTGGGTAGACAAGGTAATAGGAAAATTCGACAGGCAGACTGATCTCAAATGGCTTCACCAGACGGCCTTCCTCAATGTCTTTCTCAACCCAATTACGTTTGGCCAGCGCAACGCCCATACCGTCAATTGCCGCATTGATCACCAAATGACTGGGCCAAAATGATGGCCCACGCGTTGCATCTACACCAAGGACCCCAGCATGAAGCAGCCACATCGCCCAATTGGGGTTACTGACATCGGCATAAGTGCTATCGTCATGTAGCAAGATGTGGTGCTTCAGGTCAGCGGGTTCTTGCAATGCATGCTTGCCTTGAAGTAGCGTTGGGCTGCACACGGGAAAGACTTCGACGGGTAGACACAATTCAGCGTGCAGGCCCGGGTAAACACCACGTCCATAACGTACCGCAAGGTCAAAGCCCTCACGATCAAAATCAACTGACTGCGCAGATGTGGAGACCTTCACGTCGATGGACGGATGGTGCTTGAGGAATCTGATCAAACGCGGCATCAGCCACTTGACGGCGAAAGTAGGTGGCACATTGATCTTGAGGGTGAACGAATTTTCCCGAAGCTGCAGCTGCTGTGTGGCTTCAGCCATCTGGTGGAAGGCCTTTTGGATGCTTGGCAGGTAGGCCTGTGCAGCTTTCGTTAATTCCAGAGATTTTGGTTGTCGTACAAAAAGAACAATTCCCAGACTCTCCTCAAGGATTTTGATCTGATGACTGACTGCCGCTGCTGTCACGGACAATTCTTCCGCGGCTCGAGTGAAGCTGCGATGTCTTGCAGCAACCTCAAAAGTTCTGAGCGGATTGAGTGGAGGAATTGCGCGAGACATCTTTGCTTTCGACGGACCTGACATTGCAATCATTAAGAGATAAGCGAACACTGACCCAAAGGTCTTCGATCAGATGCGCCAAGGATCGGTGCGCCAAGAAAGAAATTAACCAACTTTGAGCGGCATTCTATAGGGTAAAGATCAGGTGGCAAATATGCCGTCATGCATTAAGATCATTGGTGAATTTTGGAGACAAAAGAGATGACAAAAAGAGAGGTTTAACAAGCCATGTCAGCACATACTAATATCAAATTGGTCGATGCACACCATCATTTTTGGAATTTGGATGAAAACCATTACCCTTGGTTGCAAGATCATCCTGAACAGCATTTCTTTTTAGGTCCTTACGATGCACTTAAAAGAAATTACTTGCCCGCTGATTACCGCAAGGACAGCCAAAATCACAAGGTCCTGGCGACCGTCCATTGCGAAGCTGAATGGAACAGAGACGATCAGGTGGGTGAAACACGTTGGCTAACTCAGTTGCAACAGCTTGAAAATATGCCGACTGCAATTGTTGCGCACACATGGTTTCACACCGACAACAGCGAAGAAGTGATGGCACGACAAGCGCAATTTCCATGGGTCAGGGGCATACGTTCAAAACCTGTCACTGCGCTCGATCCTGATCACATCAAACTAGGCCAAGCAGGCAGCATGCAAGACCCAAAATGGCTTACAGGGTTTTCCCGACTGGCGAAATATGGCTGGAGTTGGGATTTACGCGTTCCCTATTGGCATTTGGTTGAGGCGGCAGATGTGGCCCGATCATTTCCGCAAACGCCCATTGTGTTGAACCATACTGGTTTTCCATGGGATCGAAGTCCACAAGGCTTGCAAGCTTGGCGACTCGCCATGCAAACCATTGCCAAAGAACCTAACGTGTACCTGAAGGTGTCTGAGTTTGGGCTGAAGCATGAAAAGTGGTCTTATGAATCTAACCGGCAAATAGTCTTAGACGCCATTGGTATTTTTGGCATTGAGCGTTGCATGTTTGCTTCCAACTTTCCTGTGGCTGGTTTGCGCATTGATTTTGACACTTTGGTTCAATCGGTCTCAAGAATGCTTGAAAATTTTTCAAGCCAGCAGCGGCATGCATTTTTTGTGGGCAATGCCAATGATTTTTATCGCTTGAATTTAAAGCTTGATTAGCAGGTGTTTAAACGCTGGCCGCATCAGGACGCTAGACCCGGGTACCACCGTCGACCATCAACACAGAGCCTGTTATAAAAGAGGCTTCATTGGACGCCAACCATAAAATTGGATAAGCAATTTCACGTGGCTCACTCCATCTCTTTTGTATGTTGTGGGTGACATCTTCCTGTCTCAAATCTTGTTCGGTTTTTCCGTCAGCCTGAGCGCGTTTGACGTGAAAGGGTGTAAGAGTGAGGCCCGGACAAACTGCATTCACACGAATTCCATGAACCGCCTCTTCAAATGCCAAGGTTTTGGTCAATGAAACGATCCCGGCTTTGGCCACATCGTACTGACCCATTCCACTGCGTGGATTGACGGCATGCGTTGAAGAAATGTTGATGACAGAGGCTTGTTCACTGGCCCGCAGATAAGGCAGGCACTCGCGAATCAAATAGGCGTAACTGAGCAGATTGACTGACAATATTTTTTCCCATGTCGACGCTGTGGTTTGCGCCAATGCTTCATAAGCGCGCACACCTGCATTGTTCACCAGAATGTCAATTTTTTGGAATCGACGCAGAGCAGTCTCAGCAATGAATTTCGCGGATGCCTCTTGACCAACGTCTGCAAAAACAATTTCAATTTGAGCGCTTGGAATTCTTTTTAAAATGCCATCGACAACCGTCTGCAAGGGTGATTCTGGTAAATCGACCATGACAAGGCTAGCGCCTTCCTCGCAAAAAAGCAATGCAGTTGCAGAACCAATACCGCCTGCTGCACCCGTGATAATCGCTATTTTTCCTGCTAATCGTGACATGCGTTTCCTTTGCGGGGCGTTAACCCAGCGTGATGACTTCTTGATGCTCTTCAAACGAGGGGTCTATCAGCAAACGTGCCAGCGAAATCAAGCTGTAAACCGCCATGAAAGAACCACAAATAGGAATTGCTGCATACCAATAAATTTTGTTGAATTGTAAAAATGGTGTGATCTCGCCAGCTGAAAATGCAAAGTCACTGCCTTTGAAAATAAGCACCCAACATAAAGCGATCATGAACAAATGAATGATCACACCCAGAGCGCGTTTAACTGACTTTGAGAACACCTTGTCGAATGCGCCGACCCGATAAAGCATGCCTTCTCGCCACATGGCAGTAGCACCTAAATAGGTCATCCAGACAAATAAAAACTCAATCATCTCCTCGTAGCCTGATATTTTAAATTCAGGCATGAAGCGTTGCAAAATCCCAGAGATCATCAAAAGAAACAGTCCAAAAAAACAGGCAATGACCGACCACTTCAGGAGAGAGGCGATCAGAAAATCAAGACGTCTGAAATACCCGATCATTTGACGACTCCATATCCTAAAAGGTGGGGCAGCCACAAAGAAAATGCAGGAACATAAGTGACCATCACCAGTACCACTAACAATGCGATCAAGTAAGGCGTTAACTCGCTAACGATGTCTGCAATTGGTACTTTGGCAATTCCAGAGACCACAAACAAACACAAGCCGACCGGCGGTGTTACCAAGCCAATCATCATGTTGACCACCAAAATTACACCAAAGTGAACCGGGTCAACGCCGATGCCTGCCATCACAGGGGCCAAGATAGGGTAAGTGATGATCATGATGGCAATCGTCTCCAAGAACATGCCCAGAATCAACAACACCACGTTCACGATCAACAAAATGACAATCGGATCTGCGGACAGTGACATCAAGCCTTGCAAAATGGCATTGGGTACTTGCTGCTGAATCAAGACCCAACCAAAGGGCGCAGACATGGCAATGATGAACATGACTTGTGCGGTTTGTCGTCCGGAGTCCCAAACGGTTTGGACCAAGCTGTCCCAGGTTAACTCTTTGTAAACAAAATGGCCTAAGAAATAGGCGTAGGCAGTTGCCAGAACAGCGGCTTCCGTGGGCGTGACAACGCCACTGAAAATGGCGTACAAAATAAGGGGCGGCAATGCCAGTGCGGGGATGGCGCGAAGGATCACCCTCGAGGCGATTGACCAACTTGGAATGCCTGCGGAGCGCGGCAAATTCAGTTTCTTGGCTGCCAAAGCAATTGAAATCATCAAGCCAGCGCCCACCAGTAAACCTGGAACAATGCCAGCTAGAAACAATGCACCTACCGAAACATTGGCCAGGCTGCCGTAGATTACAAATGGAATACTGGGCGGAATGATGGGGCCAATGGTGGACGACACCGCAGTGATGGTGGCTGCATATTTCGCTTGATAACCTTCCTTGATCATGGCGCGTATTTCTATCACGCCCAGACCTGCTGCATCTGCAACTGCAGAGCCCGACATCCCTGCAAAAATCATGCTGCCAATCACATTCACGTGCGCCAATCCGCCTCTCACTTGACCTACAAACAATTTGGCGACTTCAAAAATTCTCTCTGTCGTGCCGCCCACGTTCATGAGGTTTCCCGCCAGGATGAAAAATGGAATGGCCAAGAGTGGAAACGAAGTGGTTGCAGCATAGGCGCGCTGAATAAAAATCATCAGCAAGTCGGCACCTGATGTGTAGACCATGATGGCACCAGCAATCATGCCCAGCGCCCCCGCAATGGGGAAGCCGAGCACAATGCTGAAGCCAACTAAAAATAAAATCGCGGCAATGAACATGCGCTCAAACAGTTTTTTTTAAGCGCGTGCAGAGGCCACCAATTTGGTCCAAGTGTTCCAAGTGTCGTCCCCTAAGCTTTTCTTCAAGACATCATAGGCTGGCCCCATCTTGTCTCTGAAAGGAGCGACATCGGGACGCGTAAAGGCCACGCCTGCTTTTTGCATGATGGCAATGTTTTCTTCTTCCTTATCGCGAACACCTTTTCGAGCAGCTTGTCCAGCCACAGCAGCTTCTTCAGAAATAATTTTTCTTTGCGCTTCGTTGAGTTTGTTTTGCCAAGAGCGCTGGTTGGCTGTGAACATGATGGTGCTGTAAATATGCTTGGTCAAAGCAATGTGGCTTTGAACTTCAAAAAATTTGGCGGCAAAGGTTGTTCCGATGGGGTTGTCTTGTCCGTCTACCGTTTTATTGGCCAAGGCCAAATAAACTTCCTGAAAGGCAATGGTCTGTGTATTTGCACCCAATGCCTCAAAGGCCGACTTGATGGCCAACTCGGGTGGTACGCGCAGTTTCATACCTTTGACATCATCTGGCACGCGCACAGGCTTGCGGCTGTTTGACAAGGCCCTGAAGCCCCATTCAAAGTTGGCAATCCAACTAAAGCCAACGGTGGCAAGCTGCTGTGCAAGCCAATCTTTGGCTGTGGTGTCCAGTGTTTTGTGCGCGTGCTCATAACTGTCAAACTGGTAAGGAATATTGATCACTCCCACGGCCTTTGAGATTGACTCGATATTGGCGGGATTCATCAAGATCATGTCGATGGCGCCCAGACGAGTTTGCTGCGCTGTCTCCACGGGGGAGCCCAATGTGTTGTTGGGAAATATTGTAATTTTGACTTCGCCATTGGTTCGGTCGAGAATGCGCCTGACCATTTTTTCTGCTTCGGTATGCACGGGATGCGATAGATCTGCAGGATGGGTGAGCTTGAGCTCAACTGCCGCTTTTGCAGGTATCAAAAATGAACCGCAACTGATGGCTGCACTGGATTGCAAAAGTGAACGGCGAGAAATTTTAGAAAAATGGGTGATGGGCGAGGTCATTTTGTACTCCTTGTGTTGTACATCAATTTTGCATGCAAGATTTTGAGCCGTCAATCCAAGGGTTTTCTCTGATTTTGGGGCTGAAATTGCTGAGTTTGTAAAAGACTCCTGACGACCACCGACAGTCCGTTTTGCACGTGTTCAGACATGGCCAGAGACGTAGCTTTGGGCTTTCGTTCACTCAGGCACTTCAAAATATGCTCATGCTCTTGCATGGCTTTGTTCCAGCGCTCGGGCCATAAGTTGGAGGCATATCTGGCTCTGTCGACACGCAAAGAAAGCAAGTCCCAGACCCATAACAAAGTGCTGTTGTGTGCATATTCCAAAATCTTTCGGTGGAATGCTTTGTTGGCCTTGAAGTAGTCAGGCAGGTCGTCATTCGCCTGGTGCTTGAGCATGGTGTAGTGCAGGATGCCCAATTCAGCAATTTCTGCATCGGTCATGCGTGCTGCAGCCAATTCGCCGGCAAGCGCCTCAATCGAAGAAACCACAACGATCAGGTCTTCTGTTTGTTGCGCATCCAAGGGAACGACAACAGGGGAGCGATTCGGTGAAACTTCGATCAAGCCATCTTGAGCCAAAGTTTTAATGGCTTCGCGAACAGGCGTTCTGGAGGCATTCAAACTCGCACACAACTCGCGCTCATTGAGGCGTTCTCCAGGCGCCAAAGCGCCAGTAATGATCATGTTTCTAAGCATGGCCACAGCATGCTGATGTAAATCGCCTTTTTTAGGGATTTGCTCGACCTTGCTGATGCCAAGCATGGCATCTTGGGGCGTTGGAATTAAACGAAGCTTGACCATTCATGACTTTGAAAAATATGCGCGAGTTTGATACAAATTTAATTTTGTATGCAAGAATATATCATGAACCTTCAAACAATTTTTTCAAAATTTGGAGCGAAGTCACTTCAACCTGCTGGGGTTGGTTTGGTTGGCGCTGGTGAATTTGGGGCCAGCTTTATGGCGCAAGTTGGGCGAATGCCAAGCTTGAAAATGCTTGCTGTTTGCGATCAAAACATCCAGCGTGCGGTGCAAACTGCTGTGGGTGTGGGATTTGCAATCTCAGATATTCAAGTTTGTCATGATTTACCGCAAGCCCTCAAAGCCATTCAATTGGGTCAATTGGTTGTGGTTGACCGAGCCGAATTATTGGTTCAAATGCCTCTCCTCGTGGTGCTTGAGGCCACCGGAGATCCACAAGGCGCTGCTGCAACTGCCTTAGCGTGCATCGAAGCAGGTCGCCATGTGGTGATGGCCACCAAAGAAGCCGAAGTTGTCGTGGGCGCTGAACTGGCTCGCAGAGCCCACAAAAAAGGGGTGGTGATCTCGCCCGTCGATGGGGATCAACCCAGCCTTCTGATTGGTCTGATCGAATGGGCCAAAATCATGGGGTTCCCCATAGTTTGTGCGGGCAAATCAAGCGAGTCTGATTTTGTTTGGGACGCGGCCAGCAGCGGCATTACAGCATGGGGCGAGCAGGCTCGGTGTCCTGATTTTCAAGACTTCTTTAATTTGCAAGCCAGTCATGATTTAGAAAAAAATCTTTCAGGCCGTGCGAATGTCCCTTTTGCATTAACCACCGTACCTGATTTGTGTGAGATGGGCATTGTTTGCAATCACACCGGTCTTATGCCAGACACCCCCACACTGCATGCACCCTTGGCAAAAACCACCGAATTGCCTACCATTTTCAGACCCAAAGCCGATGGCGGACTGCTCCACGGTGTCAACCGCGTTGACATGTTCAATTGCCTGCGACGCCCCGATGAATTGAGTTTTGCTGGTGGTGTCTTTGTCGTCATTGAAGTGCCAGATCAAAAAACAGGTCAACTCTTAGCAAGCAAAGGGATACCCACTTGCCCAGAGAATAAATATGTCCTGATCCACAACCCTGTGCATTTGCTTGGGGCCGAAGCCACCCTGTCAGTTTTGTCCGCTGTGAGTTTGCAATGCTCAACGGGCAGCACTCAAGTTCGGCCTCTGGTTGATTTGGTCGCAATCGCTCAAACAGATCTGGAAGCGGGTCAAATGCTTGAGATGGGAGAGCGGCATGTGATTAAAGGTTTAAGTCATGCCTTGCATCCGGCAAAAATTTTGTCTCAAGGCAATCCTATTCCGTATTACTTGTGCGCTGGGTTGAAGACTCGTCGCCGTGTCCTCAAGGGTCAATTGCTCTTGTGTGACGATGTTGATTTAGAGACACAGAGCCCTTTGTATCTGTTGAGAAAATCTCAAGATCTTCATTTCATGAATGCCGATTGATTGATGCAAGGATCACCTATGAGCACAGGCTTTAACCCCCTGAAAGCCTTTAGCCTTGAAGGCCAAACTGCCGTTGTGACAGGTGGGGGCAATGGCATAGGCAAAGCTGTTGCATTAGGTTTGGCGCGATCGGGCGCGCATGTGGTCGTGATGGACCATGAGTTTTCTGCTGCACAAGCTGCAGTCAGTGACATTGTGAAAGAAGGCTTGTCTGCAACAGCCATCTGTGTTGATGTCAAAGATGAATCTCAAGTCGATCAAGCCATGAACCAAGCTTACGAGCTTCACCAAAGACTGGATATTCTCATTAACAACGCAGGAATCGCCATCAGAAAGCCAACCATTGATTTGGCCTTGGCAGACTGGAATCGTGTATTGGAAGTCAACCTCACGGGTGTGTTTTTATGTGCGCGAAGTGCAGCACGCTTCATGATTGAGCAAGGCAGTGGTGCCATGGTCAATACGGCCTCCATCATGGGGCTCTCGGGTGGTGGTTTGTATCCCAATATTTCTTATCAATCTACCAAGGGTGCCATTGTTAATTTAACGCGGGCATTGGCAGTGGAGTGGGCCTCGCATCAAATTCGCGTCAATGCCATCGCCCCGACTTGGGTGGAAACAGATTTCATCAAGTCACTGATGGCACAACCTGAATTGATTGAGAAAATAAAAGGAATAACCCCCTTGGGACGACTTGCTAAGCCTGAAGACATTGTAGGTGCTGTTGTTTTTTTATGTTCACCTTGCGCCAGCATGGTGACAGGCCATACCTTGGCAGTGGATGGCGGATTTTTGGCGCAATGACTTGCACACGCTTGCTGGCTTGCTGCCGGGTTCACTCAGTTTCCGTGTTTGTCTGGGTATTGGTCAAAAACAGCACCTTGGGCAAACAGTGCTTGAACTTGGTTAGTTGAATATCCCAGTTGCTGCAATACTTCCGTCGAGTGTTGACCTAACCACGGCGCAGGCATCCGAATGCTGTTGAGTTCACCACTTGACTTGATTGGCAAGCCCAAGGTTTTCATGGCTCCGATGATGGGGTGCTCAATGTCATGCACCATCATGCGTGCCTGAATATGTGGATCATGCATGATTTTTTCATAACCAAAAACGGGCCCCCCCGGCACGCCTGCCAGATCCATTTTTTCAACCCAATGTGCACAGGATTGACGCATCAATAGTGCTTCGATTTCATGCTCTAAATGATCTGCATTTTGAACTCTCAACGCAGGTGTCAAATACATCGGTTTATCCGGCCAATCGGGTTGGTCAATGACATTTTGACAAAAATCAAGCCACAATTTTTGTGATCCGGCGCCCACCGTCACATGACCATCAGCACAGCGATAGGCTTGATAAGGGGCAGAGCGCCTGTGACGTGTTCCGGTGGCCGTGGGAATTTCACCAGAACCGAAGTAGGCCCCGAATTCCCATGGTGTCCAAGCCAGACCCGCTTCAAGCAAAGAGGTCTCAATGTATTGACCTTCACCGAATCTTAATTTTCCGATGAAGGCACCCAAAATACCTGAAAGTGCAGTGACACCGCTGGCGATGTCGTTCATGGCGATCCCTACTTTGGCAGGGCGTCCGCCCGGTTCACCGGTCATCATCATGATGCCTGACATCCCTTGAGCGATGATGTCAAAACCCCCTTTTTTGCCATAGGGCCCAGTTTGACCAAACCCTGACATCGAGGCGTAAATAACACTGGGGTTGAGTTCTTTCACAGACGCATAACCTAAACCCATGCGCTGGACCACACCCGGCCTGAAATTTTCTAAAACGATGTCGGCTTTTGAAGCCAACATCAAAGCGATCTTCAATCCATCAGGGTCTTTCAAATTCAAGGCGACGCTTTTTTTGTTTCGATTAAGTACCGCAAAGCAATAAGACTCACCATTGACTTGGGGTTCAAAACTGCGAGATATATCACCCTTGTCCGCATTTTCAATTTTGATGACCTGCGCACCCATATCCCCTAGGACCATGCTGCAATAGGGACCTGCCAAGACGTTGGTCAAATCCAAAACACGAATGCCAGACAAGGGAAGTGCCATAGGGGACTCTTTTCAATCAGCGAATTTCAATTTTCAACGACCTTTGAAAACAGGCTTGCGTTTGGCCATGAAAGCGGTTCTGCCTTCTTTGAAATCTTCACTTTCGAAACATGCCGTAAATACCCGATCGCACAATGCAATATCACGTTGAGTTTCGTCTTTGACGATTTCGCCCACAATGGTTTTGATGGAGGCGACCGTCATGGGTGCATTGGCCGCAATCATGTCAGCGTATTGACGAACATATTGTTCTAATGAATCAACAGGAAGCATGCGATTGATCAAGCCCATGGCCAATGCTTCTTGAGCGGTAAATTGACGTGCTGTGAAGAAAATTTCTTGTGCGAACGACGGCCCGACAATGTCAACCAGTTTGCGAACGCCTTCGTATTCATAACCCAAACCCAATTTGGCGGCGGGTACGGCAAACTTTGAATTCTCACTTGCGATTCGAATGTCGCAGTTCAATGCCACGGCAACGCCACCCCCAACGCAGTACCCATTGATCATGGCGATGCTTGGCTTCTTCATGTTTTTGAGAGCGAGCATGCCTATTGAAGAGATAGCGTCATACCGCAAGGTAGCCTGAGCAGAGTCACGTTGATTTGCAAATTCAGAAATATCCGCTCCTGAAACAAAGGCTTTGTCACCGGCCCCCTGCACGATCACCACGCGGATGTTGGTATCGCTGGCAAAGTCTTCAGCGATGCAAGCCAATCCTTCCCACATCTCCAGAGATACCGCATTCAGTCGCGCCGGGTTGTTGAATGTCAACCACCCGATATGGTTTTCTTTTCGGGCGATCATTTTGTCTGTTTGTAAAAGGGTCATGATCTGTACCGTAGGGGCTATTCTTTGTGAGTCTATAGGGAATTCAATGGGGTGTCATTCAGGTGCGCCTTATGAACTCCAATACAGCGCTCTGAAGTGGCCCAGACTGAACGTCGAACTCCTCTAGAACACTGAAGTGATTGCGGCCTGGCAATGTGGTCAATCGGCTGGCAAAGCCTCGCTTTGCATAGGCACCCGTCATGTCCAGTGACTGACGCATGAACACGTCTGGTTCATCGCCACCGACAAAGGCATGCAGGGGAGGCGACTTGGCTGGAATGCTGCAGATGGGGCTGTGTTGCAGGATTAACTGCGGATTGAGCCTGAGCCAATCATTGACTTTGGTGAACATCATTGGCTCAAGGTCGAAGACGCCACTGATCGTTAAAAGCTCAAAGTTTGTTGCAAGTTCGGGATTTTTATTCAATAGGCGAAATAGTCCAATGCTGGCAAGATGCGCGCCAGCAGAGTGCCCCATCACGAGGATGCGATGTTGATCCCCACTGAAGCTTGCCGCATTGTCATGAATCCATCGGAGCGCCATTTCTGCCGATTCCGCTTGCATGTCGATGGCGTGGTCAGGGGCAAGCGGATACTCGACCGATATCCATATGGCACCGCTTGCGCAAAACAGCTGAGCTGGGAAGGCTCGGCATTCTTTGTTCGATCCCTTCCAAGCGCCCCCATGAAAGAACACCAGAATGGGGGCCTTGCTGGATGCCGCAGTCTGGTAAAGGTCGAGCTTTTGAGCATTCAAGGGGCCATAGGCAATGTCAAGCTTGCATTTTTCTTGAAAGTTTTTGCGAACCAGATCACTGCGTTCAATAAAAGTTCGCATGTAGCCGGGCAAGTCTGGTACGGTTGATTCGACGTCGTAATCGCTTGACAGCTGCCTGCGAGAAAGGCCATGAGCGATCGGACGCTCAGCATGAGGGTGTACGTTCATACCATTCCTTGTTAATCATGTGCTTCCTGAAAAAATATTTTTCAGGAAGACTTTTGGCGCTTGTTAAATTCATCCAAGAGTTTCAAAAGAAAATCCAAGGTTTTTTCTTGTTGAACTTTTGACAAACTTTCCATGGCTTCGTGGACTTTCCCCTGGGAAGAAACAATCATGGCAATTTCGTCAGAGACGCTGATGCCTTTGGCGGTGAGTTGGACCAGGGTGCCACCTGCGTGACTTGGGTCTTTTCTGCGTTTGACCAATCCGCGACTGGCGAGGCGGTCGACTTGCTTGGTGACAGCGCCAGCGGTGATCAGCAGGGATTGAAAAATATCTGTTGGTCGAAGCATGTAAGGTTGACCAGACCGAAGCAAGGTAAAAAGAACTCGCACATCGTTAGCCCGCAGATCATGATGAATTCGACAACTCCGATCAAACTCGTCTTCTATGGCCTTTCCCAATCTGAGCACAGTGATTTTGAAGTAAAGAGTGGACAGATCGAGGTCTGGCCGTTGGGCTTCCCATTGTTCGAATGTTGAGCGAATGTCTTTCATTTAATCACTATTGGCGTTCAGTTATCAAAGTTGTATGTTATCTGGTTGAAAGAGTTGAATCGGCTTCTTTTCTCCGTGTTTCTCCTAATGCGCGCAACTTGAACATACCGCTATATTGTTTCACGCGGAAAACCTTTTTTCAAGATCTGGAGTTCAAAATGATCAGTGCTGCCGACAATGAAACACTCACCCGTGTGGGTCCATCTACGCCAATGGGCAAGACAATGCGCCGCTACTGGCACCCGATCTGTACTTCTGAGCAGTTGCCTCACCCAGACTGTGATCCGCTTCGCGCCAAACTGCTCGGTGAAGACTTTGTCGTCTTCCGTGACACGCAAGGCAAAGTAGGGGTGCTTGACGAGTACTGCATGCACCGGGGTGTTTCGCTTGCAATCGGACGTGTTGAGGGCGGCGGAATCAGATGTCTTTACCATGGATGGAAATTTGCTGTCGATGGGACCATCATGGAAACACCTAATCATGCAGACAAATGTTTTTCTGAAAAATTAAAAGCACCCTCTTACCCTGCGCACGAAGCTGGCGGTTTGATCTGGACTTACATCGGGCCCAAAGACAAGCAGCCAGTATTTCAAAAGTTTCCGTTCTTTGAAGGGGGTGATGAAAATCGCGTTGTGCTTCGCATCAATACACACGCCAATTACTTGCAACTGTTTGAGGGTGGCGTTGACAGTTCGCATGTGGGGATTCTGCACAGCAATCTCGCCAATCCGACTTGGATGCACGATACATTCACTTCGATGGTCGAAGAGGATTACAACCCTGGCGCCCTGAGTGTTCCTGACAATTGTCCATCGCTTGAATGTGAAGACACTGAATATGGCTACCACTACGTGGCCAAGCGAAAGGCAGCGCAGCAGATTAAGGGTCAAAAGGGAGTCAGCATTCGCGTCACGCCAGTTATTTTGCCTACATGCCGCATCATTCCTGCACCAGCATTTCAGTTTTTTGTCTTTGAAGTACCGCAAAATGACGAGTGGACGAGCACGTACTTGCTCTGCCATGGGCCTAAGGCTGTCTCGCGCGCAGACATCCTGCGCATCATGGGCTTGGACGACGAACGGTTCTGGGATCCCGCTACTTGCCAGTTCAATGCTATTTGGGCAGATCGACTTGGCCAAAATCGTGCTGCTATGAAGCAAAGTTGGACTGGCTTTAGCGGTATTGAACAGGAAGATGCAATTTTGGCCATTTCGATGGGCCCGATTGTGAACCGGACGAAAGAGCATCTGGTGCCAGCTGACAGCGCAGTCATGCGCTTGCGAAAACGTTTGTTGGAGGCTGTCAGCATGGTTGAAAAAGGCGAGGAACCGATTGGCAACGAGATTCCAGACCTTTGCCATATCAAGGCACTTGTTGATACTGTGATCGATGTCAATGACGACTGGCGTGAACAGGTCATGAGCAACCGAGAAAAGTTGGCTGCGTAAGTGCAGGTTAGATTGAACATGTCCGTCACTTTCGATCCAAATCATTCCTTTGAAGTCAAGCTGGCCCGCAGTCAGAAAAGTCTCACTGTTTCAGCTGAAAGCAATATTCTTGATGAACTGTTGCTCGAGGGGATTGATGTAGGGTTCTCTTGTATGTCTGGCATGTGTGGTTCGTGCCTCGTTCCAGTTTTGGAAGGTGTGCCAGACCATCGTGACGATGTTTTGACTCAGGAAGAACGCAATCAGGGAAATTGCATCATCCTTTGTTGTTCCCGCTCCAGAACACCCGTCCTCGTTCTGGACCTTTGATTGATTAAAGAAATAACTTAGCCCTTGGAGAAACTACATGAAAAGACAATTACTCAAAACACTTTTGGCCACGGCCACAATCGCTGCCTTGGCGCCAATTGCAGCGCTTGCGCAGCAAGAGACCATTCGAATCGGCATTGTTAACCATGACACGGGACCTTTTGCAACGCCCGGACGTGAGATAAGAACCGGCATTGAAATCTTTCGCGAATTGAACGGTGATACAGTCGGCGGCCGGAAGGTCGAAATCATTTTCCGAGACATGGGGGGACCTAATCCAGCGACGGCGAGAAGGTTGGTTGAAGAGTTGGTCGTTCGCGATAAGGTGTCCATCCTGGGGGGCTTTTATTTGACCTCCGACGCATCTGCTGCCTCAGCTGTGATCAACCAGACGAATACACCAACGGTACTTTTTGTAGCAGCCTCGCCAACCCTCCTGACTCAGTCGCAGTTGTTTGTGCGTGCGGGTCAGAATATTGGGCAGTCAGCAGTTGCAGCTGCACAGTTTGCTTTGAAAAGTGGCAAACGCAAGGCCTACGTGGCAGTCTCTGACTACGCACCAGGGCATGATGTGCAAAAGTTTTTCCGATCTGCTTTTGAGGCTGGCGGTGGCAAGATCGTAGATGAATTGCGAGCGCCACTGAACACAGTCGACTATGCGCCGATCGCCGAGCGCATCAAAAACGCTGACATCGATGTGCTTGACGTATTCGTGCCACCGGGTGCGGCCGCGGTGAGCTTTAGCAAAGCCTTGGCAGCCCAAGGTGTGATGAAGCAAAATCTTGTGATTGGCATGGGCGAGGCAGAGGACGCTGATTTGAACCTGTTTGATGATTCGATCATCGGATTCCATCAGGCGCTGTATTACGCTGAGTCCTTAGACAATCCCGAAAATAAGGCCTTCACTGCCGCCCTTAAAAAGAAATACGGTAATGACCGGTCCCCAACTTTCGCCGCTGTTTCCGCCTATGACGGCATGGCCTTGATTTACAAGATGATTGAATCTCAAAGGGGTAAGCCGTTCGATGCCAAAACTGCTCATCAGGCTGCTCTCGGTGTGACAATCCGCAGCCCTAGAGGGGCGCTTACCATCGACGCCGCAACACGTGAGCCGGTGCAGGACATTCATATCCGACGCATTGACAAAGTCAGCGGGAAGTTGCGCAATACCGTCGTGGACACCTTCAAGGCGGTTAAAGCACCTGTTCTCGCTAACTAATTTCTGGCACTCCCATGGACCAGCTGACCCCGGCAGTCACTTTTATCCTCTTGTACGGGGTCAGCTTTGGCATTGTTCTTTTTGTTATTTCCATCGGGCTGGTTCTGACACTTGGCTTGATGCGGATTGTCAATCTGGCGCATGGTGTTTTTGCCGTACTCGGCGGCTACTTGGCGTTTAAACTCCCAGCTTTGCTAGACATTGGTTTTCTTGCTGCAGCAGTCACCGCAGTCTTGCTCGTTTTGTTAATCGGCGTTGTTCTAGAGAGAGTCTTCTTTCGTTGGCTTTTTGGTATGAGCGAGCTAGAGCAAGTGCTTGCCACTATTGGCTTTTGCTTTGCATTCATTGCCCTCCTGACTTTCGCTTTCGGGCCCAACGTGCTTGCTACAAAGTATCCTGAATGGTTGTCAGGCAATGTCAGTGTATTAGGGCGACCGTTTCCGGTTTACAGAGTCTTCGTGATGGTCGCTGGACTTGTGATTCTTTTGAGCCTTTGGTTGTTGTTTGACCACACCAGTTTCGGCGCCACGCTTCGCGCTTGCGTAGACAATCAAAGCATGGCCAAGGCTTCAGGCATCAATGTCAATTGGTATTTTTCAGTGGCATTCGCCATTGGCGCGAGTTTGGCCGCCATCGGTGGCATTGTCGGTGCAGGCATGTTGCCCTTAGAGCCGCTTTATCCGTTCAAACATCTGCCGCTTTTCCTGACCATCGTTGCCCTGTCCGGGTTCGGCAACATCAAAGCTTCATTGGTCGTTTCTTTGGTGGTGGGCTTGGTAGACACTGCGGGTCGTTACTTCGTGCCGGAGTTGGGGGCCTTTACGGTGTTCACCTTGCTTGTCATCTTGGTGCTATGGCGGCCGCAGGGTCTGCTCATGGGTTGGAAGTAGGGACGGAGATGGAACTGAATCAACATAATTTTTGGCGAAGCAGAGTCGGCTTACTTTGGTGGTTGATGGCGCTTGCTTGTTACTTTATCTTTCCGGATTACCGTGGGTTTGGTGCCTCTGTGCTGGTGATGACATTGTTTGCACTCTCTTTTGGTCTTGCGCTTGGCTTTGCTGGCATCATTTCGCTGGGTCATGCGATGTATTTCGGCATCGGTGCTTACGTGGCTGGGCGCTTGGCTTTGGCGGGATGGCAAGAGCCCATCAGCGGTGTTCTGATCTCTGGATTAGTCACCGGTGTACTTGCAATTGGTATCGGGTTTGTAATTTTGCGCCTGAGTGGCTTGCCGCTTTTGATGGTGACAATGGCCTTGTCCGTCATCGTGTTTGAGGCAGCAAACAAGGCAACAAGTATCACGGGTGGTGATGATGGCCTTACGGGCGTCAGTTTCAAGCCCGTTCTTGGCATTTTCAACTGGTCGTTGGATGGCAATGTTCAATTCCTTTACAGCCTGACTTGGCTGGCTGTGGTGTTTCTTTTCGCGCGTCGCTTGGTGTCGTCTCCCTATGGTCTTTCCATGGTGGGTATCCGTGAGAACCCTCTGCGAATGAGCTTGCTTGGCGCACCCGTTCTCCGGCGTTTGGTGGTGATGTACGCTTTGTGTGCCAGCTTTGCTGGAATTGCCGGTGCACTGTTGACGCAGAACACGGCCTTTGTTGGCTTGCAGGTGCTCAGTTTGGAGACCTCCGTTGATGTGTTGGTGATGGTTGTTCTTGGCGGTGCCTTCAGTCTCTATGGTGCCTTGTTGGGTGCGCCTGTTTATTTAATCGTCAAGTACGTTACGCAACAGTGGAATCCTTTTTATTGGATGTTGGTCATTGGCGTGTTACTCATGGGTGTGACTTTCTTTCTCAAAGGTGGAATCGCGGGCTTTCTGTCGCGGATCTTCCAGAATCGACGCACAGAATGACTGCAATGTTGGCACTCGAATTACGCGGGCTTTGCAAATCATTTGGGGGTTTGCAAGTCACCAATGAGGTTCATTTGGGGCTTGGTGCAGGTGCTCGACATGCCCTGATCGGACCGAATGGGGCAGGCAAGTCAACCCTCGTTGGACTTGTCTCTGGCGCGATTGAGCCAGACTCAGGGCAGGTTTTGTCGTTTGGCCGCGACCTCACTCGAACATCGCTTCAGAGCCGGGTCAAAATGGGACTGGTTCGATCGTTTCAAATTACCAGCCTTTTTCCCAAACTCAGTGTCTTAGAGAATGTGCAATTGGCGGTCAACGAGAACACAGGCGTTGCGGACAGGCTATGGCAGAGTATGCACAGCTTGCGAGAGCAGCGTGATCGTTGCCTTGAGATACTTGCCGAGCTGCAAATCCAGGCGCAGGCGGATCTTCCTGTAGAAAACTTGTCCTATGGAAAGCAGCGACTCGTCGAGATCGCCATCGTGCTGGCTCTCAAGCCTCGCGTCTTGCTTCTTGATGAGCCTGCTGCGGGCATTCCTTCTACGGAAACAGACCTCCTGTTAAGCGCATTGCACAAACTGCCTGCAGAAATGGCCATCCTGATGATTGAACACGATATGAAACTTGTGCGTGATTTCTGCGCCGATGTGACCGTGCTAGTTTCCGGCAAAGTACTGGCCTCAGGCAAAGCTCAAGAGGTGATGAACTCAGCATCTGTCAGAAACGCATATTTAGGTCGCTCAGGCCACGACCGTTTCACGGGAGTGAAAGACCATGCTTGAGGTTCGTGACTTGCATGCAGGCTGGGGCAAAACAGTGGTTGTTCAGGGGGTCTCCATCTCTGCCAATTTTGGCGAGTGTCTGTCAGTCATCGGTCGAAATGGCGTTGGCAAGACGACACTCTTTGAAGCCATCATGGGGCGAGCCAATACGCACGGTGGTTCAGTCATTCTGGATGGCAATGACATCACACAGGTCGACACCTATCGAAAGGCGCGTGCCGGCTTGGGTTATGTACCTCAAAATCGTGAAGTATTTAAAAGCCTGACGGTGATCGAGCACTTGGAAGTAGGGCGACGAACTGGCCCATGGGATGCCGCTGCAGTTTTTAAGGTTTTCCCGGGCCTGGCAGACCGCAGGCAGTCTTTGGGTGCAGTTTTATCAGGAGGTGAGCAACAAATGCTGGCAATTGGCCGGGCCTTGGTGGGTAATCCTCGCGTGCTGTTGCTGGATGAGCCCACCGAGGGGTTGTCGCCACTGATCGTAGAAAGTCTGGTTCAGTCAATACGTGAGATTCTGCGGCATGGCATGGCCGTCCTTCTCGTAGAGCAGCATTTGGAGGTGGCCATGGCACTGTCTGATAAGTGCGTTGTCATGGATCGAGGTCAAACGGTCTATTCAGGAAGCGCTGATGATCTCAAACAGCGGCGCAGTGAAGTTGAAATGTTGATCGGAGTCCAAATCTAATATGAACGCACCTACGACAATGAGATACGGTATTTTTGACCAAGTGGACGACACGGGGCGGCCGCTCAATATTCAGTACGAGCAGCGCATGCAACTGGGCGAACTCTACGATCGCCATGGCTTTCATTGCTACCACCAAAGTGAACACCATGCCACGCCGCTCAACATGGCGCCATCGCAATCGGTTTTCCTCGCTGCAATGGCCCAGCGCACTCGCAATATTCGCCTCTGTCCTTTGGTCTACCTTTTGCCGATTCATCATCCGCTTCGCTTGGCCGAAGAGATTTGTATGCTTGATCACCTTTCAAATGGCAGGTTGGAGTTCGGTATTGGGCGGGGGGCGAGTCCCTACGAGCTTGATGCGCACGGCATCCCCCCGGAAAGCTCAGTCCAAGCCTACGCTGAGTCATACGCGATTGTGCAAAAGTGCTTCACGTCTGAGACTCTCGATCACGTAGGAAAATTTTGGACCTTCAAGGATGTTCCTCTCACCATGAAGCCTTTTCAGCTCCCCCATCCCCCGATGTGGTATGCAGCGGCTAACGCTGAGTCAGCGATCTGGCCTGCACGAAACGGCGTCCACATCATCTGCGGAGGCCCCATCGATAAGGTCCACCTGATCAGCGAGAGTTACCGAGCCGAGGCCGCTAAAGCCGGAGAAGCCGCTCGAACTGATGCCTGCATCGGTGTCTCCCGATTCGTCGTCGTGGCGGAAACAGATGAGCAAGCGATGCAGATTGCTCAAAGCGCCTGGCCTCGATTTTACGAAAGTTTTTATAAACTCTGGCGCAAGCATGGTACGGAACCGGCACGTCTCAAATTGGCGACAGACTTTGCAGGGATGGTCGAATCAGGCCAAGGCGTGGCTGGGTCGCCTGAGACCGTGGCCAAGGAACTGACACGTCAGGCTCGCCTTGGCCATCTCAACTACATAGCTTCCCAGTTCATGTTTGGCGACATGGCGCATGATGATGCTATGAAATCGGTGGACTTGTTTGCGCAGCATGTGATCCCTTCTGTCACTGCCACCTCCTCTGAGTGGATTTAACGTGCTGAGTCTGGGCTTGATGACAGGCTTAGACGTTCAACAGAGTTCGACATCCCAGTCCATTGAGCATAGGTACCGTTTTCAATTTGTGAAGGCATAGGGACCTGTTTGTTCATCAATACTTCAAGGCCGGCGGTTGCGCTGTCAATCAAGGGCATTGAAATCAAAGTTTGAAGTTGTTTGGCGTATCCAGCCAGGCCCGCACCGCCCAGAATGATTGATCTCACATCAGCCTTAGCGGCCTGCTCACATGCTTTTTTCAAATACTCAATGGCCATTAGAGGATTGGCTTGCAATTCAGCACCGGTTGCCTTGACGGTTTCTATGTGTCTTAACTTATCGCTGAAACCCAGACTCATTGCCAACCGCTCAAGCATAGGCTTCCAACGCTCACCGCCTGTCACTATGGAGAATGGCCCCAGCTTTGATGCTTGAATAAATGAAGCTTCTGCCAGTCCCGTGACACGACTGGCTGCAATTTCTCGAAGTGCAAAAAGCCCTGGATCGCCGAAACAGCCGATAAGTACACCGTTAGGCGTTGTTTGGGACATTTGAAGGTGTTCTGCCCAAGCCGCTATACAAGCATGGGATGCAACGGCATGGCTGGCTTCGCACGCTATATAAGCGGCTCCAAAACTAGCGGTGATGAAATCTAACTGAACATTTTCTGCTACGCCACTCGTTAAGACTTCTTGCAGTCGCCTTGTTGTCAGATGATTTGTATTTGGATTGATGACGAGAAAACGAATTGGACTTGGTTTGTGCATCAAATTTTGGTGCGTTGGTTGTCTAAATTGGTGCAATTGAGTTGATCAATTGTCTATTTTGGGGCGTTGGAAATTGACATTCTCGGGCATGTTTTGTGCTCAAAGTTTTGCGGTTTTAACGAACTTTTTTAAATCTTAACTTTTTCATTCATTGAATACAAGGAATCTGTATGAAGCGTCGTGATTTACTAGCAGTTGCTGCGTCGACCGTTGCCGCGCCATGGGTTCATGCCCAGACCGCTGCTTGGCCCACAAAGGGGCCTATTCGTCTGATCTGTCAATATCCTCCAGGCGGACTGGTAGATACGGTGGCAAGGCTTTTAGCGCCTCACTTGTCACAAGCTCTTTCCCAAACAGTTGTGGTGGAAAACAGGGCGGGCGCGGGTGGTTTGATCGGTACTGAATTTGCGTCGCGTCAGCCAGCCGATGGGTATACGCTTTTAGTCAGCCACGCTTCTGTTCACATTTATGCAACGGCAACTCGGAAAACAATGCCATTTGACCCTGTGAGTGATTTCACACACATGGGTATGTTGGTTGAAGCGCCCATGTTGTTGCTTGTCCGTGCTCAATCGCAGTATCAAACACTGGCGCAATACATCAACGCTGCCAAGACGAGGCCAGTCAGGTACGGCACTTCGGGTATTGGTTCCGCCAATCACCTTTACGGCGAATTGTTAAAAATTGAAGGTCAAGCAAACGAGCATGACCATGTGCCTTATCAAGGCAGTGCACCTGCCATGCAAGATTTGTTGGGCGGCCAAATTGACAGTGTTTTTGATCCTGTCACAACCAACGTGAATCAACTCAAAGCGGGTTCCTTGCGCGCACTTGCCATTTCAACGCCCAATCGCTTACCTGCATTGCCCAATATCCCAACATTTGCTGAACTGGGGTACAACTCACTCACCGGTTCGCAGTGGTTGGGTCTTTCTGCGCCTAAGAATTTACCAGCGCCTATTGCTCAAAAAATTACTGCGCTCATTCCTGAACTACTTGCCAAGTCGGATGTGATGGCTCGTTTGGAGGAGGTGCAAACTTTACCTCGAAAAACACCCGTTGTGGGTGATGATTTCACCAAACTGATTCAGTCGCAAATCAGCACTTGGACCGCAGTTGCAAAACGCGCGAAAGTAGAAGTCATTGTTTAAACGCTTCTAAGCAAACTGGAATAGATCCCAGTGCAGCAGTTTCTCAATCAGATGTGATTGGGGCTGCTGCTTTTGTAGTTAAGATGCGTGATTCAAACTCGCTCCCTGACATATGACTGAAGTCGACTTCGACCAAATAAGCAGCTATGAACGCTATAAATTGATGGCCAGTCTTATCGTCCCAAGGCCGATCGCATTGGTGACAAGTCTGGGGGAAAACGGCGTGGTGAATGCTGCGCCTTTCTCTATGTTCAATATGATCGGGGAAGACCCGCCCATCTTGATGATCAGCATCAACAGACTTCTTGACGGACAACTGAAAGACACAGCAGCCAATATTTTGCACAATGGCGAATTTGTAGTGCACATGTCTGATGAGGCTATGGCGGTAAAAATGCACGCTTGCGGTAAAGCATTTCCATCTGAAGTGAGTGAATTGTCTGCAGTAGGGCTTACCTCAACGCCGTCATTGACCGTCAAGCCCCCCAGAATTTTAGAAGCACCTATCGCATTTGAGTGCGTGCTTCACGAGAAACTTGAGACCCCCAGTCGGTATGTTTTCATTGGACGCATCAAGTGGTTGGCAGCAAGAGAGGGGCTCATTGATACGCAAGCATGGCGAGTTAATCTGAAAGACTATCGACCTGTTGCAAGATTCGGTGCAAGTTTTTATACCAGAACAAATGATAGATTTGCCATTTCAGACGATGAGAGTAAAGATCCGAAAAATACTTCTTCCATCGATCAGATCTGATGCATCCAGTGTCCGCTTGTTGAAGCCCATTTTTTGCGGCGAATGAAGCTTATTTTCCAAACACAGTCAAATGAACTCAGGTGGTATTGGATTTCATTGCGCGACTCAACAACATGACGGGCAACAAGCCTGCCAATACCAACGCAAGACTGGGCAACGCCGCCTCTCCCAAGCGCTCGTCCCGCGCCAGGTGGTAGGCCATCACTGCCAGGGTGTCGGAATTGAGAGGGCGAAGCACCAGCGTGACCGGAAGCTCCTTCATGACATCTACGAAGACCAAAAGCAAGGCTGCAAAAATTGACCGTTTGAGGAGTGGCGTATGAACTTGGGACAGCAATTGAATCCCAGAGATTCCCAGTATTCGAGCGGACTCATCAAGACTCTTCGGAATTCGGGCATAGCCGCTCTGAATTGACTGGAGTGCAACGGCGCAAAATCGGACCAAATAAGCCCAAATCAAACCGATTCCTGTGGCGGTAAGCCAGAAACCTAATTGCGTGTCCGGCCATTTCGTCTGCACCCAATGAACGGGCAATAAGAGTCCAACCACGACCACTGCACCAGGGATTGCGTATCCCAATCCAATTAAAACAGTGACCCATCGTGTCAAAGTATTTGGATGGCTGCGCAAATTAAAGGTCAGCAATAAAGCCACACCGACGGCTAAGACAGATGTGATAGCACCTAGCTGTAAGCTGTTCAATGTCCAATTGAGAAATCGACTCCATGCGATATTGACATCTGATGAGAGCAGCGGGTTCAGCATGAGTAGCACTGGCGCTACAAATCCAAAAAGGAGCGGTACAGCACACGCAAAGCTGACTGCATACCCTCGAATGCCCATGAGCTTGACGGGTTGAGCATCTGTTGAAGAGCCGATCCCGGTAAGCGAAGAGCTGAATCGCATTCGAGCTTGTGCAGACTTTTCAATTTGCAGCAACAAGAGTACAACAGCCAACAAGAATGTAGCCAACTGTGCGGCTGCAATTCTGTTGTCCATGATCAACCAAGATTTGTAAACACCTGCAGTGAATGATTGAATACCAAAATAACTTGAAACCCCAAAGTCAGCCAGCGTTTCCATTAAGGCCAGAGCAACGCCTGCAGCGACTGCAGGACGAGCCAAGGGAACAGCAACCTCCAATATTCTTCGGCGCATCGGTGCGCCCAGCAGGCGTGCGGCTTCCATTAAATGGGCGCCTCGTTCACTCAAAGCTGTTCTGGTCAGCAGGTAGACATAGGGATAAAGAGACAATGAAAAAACAAGGATGGCGCCACCCAAACTTCTGATTTCAGGCAATACGCGACCTTCCAAGCCAGTTTGATTGCGCAAGAAAGTTTGGAGTGGGCCACTGAATTGAAGGAAGTCTGTGTAGGCATAAGCCACCACATAGGCTGGGATGGCCATGGGCAAAAGCAGTGCCCACTCAAAAAATTCTTGCCCTGGAAATTTAAACAAAGTCACAGCGGCTGCAGTGCCGGTGCCAAGCAGTGTGACCCCCAAGCCAACCCCCACGCAAAGCAACAAACTCGCAGCGACATAATCTGTCAAGACGGTTTGAGAAAGTTCGTACAAAACTTGCGCAGACGTTTCGTTCCACTCTAGCCACGCGCTGACCAGTGCCACGATGGGCAAACATATCAGAATTGCAATAAGGCTAAACAAAACCGAACGAATTCGGGAAGCGTGCATGAAGGGTGTCTTATGAGGTGGGCTGAGGGTTGCAAATGCCTGAATCAAAAAGCACTGCCAAAGAAGCATTGTAAGGAGGGATAACAAGCCTAGATTCGAGGGGGGTTTAAGCTGTCCTTACAATTCAAGCTATGTTCCTGACACTTGCCAACATTGATGTGCGCTACGCGGGCAATCCCAAGCCTGCGGTTCATGGCGTGTCTCTTCACTTAGAGGCAGGTCAAATTGGCGTTCTCATTGGGCCCTCTGGCTGCGGAAAAACCACGCTTTTACGATCTATAGCAGGGTTGGAGCCCGTGGCTTCAGGACATATTCAATTGTCAAATCGTGTGGTGAGTCGATTGGGTTGGACAGAGGTGCCTGAGAAACGTCGAATGGGCATGGTCTTTCAAGATTACGCTTTGTTCCCACATTTGACAGTGGAACGCAATATCGCATTTGGCTTGTACGGACAAAACTTAGAGATACAAAATTCGCGTATTCGGGAAGTCTTGGAATTGGTTGGACTTGAAGGTATCCAAAATCGATACCCTCATGAACTTTCCGGCGGACAACAGCAGCGCGTCGCTCTGGCTCGAGCCTTAGCGCCTAAACCCGATCTCCTTTTGTTAGATGAGCCATTTTCAAACTTAGACATCGATCTGCGGGAAAGATTGGCCATTGAAATCAGGGCCATTCTCAAAGCCGCTCATGCCACAGCGCTTTTTGTCACACACGATCAAATGGAGGCCTTTGCCATCGGTGATGTGATTGGCGTGATGCATGAGGGGCAGTTGGCACAGTGGGATGATGCTTATCACTTGTACCATCGACCCACATCGCGTTTTGTTGCTGAATTCATTGGGCATGGTGTGTTCATTCCTGGTTTGCGCAGCATGGTGAACCGTCGGATTGAGGTGCAAACGGTCCTGGGTGTTTTATCTGATGAAAGCATCCTGCTCATCCCTGAAGATCAACTTGAGGAGGAGTGTCATGTTCTCCTTCGTGCCGATGACATTGTTCATGACGATGAAGCCCCAGTGAAAGCTGAAATTGTGCGGAAAGCCTTCAGGGGGTCTGAGTTTTTGTACACACTTAAGCTCCAGTCTGGGGAGATAGTGTTGGCGCATGTTCCCAGTCATCATGATCACAAATTGGGTGAACTCATTGGCATCCGCGCAGAAGTGGACCATGTGGTGACCTTCGCTGGAGAGGTCAATTCAACTTCATGATTTCCAGTTACAAATAGGAATCATTCGTATTTGATGTAGAATTTGCTCAATTGAAGATCAAATTACCCATCAATGAGTCATAAAGTAAACAAAATGGCATGCGGTACTTTTTGCGCATGTCTCACCTTGAGTTTTGCGTCTGTGTTTTTTGGCACTGCCTTGGCGCAACAGTCAGGGGCTGTGATCAATGTCTACTCAGCTCGTCATTACCCGACAGACGAAGCTTTGTACAGTGATTTCACAAAACTGACGGGCATCCAAATCAAGCGCGTGGACGCGGATGATGCTGGCATCCTGACACGACTCAAAGCGGAAGGATCAGCTTCCCCAGCCGATGTGATTTTATTGGTGGATGCCGCACGTTTATGGCGTGCAGAAATTGATGGGCAATTTTTACCCATTCAATCCAAAGTCTTGGAACAAGCGATTCCAGAAAATCTCAGAGCAAAGCGATCAGACAGCGGCGGTATTTCTTGGTTTGGTTTGTCAACCCGCGCTCGTGTGATTGTCTATGACAAGATGAAATTCAAGAAAAGTGACATCGACACTTATGAGAAGTTGGCCGATTCACAATTCAAGGGCAAGCTTTGTATTCGATCGGGCTCGCATCCCTACAACCTCAGTTTGTTTGGCGCAATGATTGAACACTTGGGCCCTCAACAGACAGAAATTTGGCTCAAAGGTTTGGTTAACAACATGGCCCGCAATCCTGTAGGCGGTGACACTGATCAAATTAAAGGCGTTGCTTCTGGCGAGTGTGCAGTGGCCATCACCAATACTTACTATTTGGGCAGGCTCATGCGATCCAACAATCCAGCAGAAAAAATGTTGGCAGAAAAAGTGGGAGTGATTTTCCCGAATCAAGCAAGTTGGGGCACGCATTTGAATATTGCAGGCGGTGCAGTTGCAAAAAATTCAAAGAACATGGAAAACGCCATCAAGTTTTTAGAATATTTGGCCAGCGCTTCTGCGCAAAATCATTTTGCAAACGGCAACAATGAATGGCCCGCAGCCAAAGGTGTGAGCTTTGACAATCCTGCACTGAAAGCCATGTCGGGTGGTCATTTCAAAAGTGAAGTTCTACCGGTCAGTGCCGTTGGGATGAACCAAATCAAAGTTCAACAAATGCTAGACCGCGTAGGATTCAGGTAATTATTTGGCATCAAGGTGCTCAGGTACCGATGATGCCGCCATCTATTTTACGAACCACGACGGTAGCACTCCGGGGACGCCCATTTGATTTTTGCTCTGGCCAGTTAGAAATGGCCCGTGGGTTGGCTGGATTATTTTGTTCGCTGGCGGGCTCGCCTGGGTGCTGAATGTTGAGGAACATGGTTTTGCCATCCGGTGTTTCAGTCACGCCCGTAATTTCAGAGCCTGCAGGGCCTACCAAGAAGCGGCGAGTTTCACCAGTTTGCACATCGGCAGCCAACATCATGTTGTTGCCGAAATTCTTCAAGTCGCCTTTGCCCATGGCAGAGGTGGACATGTCGCACTGAATCCACATCAGGCCTCGTCCGTCTACCCACAGACCATCGGGGCAAGAGAACATGTCACCTTTGATGTTGCCCTTTGCTTCTGCGCGAGCCAATGAAGGATCACCTGCCATGAT